>JBJEQN010000054.1:0-47675 GCA_051881775.1 Oscillospiraceae bacterium | reverse complement strand
TTTTAAGGCAGGAGCCTGCGAGGAATAAAGGAGGTACACTAATGAAAAAGTATATACCGCTTGAAAAAATGAGCAAGAAGCTGCAAAGGGAATATTATAAAAAACAGCGTAAGGACTGGGGAGGTATCTCTCCGGTCACACGCCGTCCCGACAACCCCAAAGCATACAACAGAGCAAAATCAAAGCGTGACTGCGATGATCGTGGTCACGCTTGATTTTTTATAATATATCTTGAATAATGTGTTGATATTTTTTGAAATGTATGTGCCGTAAGAGCGTTGTAATAACGTTTGAAAAATACTATGGCTGTTTTTTTATTTTTTTGTATTGTAATTATTGTCATAAAGTGCTATAATTAAAAAGAATCTGATATTTTAAACTATGCAGAGAAAGGACGGCTGTCAATGAATATATTGGTAATCGGCTGCGGATCGGTAGGTTCCAACCTTTGTAATAAATTATCCAAGCTGGGTCACGAAATTTCGGTAATAGGAGAGCGTCACGAGGAATTTGCCATGCTTTCCCCCGATTTCAGAGGTTATACCACTGTGGGAGTAGCTATTGATCAGGATGTGCTCAGAAACGCCGGAATAGAAAGCTGCGACGCAGTTGCCGCTGTTACGCCCGACGATAATATGAATCTTATGATAATTCAGCTCGTTAAGGAGTTTTTCAACGTTCCCAGAGCTTATGCAAGAGTTACTGACCCCATAAAAAACGATGTATTTGTAAAAATGGGGCTTGAAACTATCTGTCCCACCAATATGACGGTGGAGACCTTTGTTTCCGCTCTTACGGAAAGAGAGGTTGCGGGGGAAATTAATCTCGGCAGCCATTCAATGATAGTTACAAGGGTGGATATAGAGAAAAAAATGATAGGAAAACGTCTGAGCGAGCTTCAGCTTGAGGACGGGGAAACAATTATCGCTATTGAACATGAAAACAACACCGTAGTTGGCATCTTTCTTACCAATTACGAACTTGTTAAGGGCGACAAGCTTATTTGCGCCAAATTTGTTGATTAAGGAGAACGGATATTATGAGGGTTATTATTGTCGGAGGAGGAAAGGTCGGATATTATCTTATCCGTACCCTTATCGAACATAAACACGAACCTACTGTAATTGAGATCAACAGAGAGGTAAGTATGCGCATTGCCGATGAAATGGATATTCCCGTTATCCTCGGAGACGCTACAAACTGCGAGACCCTGAGAGCCGCAGGTGCAGCCGAAGCGGACGCATTTATAAGCGTTACGGGAAGCGACCAGTGCAACCTTATTTCCTGTCAGCTTGCAAAAAATGAATTTGGCGTAAGAAAGACCGTTGCAAAGTCCAACAACCCCAAAAATGTTGCTGTTATAAAGGCTCTGGGCATAGATACGGTAATAAACAGCACCGACAGCATTGCTTCGCTTATCGAGCGTGAGGTGGACACAGCCAAGATAAAGCAGCTTTTGCAGCTTAACAACGGTGAGGTCTCGCTGTTTGAGGTGGACATACCCCAGGATTATGTTTACGACGGCAAAATGCTTATGGAACTGAAAATACCGTCCCTTTTCAATATCGTTTCCATAACAAGAGGGGAATCCCTCATTATTCCAAGAGGTCAGTCAATGCTCAAAAGCGGAGACAAGCTTCTTATTATTTCCGACAGCACAGCGCTTAAAGAGATAAAATCGGTAATGAAAATCAAGGATTAATTGAAGGAGGCGGCTTACTATGCCGAGAACGTCCAATAGATCGGTAAAAAGCAATACTTCGTCCAAACCCTCGGAAGCTAATATGATAGAAGGTGCAGAAGCAGTAAAGGAAGCTGCCCCTGCGCCCGAAAAGAAAAAACGTGGAAGAAAGCCTGCTTCGTCCAAGGAAACGGCTGCTGCGGCAAAAAAAGGAAAAACGGCTAAAACAACACGGTCAAAACCGGCAGCTAAGTCCGTGAAGAAGCGCAGTCAGGGCGAAGATGAGATATTTGCTCTTGATATAGGCACCCGAAATGTTGTGGGAATACTCGGCAAAATGGAGAACGGCGTTTTTTCCGTGATCTCTTCATACACCACCGCTCATAAGCAGCGTGCTATGATAGACGGTCAGATAGAGGATATACAGGAGGTTGCAAGGGTAGTAAAGCTTGTAAAGGACAAGCTGGAAGAAAAAACGGGCGTTTCTCTTTCCAGAGTTGCCATTGCAGCCGCAGGACGTGCGCTCAAAACACAGCACACGGAGCTGGAAATAGATATTGAGGAAAAGGACGTTATTACCGAGGACGCTGTAAAATCCTTTGAGGTGGAAACTGTTTTCAAGGCACAGAACGAGCTTGACGAGCAGGTCAAGGACGGAAACCTTGTTTTCTATTGCGTAGGTCACACGGTAGTAAACTATTTCCTTGACGATTATAAAATAAAAAGCCTTATTGGACATAAGGGAAAAAAGGTAAAGATAGAGCTTATTGCGGCTTTTCTTCCCAGCATAGTTGTGGAAAGCCTTTATTCCGTTATGGACCTTAACGAGCTTGAAGTGGCAAGCCTTACGCTGGAGCCTATTGCGGCTATGAATGTTATCATTCCGCCGGAAGTAAGGCTTATCAACATTGCTTTGGTTGACATCGGAGCAGGTACCTCCGATATTGCAATATCAAAGAACGGCAGTATCGTTGCTTATGCTATGTCAACGGTTGCAGGCGATGAAATTACCGAGGAAATAATCCGCAATTACATAGTTGACTTTGAAACAGCCGAACAGATGAAGCTTTGCAGCAAGGAAGAGATAAGCTACAAGGACATTCTGGGATTTGAGCATACCGTAACTGCGCAGGAATTTTATTCAAGCCTTTATCCTGCGGTGGATTCTCTTGCGGCAAACATTTCGGAGAATATCGTCAAGGCTAACGGACAGGCTCCTGCGGCTGTGTTCCTTGTAGGCGGCGGAAGCCTTATTCCCGACCTGGCAAAGACTGTGGCGGAAAAGCTGGAGATCCCCGAAAACCGTGTTGCGGTAGGCGGAAAGAACGCATTTAAGAATATTTCCCTCGGACGCTCCGGTCTTAACGGTCCCGAATATGTAACGCCTATCGGTATCGGAATTACGGCGGTCGTTAACAAGGGCTACGATTTTTCCGTTATAACCCTTAACGGCAAAAAAATGCGCATTTTTGATACAAGAGCCGTTACCGTAGTTGACCTGCTCATGCTTGCAGGCTTCAAAACAAATCAGATAATCGGACGTTCGGGACGTAACCTTACATTTACCCTAAACGGAGAAAAACAGCTTTTGAAGGGTGAGTTTGCCGTTCCCGGAGAGATAACGCTGAACGGTATGCCTGCGGCGCTTGACAATACGGTAAAGCAAGGTGACGTTATCGAATTTACTCCTGCGGTAAGCGGAATGAATGCTTCGGTGAATATTTCCGACATAGCAGGTGATGTTTCGGGCAAAAAGGTTTTTGTGGACGGTACGGAATATCTTATAGGCATTACTGCTCAGGCTAACGGCAAGACCGTAAACGGAGATTATCAGATACAGAACTTTGATGCAATTACGGTAAGCGAGGTCGATACTCTAGGCGACCTGATGGATATTATGCCCTTTGATACCGACTCCGTAAGCTTTTATAAGGGAGGAAGGCTGCTTTCCTTTGATTATATTCTTCGTGAAGGCGATGACATAATAACGGGGGATAAGGTAGTGAACCCTGAAGCAAAAGAGGGCAGACTTGCCAAGGCTGCTGCCGAAAAAATGGAAATAAAGACCGATTATACGATTCCCCAACAGGAAACCGCTCCAAAGCAGCCTGACGTACATACGGAAGAAACGGCAGATACGGAAAGCACAGCTGAATTCCGTGTTGTTCTTAACGGAAAGAGCGTTGTTCTTGAACCAAGACCAAACAATGCGCCCCACGAATTCATCGAGCTTATGGCTGTGGCGGATATAGATATTGACAATCCTCCTCCAAGCGGAGATATGATAACCACCATAAACGGAAAAGCCGCAAGTTTTATGGACACAGTGAACTACGGCGACAGTATTGTTATAAAATGGGCAGATAAGTAAACATATATACGCATTATCCCTATAAGCGCAGAGCTTGTAACGTATAATGCGTATTTTATATTAAAAGTGATTGGAATGATATATTTTGAAAAAAGTGCGTTTAAGCGTTGCACTTCAGGCTGTCGTTATTATTACGGCAATGTTATTGTTGTTTTGGCTTTCGGTAAAAAGCAATCAGTCTATAATGTCTATGCCTATACAGGAGAAATTCATAGGCGAATACAGCTTTGACGGGGGAAGATCATGGAAACCCTTGGAAGACGATACAAAGCTGTCGGCATATGACGGGGAGCTTATTTTAAGGGGTAATTTTGAATATGTAATGGCTGAAGAGCTTATTCTGAATTTTTATCTTGACCACATTGCTATAAATATTTATATAAACGGAGAACATGAACTGTTTGACAGCAGAACGGAATACGGTTTAACGTCCTCAAGTTGCTGCCGTCAGTGGATACAATGGCTAACTCCGAAAATATCGGACGGGGATATTGTAGAAATACATCTTGAAAATCCCCATAAATTCGGCAATAAGACCGCTTATGACAGCTTCCTGAACTCAATTTATTTGGGATCGGAATATCTGTTTGACGGATATATGTTAAAAACAGGAAAACCGTACAGGTTTATAGGCTTTGTATTGCTGATCGCTGCAGTTATGCTTGTGTCGGTTTCGCTGGCGTTCAGACTGCTTGGTATAGGCGGAGGCAAGAGGATCGGCAATTTAGGCTTCCTTGCGCTGTTTTTCGGCGGATTTTTTGCACTTGACACAATAGACGTTTCTCTATGGAGCAGCTTAAACGTGTTCAATACATACGGACTTCGGCTTTGTGTAATGCTTGCTGCCTTTATGATACTGATAAGCGCTTCGGAGTGCATGAAAACAGGGGCGCATAAAACCGCTGTTGTATTGTGTATCGTTTCTGCGGCTGCGGACTTTATTATAATGCTGCTGTCGCTGTTCGGAGTATGTGTGATATACGATACGTCATTATTATGGCTTGCCGTTAGTATACCTGCATTTGCGGTAATGCTCGGCTGCTGCATATACGAATTGAGCAGGAAACCGAAGGAAGGACGAACCGAGCTTGTTTCACATATTGCGCTGATAATCGCAGCTTTGGCTGATTCCGTGAACTGGTTTGCAGGACTTCTCCTGTCGGGAATATTCTCAAAAACGGTGTTCCTGCTGCTGTTCCTGTTTAATCTTGTGCGGATAATAAAGATAGTGCCTGCGGATTACCGTGCCGCAAGAGAAGCTGAAAAAATGGCAGCAGAGCTTGCAGACAGCCGTGCAGCAATAATGCTCAGTCAGATACAGCCCCATTTCCTTTACAACAGCCTTAATTCCATATATTACCTTTGCGGCAAGGACCCTGACGCAGCACAGCAGGCTATTTCCGACTTTTCCGACTACCTCAGAGGAAATATGGCTTCTCTCAGCCGTAAATGCCCTGTTACGTTCAGCGATGAGCTTAAACATCTGAAAATATATCTTTCCCTTGAAAAAATGCGCTTTGACGATAAGCTGAACATTGTTTACGACATACAGACAGAGGATTTTCTCATACCTGCCCTTACGGTACAGCCTATCGTTGAAAATGCGGTAAAGTACGGCATATGTGATTCGGAGGAAGGCGGAACGGTTACTATTGCTGCAAGAGAACTGCCCGACCATTTTGAGGTGGTAGTTACCGATAACGGCGTCGGATTTGACGTTAACGAGAAGAAAAACGACGGCAGAACTCATGTGGGTATAGAAAACGTAAGGAACCGCCTGCGGAAAATGGTAAACGGCACTCTTGATATAACCAGCGAAAAGGGCAAAGGCACCGTTGCTGTCATAAAAATACCCAAGGAGGCAAGATCCAATGAAGATAATTGCGGCTGACGATGAAAAAATGGCTCTTGAAGCCTTGACAGAAGCTATAAAAAAGGCTGAACCGTGCGCAGAGGTCATAGGCTTTTCAAAAGGCAGGGAAGTCCTTGAATATGCGAAAAATAATGAATGTCAGATCGCTTTTCTTGATATACGCATGAGCGGAATGGACGGCGTTACCCTTGCAAAACGGCTCAAAGCCATTGACCCGAAGATAAATATAATCTTTTCAACGGGTTACGCCGAATATACGGGTGACGCAATGATGCTAAGGGCAAGCGGATATGTTATGAAGCCCGTTACGCCGGAAAAGGTAAGAGATGAGCTTGACAATCTGCGTTTCCCTGTTGAAAAGAAGAACGGAAAACGGCTTTGCATACAGACCTTCGGCAACTTTGAGGTGTTCGCTGACGGAAAGCCTCTTTCCTTCAAGTACAGCAAGGCAAAGGAGCTTTTGGCGTATCTTGTGGACAGGAACGGAGCAATGTGTACAAACGGGGAAGCAATATCCGTACTGTGGGAAAACGACGATGACCTTGAAGGAAAGGCGGTCTATTTCAAAAGCGTGCGCCGTGATATGCTGTCCGTGCTGAAAAGCTGCGGCTGCGGCGATGTTATAATACAGCAGAGAGGTTCACTTGCAATAGATACCAAAAAGGTGCAGTGCGATTATTACGACTGGCTTGACGGCAAGGCGGAGGGGATAAATGCCTATCGGGGCGAGTATATGTATCAATATTCATGGGGCGAACTCAGACATATTGGCATAGAATGAGCTTATAAACGCATATACTGCATTTTGTGGCGCTCTTTTGGCGCTTATAAGAAGGTATAATCAATATAATAACAGAGGTGGCGTTTATGAGATCTATTCAGACAAAAATTATTATTTTGATTTTAACGTGCATTATTGTTTCCGCTGCAATAATCGGCGGAATAGGTATTTTTATCTCTGAAATAACGGTGGACAGCGATTCTGCCAAAATATTGAACCTGCTTTGCAGCGAAAAGGCACAGGAGCTTAACAGCACTCTCGGACGTATCGAGCAGTCGGTGGATATTGTGACCCAGTATGCGGTGGATAATCTTGAAGGTGCGGAAAAGCTTGCCTCCGACCACGATTATCTCCAAAGCTATCTGGATGAACTAAGAGCGCTTGGTATGACCGCCGCTGAAAAAACAGAGGGCGCAGTTACATATTATGTAAGAATATGCCCCGAAATAACAGGGGATAATCAGGGCTTTTTTATAGTAAGAGATCTGCAGAGCGGCGCTTTTGAAGAAAACGAGCTTACCGACCTGTTTGCTTACAGCCCCGATGATGTGGAACACGTTGGCTGGTATTATATACCGCTGCAGGAAGAAAAAGCGGTGTGGCTCCAGCCCTATTACAATAAAAATATCGGCATTTATATGATCTCTTATGTGTCGCCAATTTATAAGGACGGAACAGCTGTCGGGGTTGCCGGTATGGACATTGATTTCAGCTATCTTACGCAGTTTATCGACAGTATCTCGCTGTATGAAACGGGTTACGGCTACCTTACCGACAGCGGTCTAAACGTTGTGCACAGCAAAAACAGCAGCTATTATTCGGACAACACCTCTTTGACGGCTTATTCCGAAGAAAAAGACATTGTTCTTGATTCCGAAAAGATATATGACTACGAAATAGACGGAAAGAAAATGCAGACGGCTCTGCGGCATCTTGACAACGGAATGTATCTTGCGGTGGCGGCTCCTGCTCTGGAGATAAACAAAAACAAAAACCTGCTTATGCTCCATATTGTGCTTTGCGGCTGTATTATATCCCTTATATTTATTTTTGTAAGCTCGGGCATAGTCAAGAAGATGATACGCCCCTTGAAAGAGCTTGACGCTGCGGCGAAGAAATTTGCCGAGGGGGATTTTGACGTTTCGATAACCGCCGATACAAAGGACGAGATAGGCACCCTTGCGGAGAGCTTCAGCGAAACTGCCGACCGCCTCAAATCCCAGATGAACTATATAAACAGCCTTGCATATACCGACAGCCTTACGGGCGTAAACAACAACACCGCTTATCTGAGGGATATTACGGCGCTGAGAAACAACATTGAAAAGGGAACAGCCGATTTTGCCGTTGCGGTAATTGATGTCAACGGCTTGAAGCATATAAACGACACTCTCGGTCACGGAAAGGGCAACGAGCTTATCATTGCCGCCGCAAGCACCGCTTCGGAGGTGTTCGGGCGTGAAAATACCTACCGCATAGGCGGCGACGAGTTCGCTGTGCTGATGAAAAACACGGGCGCCGAAGAATGTCGGAGCCTTGCGGAAAAATTTACCGATACCCTTAAAAATTACAAATGCTCTGTTCACGTTTCCGCAGCTATAGGCACGGCGGTCTATGACAAAAACTCTGACGACAGCTACGAAGCCGTGTTCAGACGGGCGGATAGGGAGATGTATAAGACCAAGGCGGAGATGAAATCCTTTAACGAATATGCAAGATAAATAAAATAATAGAAATCCCGGTGGTGTTGTAGCTTTTGTTAACAATACCGCCGTGTTTTTTATAAAATTCTGTATTTTTTGACATTTTTGGCGCTCTTTTGGCGCTTTTGGTATGATATATTGGTATTGTATAAAAACCGTACATGGCATACGGTTGAAAATAAAGGAGGAATTGTAATGAAAATATCAAAGCTAAGGAGGACCCTAGCGGTATTTCTGTCGGCAATGATGGTTATGCTTTGCATACCGATGACGGTAAGTGCAGAAGAAATCAGCGAAGTAACCGTTATTGTTGACACATCATCGCTCCCCACAAGTTTGATTGCAGGTCAATCGCTTACAGGGGAGGAAGCAAACAGGATATGTTCGAGCTTCGCAAGTTCCGGTGACTATACCTTTAACGAAGCTACCATCGGTATTTGTGACTCATCAGGTAATTCAATTTTTGATGAAGAAACTAATACATATGCTCCATTTGAACTTGGTCAAAGTTATTATTTTAGGTGGAGGCTCATCATCGCCACTGATGGTACAACATTTGCACCTGAGGGTACTTTAAAAGTTAAGGTATCGGGTACAGACAGTGAATTAAATTACGAGCGTACAAGTGATACAGAAATTGTGGTTATTTATCCTCTCGGCACGGCTGTTGAGGGTTCTTCCGACTCAAGCGAGTATGACGTAACAACCGATCAGATCAAAGCTGCAGGATATATGGATATTGAGCCCGGAAAAAAGATCTATGTAAATACTGATACTTTTAAAACCGGCAGGAAAAAGTTCTATGCCGATACATATGAATCTGCAGTAGCGGCTGGATACATTGACGATAATAATATTGACTCTAATTATTTATATTATTATCAAGAAGAACTTACTTACGGAAGCATTATTACTCTGAAATCAAAATACCAAGCTAACGTGGATGGCGACGGAGATGTTCTCTGCGGCGGCACATGGAGATGTACTGTTGACGGAGAGGATAACGGCGTTTTGGAGATATACTCCACAACTCCTTCCAAGGATTGCCCCGACCCGGATGATCCTTCAACCGACGGCAATGTTATCACCGCAGTGACCGTTAATGTTGATACGGAAGCGCTCCCCGATGAAATGGTTGCAGGTGAAGAAATTGATTATTCAATAACAGATGCTTTTACTGTTTCCGAGAATGCAAATTATGAAATAGATGATTGCTGGATAGCTGATTCAGAGTGTGGAAATAGTCACATCTATGCTGCAAGCACTGATTATTATGTGTGGATAGCTATTAAACCTGCTACAGATTATTCATTTGACTCAAATGTAACTGCAAGCAGTGCTGACGGAAAACTTATAAAGATGGCAATAAATGATGACGGTTACCTTGTTGTCCGTTATCCCCTCGGTACAACAACAGCTTCTTCCGGTGATGACGATGACGATGATAATGGTTACATAACAGATTCCAACGGCATAATGTCATATTTGTATAAATCCGGAAACTTTGACATTCAGGGTAAATTCAACGGTAACTGGAGACCTACCACTTATGAGGATGAGGGTTACGAAACAAAGATAAAAGTCGGCGATAATTATTATGATGTAAATGCAGCTCCCTTTGATTCTGCCAATGCTCTTGACAACGGCTTAAAGGTCGGTATTGATCTGCAGTTTGTAAATGATGGCAAGCAGATTAAGGTAGTGTATACCGTTAAGAACACCGGCGACAGTGCGGTAGATTATGCACTTGCAAGCGGCGCCGATGTTCAGATAGGCGATGATGACGGCGCAGTTATTACTCCTTTCAGTGACACTAAGGGCTTTAAGATGGTTTCCAGAGGCGGCGATGATGATGAAGATTATCCTTTAGATCATTATACAAAGCCTAATGGAACAGAGGACTATGCTCAGTTCAACTTCTTCGGCGATTCCAAATACTCCGGCGTAACGGGCGTTTCGGCACTTTGGTATGGTAGCTTTGGTAATTATAACAGCTATCAAAATGGTACATTATTTATTTACGGAAGCAATGAATGTGAAACAGCTGCCGAGGGAGAATATCTTGACTCCGCAATGACATGGAGATGGGAAAACAATTCTATCGGCGCAGGCGAAACTCAGACCTTCAGCGTTCTTATCGGTATCGGCGGCGCAGGAAGCGAAAATATCAGCGGTTCCGAAGAAGAAAATGAACACACCCATAACTATGAATGGAAATTCGATGAAGACGGACACTGGCAGGAATGCACAGAGTGCGGCGACACTACTGCAAAGTGTGCTCATGTATGGGGTGAAAGCAGCGGATTTACAACTTCCGATATGACTTGCTCCGTATGCGGTTACAGCTACACCGCACTTATTGATCAGATTTTCCCCGGCAAGAACAGCGAAGGCGGTTCATCATCTTCCGGTTCTTCTTCATCCGGAACAAGCGCTTCCGGTCTGCCCTATATCGTTGACAAGGAAGGCAGACAGGGCTGGTCCGCAATTGAAAAGGAGATAAAGAAAACTCCCAACGGCGGCACAGTTGAAGTTGATATGAACGGCGCAAAGAAGGTTCCCAAGAACATTTTTAAGGAAATTCAGGGCAAGGATATTGACCTTGTTATCAAAATGGAAGACGGTATCGTATGGACTGTTAACGGCATGACCGTTACCGACCCCCACGATGTTAACCTTAAGGTGACCAAGGGTTCCAAGGCTGTTCCTCAGAAGGCAATTGACGAGCTTGAGGACATTAAGAAGGCTAAAGCCGTTAAGCGTTACAAGATCGAGTACAGCGGCGACTTCGGCTTTGAAGGACAGCTTACACTTCCTCTCGGCAATGAGTATGACGGACTTTATGCAAATCTGTTCTACTATAACCCCAAGACGGAAAAGCTTGAATTTGTAGACTGCGATATGATCTCCGACGGAAATGCAGACTTTACGCTCACACACGCTTCCGATTATGTTGTCGTTATAAGCGAAAGGGCTTACGGCGCATATGAGGATGCTGCTTCCGCTGCAGGCGAATACGCAGAGTGCGATATTATCGCATAAATTAATTTGCTACCCCCAAAAACCCTTCTTATAAAAACCGTCCGGCGGATCTGTTCCGTCGGGCGGTTTTCCTTTGTATAAAAATTTTTGCACTTGACTTTTTTATGTAAATAATGTATAATTAAATAAGGGTTTATTCCCAAAATACGATGAAAAAAATTACAGGAGGTTTTCTTATGGGCAGATTAAGCGGAAAAGTTGCAGTTGTTACAGGTTCGACAAGCGGAATCGGTGTTGGTATTGCCGGATTGTTTGTAGCTGAGGGTGCCAAGGTAGTGGTCTGCGGCCGTCGTGAGGAAAAGGGAAAGGCTGTTGTTGAGAGCATTACGAAAAACGGCGGAGAGGCCTCCTATCATTTTATGGATATTACCTCTGCGGAAAGTATAGAAAAACTTTTTGCGGATACCGCTGAAAAGTATGGTAAAATAGATATTTTAGTAAACAATGCGGCAAATGTTGCTTTGAAGGACGGACGTGTTGATGAACTTTCCCTTGAAATGTGGGACAGTATTTTCCAGAGTGATATGAGAGGTACGTTCTACGCTACAAAATGTGTGCTTCCTTATATGCAGAAAAACGAGAACGGCGGCTCTATTATCAATATCGGTTCTATGGCTTCCTGCAGCGGCGACCTTGGTTCTACCGCATATGCTTGTGCAAAAGCAGGCGTAAATCTGCTTACACAGGCTACTGCACTCCAGTACGGCAAGCAGAATATCCGCTGCAACTGCGTAAGACCCGGTCTTATCGTTACGCCGGAAAATGAGGCTTACGTTCCTCAGGCTCTTAAGGATATTTTCCTCAGCAATATTATGGTCAATCGTTACGGTTGCCCCGAGGATATAGGTCATATGTGCGTATATCTTGCTTCGGACGAGAGCGCTTATGTTTCCGGTCAGATAATCAACGTGGACGGCGGACTTAATTCCCACGTTCCCACGGTTGCTCAGTTCAGAGAGCTTAATTCACGCACTTGGTAATTTGTAAATAAATACAAAACCGCCCGACGGAACCTATCATCCGTCGGGCGGTCGTTTTATGGAGGAATTACATCACCGAGATGTCGTTTTCGCTGGGGATAACTATTGCGCCGATAATGTAGGCGAGAATGCCTGTTCCTGCGCAGAGTACGAGCAATACCCAGATAAGTCTTACTATTGTAGGGTCGATGTTGAAGTAATTTGCAATACCTGCACAAACGCCGCAGATCATTTTGTTTGAGCTTGATTTTGTAAGTCTTTTCATAATATATTCTCCTTATCAGTCATTAAAGTTTATTTCGCAGTTGCCTGCGGTCTTGTTGATTTTAAGTGTGTTGCTGCCGGAAGTGGAGGGGATAACGCTGCTGTCGTCAATGGTGAACTCTCCGGCAAATTTTGGAATGTCAAAGGTGTATTCATCGGCAGAACCCTGCAGATTCAATGTTGTATTGCCTGCAAGTGAATCTATCTCGGCAGTTCCCGTAAGACGGGTCTCATCTGCGTAAATATTACCTGCCGTATTGGAAATTTTGAAATTGTTGAGCACACATTCGTCTATATAAGCGTTTCCTGCGGTCATGGAAATATCGGAGCTTACGCTGATGTTAACGCAGTCAAGGTTGAGATCTCCTGCCGAAAGTGAGGTGCTGAGCGTTTCGGCGGTTATGCCGGAAAAGTATATCGAGCCTGTTTTTGCTGTAACGGAAATATCGGAAAGAATAATATTTTCCGGCAGATTAACGCTGACATGGGGTGCTTCAAAGTCGGAAAACTCAAATCCATCTTCGGAAAAATGTATCTTGTCCTCAAGGAAGGAGTTATCATAATTTATTTCAAGAATACCGCTGTCGTTCACTGCGCAGGAGAGTTTTGCGGTGTCTATTCCGTATGCGTAAACCGATAGATCGCCGTATCCATTGGAAATATATATGTCTGCAACGGGAATGTTAACAGAAATGCCTTTAAAATTATCAGGAATGCCTAAGCTTACGGAATAGCTGTTATAATTTTCAATTGCTTCTTCTGTGCCTTCAAAATAGGTATAGGTCGTTTCTAATGACGCACTATTGCTTGACGAATTTCCGAAGCCTACACGGTCAAGCGCTTCTTCCACATCGTAACCCATAGAAGCGCAGATGCCTCCAAGCGTAAGACCTGCTATCAGCAGTATAAATCCCGCAGTTGCGGCAAAAATACAGTATTTTTTCATTTACGCCACACCTCCCGCAAACTTTTTGAAGAATTTTCCTATCTGTCTGAATATCCAGGGGATAAGTTTTCCTATTCCAAGCACAGCAGGAACGGAAAGGATAAGTCCCAGACCTGCAGCGGCAACGCCTACGCATATAAGGATAAGTCCCGAACCCGAAGCCAGACCCACAAGACCAAGAATAATGAAGATAACTGCACAAACAGCTAATGCAAGCGCTCCAAGCCCGATGCCTATAAGTGTGATTATCAGAAAGATCAGCAGGGGAATACCGAAAATTGCGCCGAAGATAAGTCCGAGGATAAATATTGCGGTGTTATCACTGCTGCGAGGCTTGCTTGTGTAGGTCTGACCCGATGATGAAGCGGAGGAACGGTAATTTTCCTTGTAGGCTTCATATGATGTGTCGTAATTCTTTGAAGCGGTGTCTGTTTCGCTCTGCTGTTTTTCTGCATTTGCCTGAGCGGAGCCGCTGTTTTCGTAAGAATAGTTGTATGCGGTGTACTGGGTGTGAGGTGTTGCGTCCTTTCCGGGCATAACGTCCGGCTCTGCGTTTGCGGAATTGTCTGCCGCAGAAGCGCCTGCCGTTCCCATAGACCTGCTTGCTTTAAGTTTTGCATAGGACTGGCTTTTTGAGTAAGCCGACTGCTCGCAGATTATGCTTTTTGCAAGTGCATAAGGCTTGCCGAGCTCTTCCATTACCGCAGCTTCGTTCTCCGGACCTGCGTCCTCAAAATATTCTTCATAAAATCTGACAGCGTCCTCTCTTTCCTCAGCGGAAAGGGACATAAGGTTTGAGCTGAGTTCGCTCAGATATTCTTGTCTGGTCATATGATATTTTCACTCCCGTCTATATCATCAAGTATCAAAAGTTTATCAATTTTGCTTTTATATGAACCCCATTCCTGCCGATACAGGTCAAGCTGTTCCTTGCCCTTGCAGGTTATCCTGTAATATCTTCGGTTCCTGCCCATATATTCCTGGTCGTAGCTTTCAAGAAAATCATTTTTCATTAGTCTGCGCAGAACAGGGTAAAGCGTTGATTCCGACATTTCCATTGCTTCTCTTATTTCCTGCGTTATTTTATATCCGTAGGTATCTTCCTTGGAAACAACGGAAAGCACAAGTGCGTCAAGCAATGCTGCGCTCACCGGAAATACCATATATGTCACTCCTTTCTGAGTTTTGCTTTTTCATAATAGCTTGAAGCAAAACCCGTGTTTGAAAACTATAAATTTTCAAACTGATTGCTTAACTTTATCTATATTATACGACGTATAATATAATATGTCAATATATATCTTGTTGATTTGTATATATGCACTAAATTCAGCATAAAAATACTGTAATTTTGATGAGAATAAAATAAAAATTCCGGCAGTAAAGAAATCCTGTCGGAATTTTGTTGATATGATTTTATCCCTCAAATTCTTCTGAAAGCATAAGCCATTCATCGGAATATTCGGAGGAAAGTGCCTTCTTTTCTTCAAACAGGGAGCATTTTTCCTGCATAAGCTGATAATCCTGACAAACTTCAGGGTCTGACATTTCCTCCTGAAGCTGCTGCATTTCGATTTCCAGCTTTTCTATTTCCTTTTCAAGCTCTTTTATCCTGTTGCGCTTTTTTGCGTCTGCGGCACGCTGCTCCTTGCTGCGGTAGCTTTTGATATTTTTCTCTGCGGCAGCCTGCTTTGCCTTTTCCGCACGTTCAGCGTCCAGCTTCTGCTGTTCGGCAAGGCTTCTCGCACGTTTTACTTCCATAAAATCGTCAAATCCGCCCTTGTAGTTTTCAATGCCGTCGGGGGTTATCTCAATTATCCTTGTTGCCAGCTTGTTTAAAAGGTAACGGTCGTGGGATACAAAAATAATAGTTCCGTCAAACTCGCACAGCGCCTTTTCAAGCACTTCCTTTGTGTCAATGTCAAGATGGTTGGTAGGCTCGTCAAGAATAAGCACGTTGCCTCGTTCAAGCATCATTATGGCAAAACACAGCTTTGCTCTTTCGCCGCCGCTTATAACGCTGATAGGTTTGAACACGTTTTCTCCAACCATTCTTACGTTTCCAAGCAGAGTTCTTATCGCCTGGTCGGTCATAGTGCGGTATCGGGAGTGAATTTCCTCCATAACGGTATTGTTGAAGTTAAGCTGTGAGTTTTCCTGGTCAAAGTAGGAAATTTTAATGTTCTTCGTCCATTCTATTGAACCGTGGGAGCAGGGGATAAGGCGCTGAATGATTTTAAGCAGCGTGGATTTTCCGGCTCCGTTTGAACCGATAACGCCCAGCTTTTCCCCACGCTTCACATCAAAGGAAACGTTATCTGCAAGAGTTGTCCTGTCATAGCCCGAACCGACGGAAATATCGATATTTCTTACCGTCAGAACGTCAATAGGTGGCACGACATCATATTCAAACCTGATTTTTGCAGATTTCTGATGCGTTACAGGCTTTTCTATGATCTCCATAGCTTCAAGCTTCTTTATGCGGCTTTTTGCCATGCTTGAAGTTGTGGCTCTCACAAGATTGCGGTCAACAAAGTCCTGCAGCTTTGCTATCTCTGCCTGCTGTGCTTCGTATTCTTTAAGCTGACGGGTCACATCTGCTTCTTTCAGCTTTGTAAAGGCGGTGTAATTGCCCTTGTAGCGCTTTAATCTGCCTCGTTCTATTTCACATATGGACGTTGTCAGCTTGTCCAGAAAGTAACGGTCGTGGGAAACGATGAGCAAAGCGCCTTTGTAGTCCTGCAAATAGTCTTCAAGCCACATAATTGTGTTGAAATCAAGGTGGTTGGTCGGCTCATCAAGGATAAGCAGATTGGGGCTTTCAAGGAGCAGCTTTGCAAGGGCAAGACGGGTCTTTTCTCCGCCGCTGAGGGTGGAAATAACTCTGTCGTAAGTATCGGGAGCAAAGCCCATACCGTTTAAGACCTTGTTTATCTTTACATTTATAAGATAGCCGTCCCTTGATTCAAAGTAGGCGGTCTTTCTTGCATATTCCTCGGAAATTTCCTTAAAGTGTTCGGGGTTTTCGTGAGCCTTGGGACTGCCCATTTCCTCTTCAAGTCTGCGCAGTTCATCGGCAGTTTTCAGCAGCTCCGAAAATACGGAAGTCATTTCCTCAATTATAGTGCTTGAACGGTCAAGTCCCGTGTTCTGCGCAAGAAAACCTATGGAGGCGCTTTTTGTTACCGCTACCTTTGCAACGTTTGGTTCGGGCTGTGTTTCGGGTTCTTCCTTGCCTGTGATAATGTTCAGCAAGGTAGATTTTCCGCAGCCGTTTACCCCCACAAGACCTATCCTGTCGTGGTCTTCGATCGTTAGTGCGACGTTATCGAGAACGGTATTTCCGTTATAAATTTTGCTTACATTTTCTAATGACAGTATCATAATAATCTCCAATAAATAATAATCCATATTAATTATACCATAAATTGAAGATATGTCAAGAAAGACAAAAATCACTTTTAACATCAAATGACATTAAAAGTGATTTTGAGTTTATTTTGTAAGATTATATATTAGCCGCAATAACGTCACCCATTTCGGAGCAGGAAACCTTCTTCATTCCCTCGGACATAATATCGCCTGTGCGGTAGCCGTCCTTAAGAGCCTTGTTAACGGCATTTTCCACAGCGTCCGCTTCCTTGTCCATATCAAATGAGTAGCGGAGCAGCATTGCCGCAGAAAGAATGGTTGCAATGGGGTTAGCCTTGTTCTGACCTGCAATGTCGGGAGCGGAGCCGCCGCTGGGTTCGTAAAGTCCGAACTTTGTGTCGTTAAGACTTGCGGAAGCCAGCATGCCGATAGAACCTGTTATCATAGAAGCCTCATCGGAAAGAATATCACCAAACATATTCTCGGTAAGAACAACGTCAAACTGTGCAGGATCCTTTACAAGCTGCATTGCGCAGTTGTCAACAAGCATATGCTCGTAGGAAACCTCGGGATAGTCCTTTGCAACTTCCTCAACGACCTTTCTCCAAAGTCTTGAGGAGTCAAGAACGTTTGCCTTGTCAACGCTTGTGACCTTTTTGCGGCGCTTCATGGCAATATCGAATGCACGAATAGCAATTCTTCTTATCTCGTTTTCGCTGTAGGTAAGAGTGTCGGTGGCTGTAACAACGCCGTCAACCTCTTCCGTTTTTCTTGCACCGAAATACAGACCGCCCGTAAGCTCACGCATTATCATCATGTCAAAGCCTCTGTCTGCAATTTCCTCTTTAAGAGGGCAGGCGCTTTTCAGCTCGCTGTAAAGTATGGCAGGACGGAGGTTAGCAAAAAGATTAAGAGCCTTTCTCAGCCCAAGAAGTCCTGCTTCGGGGCGTTTGTCCGCAGGCAGCTTGTACCAAGGTGAAGTAGCTGTATTTCCGCCAATGGAGCCCATAAGAACTGCGTCTGCAGCCTTGGCTTTGGCAACAGTTTCGTCTGTAAGGGGAACACCGTTCACATCAATGGAGCAGCCGCCCATTAAAAGCTGTTCATATTCAAAGGTATGACCGAATTTTTCTGCAACCTTGTCAAGTACCTTCATAGCTTCGGTGACAATTTCGGGACCTATTCCGTCGCCCTTTATTACTGCAATTTTTTTGTTCATTATGAATTACCCTTTCTGTATTACTTCTTCAAAGATTTAAGCAGACCGCCTGCAGCGATGATCTCCTTGATAAAATCGGGGAAGGGCTGTGCTTGATAGCTGTGACCCTTTGTTTTGTTGGTGATAACGCCTGTGTCAAAGTCGATCTCCACCTCGTCGCCGCTGTCAATGTCCTTTGCGGCTTCACTGCATTCCATAATGGGCAGACCGATGTTTATAGCGTTGCGGTAAAAAATTCTTGCAAAGGTCGAAGCAATAACGCAGGAAATTCCGCTTGTTTTGATAGCAAGGGGAGCGTGTTCTCTGGAAGAACCGCAGCCGAAGTTCTGGTCGGCTACCATAATATCGCCCGGCTTGACTTTTTTCACGAAATCCTTGTCAATGTCTTCCATGCAGTGCTGTGCAAGCTCCTTTGCGTCGGGGGAGTTAAGGTATCTTGCAGGGATAATAACGTCGGTGTCAACGTTATCGCCGTATTTATGTACAAAACCTGAAGCTTTCATTGAATGATCCTCCTTACATTATCTCGTTGGGTCCGCTTATTTTGCCTGTAACTGCGGAAGCAGCCGCAACGGCAGGAGAAGCGAGGTAAACCTCGGAATCGGGGTGTCCCATACGTCCTACGAAGTTTCTGTTAGTTGTAGCAACGGCTCTTTCACCTGCGGCAAGAATACCCATATGACCGCCGAGGCAGGGTCCGCAGGTAGGAGTTGAAACTGCACAGCCTGCGTTGATGAAGATCTCCATAAGACCCTTCTTAATTGAATCAAGATATATCTGCTGTGTTGCAGGAATGATTATGCAGCGTACATCGGGGTGAACGTGCTTGCCTTTGAGTATCTCGGCAGCCATTTCCATATCCTCCATACGTCCGTTTGTGCAGGAGCCGATAACTACCTGATCTATCTTTACATCGCCTACTTCATCAATAGTGCGTGTGTTTTCGGGAAGATGAGGGAAAGCAACGGTGGGCTTTATCTCGGAAAGGTCAATGTCGTATACCTCGTCATAAGCTGCGTCGGGGTCAGCTTCGTAAACCGTATAAGAACGGCTCACACGCTCGTCCATATAAGCCTTTGTTACATCGTCAACGGCAAAAATACCGTTCTTTGCACCTGCTTCGATAGCCATATTCGCCATAGAAAGACGGTCGTCCATAGAAAGGCTTGCAAGACCTTCTCCGTCAAATTCCATAGACTTGTAAAGAGCACCGTCAACGCCTATCATACCGATGATATGAAGAATAACGTCCTTACCCATTACATATTTGTTCAGTTTGCCTTTAAGGTTGAATTTTATCGCAGAAGGAACCTTGAACCATGCTTCACCCGTTGCCATTCCGGCAGCCATGTCAGTTGAGCCTACGCCTGTGGAGAATGCGCCGAGAGCGCCGTATGTACAGGTGTGGCTGTCTGCGCCGATAACACAGTCACCTGCTGCAACAAGTCCTTTTTCGGGGAGAAGAGCGTGTTCAATGCCCATTTCTCCAACGTCAAAGTAGTTCTTTATCTCCAGCTTTGAAGCAAAATCACGGCACTGCTTTGTGTTTGCTGCGGACTTGATGTCCTTGTTGGGGGTAAAGTGGTCCATTACCATTGTTATCTTGTTCTTGTCGAATACGTCGGTAAATCCGGCTTTGTTGAATTCGTTTATCGCAACCGGTGTAGTAACGTCGTTTCCGTGAACAATGTCCAGCTTGCACTTGATAAGCTGACCTGCTTCGACCTTATCCAGTCCTGCGTGGGCGGCGAGGATCTTCTGAGTCATAGTCATACCCATAATACGATCATTCCTTTCAAAAATAATTCTTTGGAAAATGTACAAAAATAAATTTACATATTTTTTTATTTTGTCATAGTTGCATTATAGCATATATTGTGGTATAATTCAAATACATATTATGAATATCTGATATAAATTCGGGTTATGAAAGCCTGTAACTGACGATAACAGAAAGGACGGTCGTAAAAATGATTTCCGAGAGCAACCTTAACAGGTATAGAATTTTCTGCGCCGTTGCAGAGTGCGAAAGCATATCAAGGGCGGCGGAAATGAACTATATCAGCCAGCCTGCCATAAGCAAAGCCATAACCAAAATGGAGGAAAGCCTCGGCACCGTTCTTTTTGTGAGAAACCACAGGGGAGTAACGCTGACCGATGAAGGCAAAATGCTTTACAGCGAGCTTAAGACCGCCTTTGACATTATCAAGTCGGGTGAGGACAAACTGCGGCATATAAACGAGCTTGGGATAGGACGTCTGCGGCTGGGAGCAAGCTCCGTACTGTGCAAATGTATGCTCCTGCCTTATCTGAAAGGCTTTATTTCGGAAAATCCCCATGTTAAAATAACCATAGAGTGCCAGTCCTCCTCACATATAAATAAGCTGCTTATGGACGGCAGGATAGATATAGGTCTTATTGTAAAGCCTGAGAACCTTACAGAGCTGTCCTTTTATTCTCTCGGCGAAATCGAGGATATTTTTACCGCAACGCCCAAATATCTTGAAAATCTGCAGGCAAGAGAGGACGGCAGCGTTTTTGAAAAGGCGAATATCATGCTTCTTGACAGCGAAAATGTTTCAAGGCAGCACGTTGACCGTTACTTCAAAGAAAACGGCATAGAGCCGGAGCATATTCTTGAAGTAAGCAATATGGATATGCTTATCGAGTTTGCCAAGATAGGCATGGGCGTAGCCTGCGTTGTAAAGCAGTTTGTAAAGGACGAGCTTTCGGCAGGAGAACTGACCGAGCTGCCCCTTAACGTTCCCATAAACAAAAGGGAAGTGGGTTTTGCCTTTATAAAAAGCTCTAAGCTTACTTCAACTATGGAAAAGTTTATGAATTATGTGGATGAACATAGGTTATGATGATCTTGCGATTAATCGGAATTTGACGGAGGTAGAAATGAGTAGGAGCTACAAGAAACATCCGATAATAAAAGATAATGGAAAAGGTTCCAAATGGTGCAAAAGACGTGCAAACAGATTGTTTCGCCGAAGCCGTTTGAACTTGGATTTGTGTAGCGGCAAATCAACATTCCATCATAAGTATTCAGAAAGTTGGAATATTCACGATTATGTTTCCAGATGGACAAAGAAAGAAGCAGAGGCAGCTTGGGAACGTGAGGAACTACTTATGAAAAACGGAATAGAAACAAATCGATCTCGATGGCATAGAGAATTTAAGACGAAAGAACGTTTTTTGAATTATTGGGAGAAATGTATGAAAAGGAAGTAATTACAAATTTCCAATGATTTTTTCGATAAATTCCAACTTATTTGCGCGATTAAAAAAATAACCTGAGAAGAGTAATTTTCTTCTCAGGTTAAATTTTTACATAAATCCGTCAGCAAACTAAAAATTACTTGAAGTAAGCTACGCCGCTTTCAAATATCTTCTGGTCCTTAGCGCCGGGAACGTTCTTGCATATATCTCTGCCGATACGTTCGCTGTGTCCCATTTTGCCGAGAATACGTCCGTCGGGAGAGGTAATACCCTCGATAGCCTCAATTGAGGTATTGGGGTTGAATCTGATGTCAAGTGTAGGTGCGCCGTTAAGGTCAACATACTGAGTTGCGATCTGTCCGTTGTCGGCAAGCTGCTTGATAAGCTCGGGAGAAGCAACGAAACGTCCTTCGCCGTGGGAAATTGCTATCCTGTGTATGTCACCAACTTCACAGCCTGTGAGCCAAGGTGACTTGGTTGATGCAATTCTTGTATTTACCATCATTGACTGGTGTCTGCCTATGGTGTTGAAGGTTAGCGTAGGAGAATCGTCTGTCATATCAACAATGTGTCCGAAAGGAACAAGACCCAGCTTGATAAGAGCCTGGAAACCGTTGCAGATACCAAGCATAAGACCGTCTCTGTTGTCCATAAGGTCGTGAACAGCGTCCTTGATACGGGGATTTCTGAAAAATGCTGTAATGAACTTGCCGGAACCGTCAGGCTCGTCACCGCCGGAGAAACCGCCGGGTATCATGATTATCTGTGAATTCTTGATAGCCTTTTCAACGTATGCAACGCTGTCCTCAAGAGCCGCAGCGGAAAGGTTCTTGATAACTACGACTTCGGGAACTGCGCCTGCACGTTCAAATACTCTTGCCGTGTCATATTCGCAGTTTGTGCCGGGGAATACGGGGATAAGAACTCTCGGCTTTGCAAAGGAAGAAGCGTGCTGAGAGGTCTCCTTAGCTGTGTAAGTGAACACCTTTACAGGTTTGTCCTCCGTCTTGATGTTGCAGGGGAATACAGGTTCAAGGCGGTCTTCCCACTTTTTCTGTATCTCAGCCATATCAACGGTGTAATCCTTGCAGTCTATCTTGTATTCGTCGATTGTAGTACCTATTACATTTTCAACAGTGAAGGGGTCGCCGTTAAGCTCGATAACAAAGGAGCCGTACTTGGAGTAGAAAAGCTGATCCTCGGACAGCTTCTTGTCAAATCTGAAGCCTATGCGGTTGCCCAGAGACATTTTTGCAACAGCTTCTGCAACGCCGCCGAAGCCTACTGCCCATACAGACAAAGCCTGTCCATCTTCAATGAGCTTTTCGACCTTTTCAAAGCACTCTCTGATGCTTGCGAATACGGGAAGATTGTTTTCATCATATTCGGGAGTGATAAGGATGACCTTGTTGCCTGCTTTCTTGAATTCGGGGGAGATTATCTTCTTGCTGTCGCCTGTTGAAACGGCAAAGGAAACAAGAGTTGCTGGAACGTCAATGTTCTCAAATGTGCCGGACATGGAGTCCTTTCCGCCGATAGCGCCGCAGCCAAGTTCAAGCTGTGCCTTGAATGCGCCGAGAAGTGCAGCAAAGGGTCTGCCCCAGCGTGTGGGATTGTTCTGTGTGCGCTCGAAATATTCCTGGAAGGTGAGCCAGCAGTGCTTGTAGCTTCCGCCTGCGGCAACTACCTTTGCAACAGATTCGATAACAGCAGCAATTGCGCCGTGATAAGGGCTCTTGTCGGAAACGTAAGGGTTAAAGCCCCAGCCCATTATAGAGCAAGTGTTTGTTTCGCCCTTGAGTACGGGTATCTTTGCAGCCATAGCCTGTGTAGGAGTAAGCTGATATGCGCCGCCGTAAGGCATAAGCACCGTGCCTGCGCCGATAGTGGAGTCGAAACGCTCAACAAGTCCCTTCTGTGAGCATACGTTAAGGTTTGTCATAAGAGCTTCCCAGCTGTCTGCACAGTCTGTGTATGTCTTAAGCTGTGCGGTAACGGGGAGGGGAACTGCAACGGTGGTGTGCTTTTCAGCGCCGTTTGAGTTAAGGAATTCTCTTGAAAGGTCAACGATAACTTTATCGTTCCACTTCATTTTAAGACGGGGTTCTGCGGTAACAACGGCAACAAGAGTAGCTTCAAGGTTTTCCTTCTCGGCTTCCTTGATGAATCTGTCAGCGTCGGTCTTTCTTACAACAACCGCCATACGCTCCTGGCTCTCGGAAATTGCAAGCTCTGTGCCGTCAAGTCCGTCATACTTCTTGGGAACAGCGTTAAGGTCGATAACAAGACCGTCTGTAAGCTCGCCGATAGCAACGGATACGCCGCCTGCGCCGAAGTCGTTGCAGCGCTTGATCATATGTGTAACTTCGGGGTTTCTGAACAATCTCTGGAGTTTTCTTTCAACGGGAGGATTACCCTTCTGCACCTCTGCGCCGCAGCTTTCGAGAGAAGCCTCGGTGTGGGACTTGGAAGAACCTGTTGCACCGCCGCAGCCGTCACGACCCGTGCGTCCGCCGAGAAGGATAACAACATCCTCAGGCTCGGGAACTTCACGGATAACATTTTCTTCGGGAGCAGCAGCTATAACTGCACCTATTTCAAGACGCTTTGCAACATATCCGGGGTGATAAACTTCCGCAACGTGACCTGTGGCAAGTCCTATCTGGTTTCCGTAGGAGCTGTAGCCGTTTGCAGCGCCCACGGTTATCTTTCTCTGAGGCAGCTTGCCGTGAATGGTGTCCTCAACGGGAACAAGGGGATTTGCCGCACCCGTTACACGCATTGCCTGATAAACATAGGAACGTCCCGAAAGAGGGTCTCTGATAGCGCCGCCGAGACAGGTTGCAGCGCCGCCGAAGGGTTCGATCTCGGTGGGGTGGTTGTGTGTCTCGTTCTTGAACATAAGGAGCCAGTCCTGCATATCTCCGTCAACGTCCACCTTGATGCGAACGGAGCAGGCGTTGATCTCTTCCGATTCGTCAAGATCCTTCAGAACGCCGTCCTTTTTCAGCTTCTTTGCGGCAATTGTAGCGATGTCCATAAGAGTTATGGGCTTTTCGCTCCTGCCAAGCTCGTTTCTTGCGTTGATATATTCATCGTAGGTCTTTTTGATGTAGTCTGCATTTATATTTGCTTCATCGATAATTGTGGAGAAGG
This sequence comes from Oscillospiraceae bacterium, assembly GCA_051881775.1. Taxonomy (GTDB): domain Bacteria; phylum Bacillota; class Clostridia; order Oscillospirales; family Ruminococcaceae; genus UMGS363. The sequence goes on along the minus strand of JBJEQN010000054.1, from coordinate 23,062 downwards.
TTGTGTGACGGCAGTGGTCGGACCAGTATGTATCTATCATTCTGATCTCGGTAATTGTGGGGTCACGCTTTTCCGTATCTCTGAAATAGCTCTGGCAGAACTTGATGTCGTCAAGATCCATTGCAAGACCGTATTTGTTGATGAAGTTTACCAGCTCTGCTTCTTCAAGATAGATGAAGTTTTCAAGCGTTGCAACTTCTGTGGGAATATCATACTCGGAAATGAGAGTTGACACTTCTTCAAGAGACGCTTCACGGCTTTCAACGGGGTTGATTATATAGGATTTAAGAGAAGAAAGCTCTGCGGCGGATAATTTTCCGTCAACTATATAAATTCTTGCGTTCTTTACCTTGCAACGTTCGCCCTGTGTAAGTATCTGGATACACTGCTCGCAGGAATCGGCGCGCTGGTCGAACTGTCCGGGAAGATACTCAACGGCAAATACCGATTCATTTTCCGAAAGCTCGGGCAGCTTTGCGCTTGTAACGTCAACAGCAGGCTCGGAGAAAACGTTGCCTATGGCAAGTTTGAAATCTGCCTCGGAAAGTCCCTCTGCGTCATAACGGTTAAGAATTCTGATATTCCTCAACTTGTCAAGCCTGAGTGCAGTTTTAACGTCGGCAAGAAGATTCTTTGCTTCAACTGCAAACTCCGGCTTTTTTTCAACATAAATACGAAATACAGACATACAAATACGCTCCTTATATTAATAAATAATTTCTCCTACGCAATAGTCCTCTTCTAACCTTATTATTTTAACATAAAAAATCTTATTACGCAAACTTTTATCTAAATATTTTGTAAATATTTTTACCAAAGTATAATTCGGGGTATATCCGTGAGGGATCTTGTCCTCTTTTTCACGTTCAAAAAGCACGGGAACGGTAAGTCCCACCTGACTTTCAAGAAACTTTCTTTGTGACACCGCCGCTGCTTCCGTCATGCGTTTTGCACGGAGATTTTTTACCTCTGTAGGTATCTGATCTTCCATAACGGCTGCAGGAGTGCCTTTTCTTTGGGAATAGGGGAAAACGTGTACCTTTGAAAAGCCGATTTTTTTCACAAATTCAAGTGACTCGGCAAAATCCTCTTCCGTTTCGCCCGGAAATCCCACCATAACGTCTGTGGTAATTGCGCAGTTATCAAAATTTGAACGCAGCTTTTCCACAAGCGCTTCGTAATCTTTGGGAGTGTAGCGCCTGTTCATGGCTTTCAGCGTCCTGCCGCAGCCGCTTTGCAGGGATAAATGAAACTGAGGGCAAAGTTTTGGCTGTGCCGAAAGACGTTTTATGTCCTCATCGCTTATCATTTCGGGTTCAAGAGAACCTAAGCGTACACGTTCCACACCCTCTACGGAGCAGACGTTCTCGACAGCGTCCGCAAGCCGCAGACCGAATTCTATGCCGTAAAAGGAAAGATTTATTCCCACAAGCACTATTTCACGGTAGCCTGCCTGTGCAAGCCTTTCCGTTTCCTCTCTGAGTTTTTCGGGTGGCTTGGAGCGGAAACGTCCTCTTGAATAAGGTATGATGCAGTATGAGCAGAACATATTGCAGCCGTCCTGTATCTTTATAAACGCTCTTGTGTTGCCGGTATAGCCGCTGTTCTGCATATCTTCAAACAGGTCGCCCGAAGAATAGCCGCAGACATTTATTTGTTTTTCCTTGGTTTGCAGATAATCCTCTATAATAAAAGGAAGATCGCTGCGATTTTTGGTGCCCGTGACAATATCCGCTTCATCAAGGGCTGAGGCTTCATCGGGAAAAGCCTGGGGATAGCAGCCTGTGACCGCTATTACGGCGTCGGGATTTTCTCTTCTTATGCGGCGAAGCTCTTTAAACATTTTTTTATCGCCGGATTCAGTTACGGTGCAGGAATTTATAACGTAAATATCGCAGTTTTTTTCGCCCTCCGATATTGTGTATCCGTGAGAAGCAAAATTCTGCTTCATATTTTCGGTCTCATATAAATTAACTTTGCAGCCAAAGGTTTTAAAGTGAATATTCATAAATTGCTCCATACTTTTTTGTGTAAAACACCAAACAGACTTTTAGACGTTTTGAAAAATTTATACCATTATACAATATTACAAAAAAAATTGCAATTCCTCTTGACTTAAAAAAAGAAAAATGGTATTCTATATATTGTACCGAAGTATAAAAAATGGTGCAAATGGAAAATAACAAACTATTGGAGGGACTTATTATGGCTAAAACAACTGTTATGCTGGCAACTATCAATGATGTTAAGAATTTTGTGACTTCCGTTTCAAAATGCGACTATGATGTCGATTTGATCTCCGGCAGATATGCTGTCGACGCAAAATCAATCATGGGTATCTTCAGCCTGGATCTTTCCAAGCCTATCATTCTTGAAGCGCACACTGACGATGCTTCCGCTTTCTTCGCTGAGATCAAGCAGTTCATCGTTGACTAATATACCCGCATAAAATTCTGACTTCGGGCGTCGGATCTATATCCGGCGCTTTTGTTGTGCCCGAAAATAATTGAGACAAGTTATGCATAAAATTATCAGAGGTGATTTTATGCATATACATATAAAAAATATTGCGGCAGCTTTTATGTCGGTTTCTCTTGCAGTTTCCTGCTGTTTTGGAAATTTTGCGGCTTATGCCGAAGAAGAAAAAGAAACAGCCGAATGCAGCCTGCTTTTTGAAGTTTCAACGGGAATAATTATCGACAGCAAGAATTCATCGGAAAAGGTTCCTGTTGGAACTATGAACAAGCTTATGACGGTGCTTCTTGCCGCCGAAAGGATAGAAAGCGGAGAGTTGAGCCTTGACAAGAATATAAAAGCCTCTTCTGCGGCAAATTCCATGCAGGGCGCTCAGATATGGCTTATGCCGGGCGAAGAAATGACCTTGGAGGACTTGCTGAAAGGCGTTATAATAGGTAATGCCAACGACGCATCCGTGGCGGTCGCCGAAGCGGTCTCGGGAACGGAAAGCAGGTTTGTTGAGCTTATGAACAGCCGTGCGGCAGAACTGGGAATGAAGGATACGGAGTTTACCAACTGCTGCGGCTATTACGATGATTCCTTGCAGATGTCCACTGCGGAGGATATGGCAAGGCTGGTCTCGGTGTTGTTCGGGTACGATTTTCTGCGCCCTTACTTTACCTGCTGGATGGATTATCTCAGAGACGGCGCAACGGAGCTTGTTAACGCAAATGTCCTTGTCAGAAAAGTTGAGGGCATCGCAGGCTTTAAAGCAGGCTTTACGGAAAATTCGGGAAACTGCCTTGCCGCAGCCGCCGAAAGGGACGGAAAGGCTTTCGGCGTGATACTTTTGGGCTACAAAGACAAAGATAATATGTTTTCCGAGGCAAAACGTCTGCTGAACGGTGTTTTTTTAAATTATACGGTAATGCAGCCGCCGCTTCCCGATGAATTTCCCGAAGAGATAGCCGTAAAAGGCGGCACGGTCAAGGAAATTCCCCTTGAATACGGTGAAATAAGGAATATCGTTATTCCGAAAGGGGCTGCAGGCTCGGTATCGTCGCAGGTTTTTGTTCCCGATTATGTTTATGCTCCCGTTAGCGCAGGGGATAAGGTGGGCGAGGTGCATTTTTACCGCAACGACAAGTTTGTTTTTTCTGTGAACATTACTGCAGGAGAATCTGCGGAACGTTTAAATATTAAAAAGACAATAGTGATTTTGCTTAAATTTTTGCTGTCATTTTAGTTAAATATCAATAAAACTTGCGGATAAAACGTTATTGTTTTCAAAAAATATTGCAAAATGCCCGGATTTATAGTAAAATGAATGTTAGGAATTTAATTGGAGGAATAGTTAAAATGTCTATTTCATTAAACACTAAGTATTTAAAAGATTTTATTGCTCCTCATGAACTTGAAGCTGCAAAGGCTCAGGCTGAACTTGCCGCTAAAACTCTTCATGACAGATCGGGTCTCGGAAATGATTTCCTTGGCTGGGTAAACCTTCCTACCGATTATGATAAGGAGGAATTTGAAAGGATCAAGGCTGCTGCCAAGAAGATCCAGAGCAATTCCGACATACTTATCGTTATCGGCATCGGCGGTTCTTACCTCGGTGCAAGAGCGGCTATCGAGCTTCTCAAGTCTCCTTTCTACAACAACCTGAAGAAAGACACCCCGGACATCTATTATGTAGGAAACAATATCAACCCCACATATCTTAACGAAGTTCTTTCCATCTGCGAGGGCAAGGATATTTCCGTTAACGTTATTTCCAAGTCCGGCACTACTACCGAACCGGCTCTTGCGTTCAGAGTTTTCCGTGAACTCGTTGAAAAGAAGTACGGCAAGGAAGGCGCTAAGGACAGGATCTTCTGCACCACAGACAAGGCAAGAGGAACTCTTAAGCAGCTTGCAGATACAGAAGGCTACGAAACATTTGTTATCGCAGACGACGTTGGAGGCAGATATTCCGTTCTTACAGCTGTAGGACTTCTTCCTATCGCTGTTGCAGGCTGCGATATTGACGCTATAATGGCAGGTGCAAAGCAGGCTCAGGATGAACTTGCAAAGGATTTTGACAATAACGACTGCTACAAGTATGCAGCTATCAGAAATATTCTTTATTCCAAGAACAAGTCCATTGAGCTTCTTGTATCCTACGACCCCAGCTTTACAATGATGGCTGAATGGTTCAAGCAGCTCTTCGGCGAGAGCGAGGGCAAGGACGGAAAGGGTATTTTCCCTGCATCCGTTACATTCTCCACAGACCTCCACTCTATGGGACAGTTTATTCAGGACGGTTCAAGAGTTATGTTTGAGACCGTTGTTGACATTAAGAAGCCCAAGCAGGATTTCTTCCTTGAATCCGATGCTGAGAACCTTGACGGACTTAATTTCCTCACCAATCAGAATATGTCCGTTGTAAACCGCAAGGCTTTTGAAGGAACTGTTCTTGCACACACCGAAGGCGGAGTTCCCAACATCGTTCTTGAACTTGAAGACACGACCGAAAAGAGCTTCGGCTATATGGTTTACTTCTTTGAGAAGGCTTGTGCAATAAGCGGATATATGCTTGGTGTAAATCCCTTCAATCAGCCCGGCGTTGAAAGCTACAAGAAGAATATGTTTGCTCTTCTCGGCAAGCCCGGCTACGAGGATCAGAAGGCTGCGCTCGAAGCAAAGCTTAAGTAAGTTTTAAATCGCACTTTTCTGTGCGGATCAATATATTATGCCGTAAACGGCGGAACGGAGTGTTTCTCATGGTAAAAATTATTACAGGCAAAAAAGGTACGGGCAAAACCAAGATCTTGATTGATATGATTAACGAAGCTTCCAAGAAAACCGACGGTTATGTTGTGTGCATCGACAAGAGCGAGAAGCTCAGATACGATATTCCTACTTCTGTAAGGATCGTTGATACAGACGCTAACAACATCTACTCCTTCGAGGCTTTCTACGGACTTGTTGCAGGACTTGTTGCAGGCAACTACGACATCAAGGAGATCTTTGTTGATTCTATCCTTAAGGTTGGCGGAGCTGATTTCGAGGCTCTCGGCGCTGTTCTTAACAAGATCGACAAGCTCACAGCAAACGATGTTGAAGTTATCTTCACAGTTTCCGCAGACAAGGCTGATCTCCCCGAATCTGTTGCAAAATACGCTGTAAAATAAAATTTATAAAAAACTATTGACATATTATATCAGATGTGATATAATTTTATCTGTTATGTTTGGGGTGTACTATGGTTATAAACTTAAAACAGCTTTATAATATTGTCGGCGAAAAGCAGATTGTGGATTATGCTGTTGACTCTGTAAGGCTGAGTGAAATTAAAGGTTATAGCTTTGCTGACCCTGTAACTGTTAAGGGAACGGTCATAAACCGTGCAGGTATAGTTATTCTCAGCTATACTGCGGAGTTTACTCTTAACGCTGTTTGCGACAGATGTCTCGCCGAATTTGAAAGGCATTTCAGCTATGATTACGAGCATGTGCTTGTGCGTTCATCGAATACCGATAACGACGAGTATATTGTTACGGAATCCGATATGCTTGATTTGGACGAGGTCGTTATTATGGACATCCTGCTGCAGCTTCCCTCAAAGATGCTTTGCAAAGAGGATTGCAAGGGTTTGTGTCCTCACTGCGGAACAGATTTGAATTATAATGAATGTAACTGTAATGGTTAAAGGATAAGGAGGTGCTGAATAATGGCAGTACCAAAGAGAAAGGTATCAAAGGCAAGACGCGATAAGAGACGTTCTGCTGTTTGGAAACTGGAGGCTCCCGCACTTTCCAGATGTACTAACTGCGGCGAACTTACATCTCCGCACAAGGTTTGCAAGAATTGCGGATACTATAAGGGCAGAGAAGTAATTTCAAAAGAAGCGTAAGCTTTCTTGAGAACCGAAGAAGGGAGTTTTTCCTTCTTCGGTTTTATTTTAGTTCAGCTTTTGTTTACGCCTGAACAAACAGGCAAAACAAAGCACAGGGAGATTTTTATGGCAATATTAATAACTTCTGTTATTAAAAACTCTCCGGCTTACCATGCCGGTATCAAATCGGGGGATATGCTTATTTCCCTTAACGGGCATATGATACACGACGTTCTTGATTATATGTTTTATGCCGCTGAAATAAATGTGCGTATAGCTGCGGAGCGTGACGGAGCCGCCTTTTTTGCAGATGTTGAAAAGAGCGAGTATGACGATCTCGGTCTGGAATTTGAATCCTTCCTTATGGACAAGAAGCAAAGCTGTACAAACAAGTGTATTTTCTGCTTTATCGACCAGATGCCCCCGAATATGAGGGAAACCCTGTATTTCAAGGACGACGACGCACGGCTTTCTTTTCTTCAGGGCAACTATGTAACCCTTACAAACCTTAATCAGAATGATATTGACCGCATAATACAGATGCGGCTTAATATAAATATATCGGTCCACACCACAAATCCCGAACTGCGCTGTAAAATGATGAACAACAGATTCGCCGGAGAAAAGCTGGACTATTTAAAACAGTTTGCCAAAGCCGGAATTGCAATGAACTGTCAGATAGTTCTTTGCCCGGGCATAAATGACGGCAGGGAGCTGGAACGTACCCTTACCGACCTTGGAGATCTTATGCCTAATATACAGAGCATAGCCGTTGTTCCGGTTGGAATAACCAAATTCAGGGACGGATTATATCCTCTTGAAATGTTCAATAAGAAAACAGCGTCTGCTGCCATTGATCTTATTGAGAGCTTTCAGAAAAAGTTTCTTGAAAAGTACGATACAAGGCTTGTTTTTCCTGCGGATGAATTTTATATCACTGCTGAAAGACCTATCCCTGCAGGCGAATTTTACGAGGATTACTGCCAGTACGAAAACGGTGTGGGAATGCTGCGCTCTTTGGCAGATGAATTTGATTCGGCGCTGGAGCTTGCGGACGAGCCTTCGGAAAAACGTACAGTTTCCCTTGCAACAGGTGCGGCGGCGTATAATTTTATTTCCGAACTGGTTGAAAAAGCGGAAAAAAAGTGGCATAATATAAAATGTAACGTGTATAAGATAACAAATTATTTTTTCGGAGAAACAATAACCGTTTCGGGACTTCTTACGGCAGGGGATATTATAGAACAGCTTAAGGATAAGCCTCTTGGAGACACACTTATCCTTACAACGTCAATGTTCAAGCGTGATACCGATATTTTCCTTGACGATCTGACTATTCCCGATGTTGAAAAGTCTCTCGGCGTAAAGGTACTTGTAACAGATAATGACGGTTTTGAACTGCTTGATAAAATACTTGGTATATAACACTAAAAAAATGATTGGAGATGATAACCATGGCTTTGCCGGTCGTAGCGGTCGTCGGACGGCCTAATGTGGGAAAATCCACACTTTTTAACAAGCTCATAGGACAGCGTATGTCCATAGTTGAGGATACTCCGGGCGTTACCAGAGACAGAATTTACTCAAAATGCGAGTGGAGAAACCGTGAGTTTATGATAGTAGATACCGGCGGTATCGAACCTAACAGCACTGATGTTATCCTTTCACAGATGAGACGTCAGGCGGAGCTTGCAATTGAAAAAGCTGACGGTATCGTTTTTCTTACCGATATAAGAACGGGCGTTACTGCCGATGATTACGATGTTGCAAGGCTTCTTCAGAAAAGCGGAAAGCCTATTGTTCTTTGCGTTAACAAGTGCGATTCCATAGGCGACCCTCCGGCTGATTTTTATGAATTTTACAACCTCGGACTTGGAGACCCTATTGCTTTGTCCGCCGCTCACGGTCATGGCACGGGAGATATGCTTGATAAAATTTTTGAATACTTCCCCGATGAGGACGAAGGCGACTACGGCGAGGAATATATCAAGGTAGCCGTTATCGGCAAGCCTAACGTGGGAAAGTCCTCCCTTATCAACAGAGTATCGGGAGAGGAAAGAGCCATCGTTTCCGATATTGCAGGAACTACAAGAGATGCAACGGATACCGTTGTTGAAAACAAGTCGGGAAAATATGTGTTCATTGATACGGCAGGTATCAGAAAAAAGTCCAAGATACAGGAAAAGATTGAGCATTACAGCGTTCTCAGAGCCTATATGGCTGTTGACCGTGCCGATGTGTGCGTTATCGTCATTGACGCAGAGGTAGGCTTTACCGATCAGGATTCTAAGGTGGCAGGCTATGCTCACGAACAGGGAAAGGGTTGTATCGTTGCCGTTAACAAGTGGGACGCTATCGAAAAAGACACCAACACCATGGACGAGTTCAGAAAGAAGCTGGAAAATGATTTCAGCTTTATGTCATACGTTCCCTTTGTGTTCATTTCGGCTAAGACAGGTCTCAGGATAGACAACCTGTTTGAGCTTATCAACAAGGTCAATATACAGAACAGCATGAGAATTTCCACGGGAATGCTCAACGACATTCTTGCTTATGCCACAACAAGGGTACAGCCGCCCTCCGACAAGGGCAGACGGCTTAAGATCTACTATATGACACAGCCGTCCACAAAGCCGCCTACGTTTGTTGTGTTTGTAAACCGTGCGGATCTGTTCCATTTTTCCTATCAGCGTTATCTGGAAAATCAGATACGTCAGACCTTCGGTCTTGAGGGAACTCCCATACGCTTTATCGTAAGAGAGCGCAACAGGGAAGATGATTAATTTTATTCAGGGGTATGTTTTATGCTTAAAGTTTGTATTTGTCTTGTTCTGACTATGGTAATTTCTTACCTTTTGGGAAGCTGCAATTCCTCGATAATCGTGGTAAGATGTCTTAAACATGAGGATATAAGAGAGCACGGAAGCAAAAACGCAGGTCTGACAAACACCCTGCGCTGCTACGGCAAGGTACCTGCGCTGCTCACTCTTATAGGCGACCTTGCCAAGGGCATAGTTGCCGTTATACTGAGCCTGCTTGTGTTCAAATTAATTATAGGGGGAGACTGCTTCACCGCACCGCCCGAAGGGTATCCTGCTGTACTTGATGAGCAGTCTATCGGCTACATATCGGGATTTTTCGCAATACTCGGTCATATTTTCCCCGTTTACTACGGATTTAAGGGCGGAAAGGGAATACTTGTGTCAAGCTCTATCCTTATCGTTGTTGATCCGCTTACCTTTGTGATAATAATCCCGTTTTTTGCATTAATGGTGTTTATTACAAGATATGTTTCCGTTTCTTCAATGTCGGCAGCGGTACTTTATCCTTTCCTTACCTTTGTTCTGCACTATTTTGTGGAAAATGAACCCCTGCCGACCTGCATAACTCATGTGATTTTAGTTGCCTGCACAAGCGTGCTGCTGATATATATGCACAAGGCTAATATCAAGCGCCTTAAGGAAGGAACCGAAAATAAATTCAGCTTCGGAAAGAAAAAATAACGTAACTGTCAGGAGGTTTTTTATGGCAAAATTTACGATCCTCGGAATGGGCGGCTTCGGACTTGCCCTTGCGGTAATGCTTAATAATTTCAATCACGAAGTAACGGTCTGGTCGGATTTTGAAAGCGAGATCGAAACTATCAGAAAGGACGGGGAAAACAAGCAGAAGCTCCCCGGAGTAAAGATAAGCTCGTCTATTACCCTTACAAACGATATTTCCGCCGTAAAGGACTGCGATATTATTATTTTCGGCGTTCCTACACGTTTTGTAAGGACTGTGGCTAAGAAGGCTGCACCCTATGTTTCGGAAAATACAGTTATTGTCAACACAAGCAAGGGTCTTGAGGACGGCACTTACAAAAGAATGAGCGAGGTACTTAAAGAAGAACTGCCGAATTCTCCCGTTGCTGTCCTTACGGGACCTTCTCACGCAGAAGAGGTTGCCATCGGTATGCCTACAACGGTAACGGTAGCTTCCGAAGATGTTAAAAATGCCGACTATATCCAGAGCGTTATGTCCAACAGCCTGTTCAGGATCTATATCAGCGAAGATGTCATAGGCTGTGAATTGGGCGGGTCTCTGAAAAATGTTATTGCCCTTTGTGCAGGAGTTTGCGACGGAATGGGCTGTGGAGACAATACAAAGGCTGCGCTTATGACAAGAGGACTTACGGAAATTGCAAGGCTTGGCGTTGCTATGGGCGCACATTCCGAGACCTTTGCAGGACTTACGGGAATAGGCGATCTTATCGTTACCTGCACAAGTATGCACAGCAGAAACAGACGTGCCGGTATCCTTATCGGTCAGAACGTTTCTCCCGATGAAGCGGTCAGGCGCATAGGCACCGTTGAGGGTTACGACTGCACCAAGGTCGCTTACGAACTGGCACAGAAGATGGGCGTTGATATGCCTATAACCGAGCAGTGCTACAAGGTCTTATATAACGGCGTAAACCCCAGAACTGCGCTGAGTAATCTTATGGAGCGTCCGAAACGCCATGAGACGGAGACCGTCTGGGTGAATAAATAATCGAAAAAAATAGTGTTGCATATACTTCCGAAGGTCGGTGACTTTCGGAAGTTTTTTTGTTCTATACTTGTCCCTTGCAGCATAATATTTATCAGTAAAAGAAAGGTACGGATTTTTAAAATGGACAAGAAGCTGCTTTCATATTTTAATCCCAAGCTGAAAAAAGTGCTGTCAGGCGTGGACGGATATATAACCGAAATAAGGCTGAGAAAGGGCAGACCTGTTGTTTTATACAGAAACGGCGTTCTGACCTATCTTTCCGAGGATGGCAGACCCTTGCGTTATCCCGATGATAACTGCATAAAAGTATCGGAAGCTGACATTGCGGAGATTTTTGATTCGGTATGCAGATATTCCATACACAGCTTTCAGGAAAACATTTGCAGCGGATTTATTACCCTTGACGGCGGCCACAGAGTAGGCATATGCGGAACCGCCGTAATGAGAAACGGGATAATTATCAACATCAAGGACATAAGCGGACTTAATTTCAGAGCAGCGCACGAGGTAAAGGGCTGTGCGGACGAGCTTTACAACAGGATATTTTCGGGAGGCTTGCATAGCGTGCTTATCGCAGGCGCTCCTGCAAGCGGAAAGACAACTTTGCTCAGAGACTTGAGCCGCAAGCTGGGAGCGGTGTATAAAACTGCGGTCATTGACGAGCGAAGCGAGATAGCGGCGGTATATAACGGCGTTCCCCAGAATGATGTTGGCATAAATACCGATGTTTTCAACGAGTACAGCAAAAAAGACGGCATTGAAACTGCGGTTCGTGTAATGTCGCCCGATATAATAATATGCGATGAAGCAGGAAATCCCGAGGATGCAGCGGCTTTCGGCTACGCTATGACCTGCGGCGTTAAAATTTGCGCTTCAATACACGCACAGAGCGCCGAAGATATAAAGGCAAAGCTGGATTTTTACGATAAATTTGATTACATTGTATTTCTTGGCGGCGCTCCCGGAAAAATAGCACGGATGATCAGGACGGATGAATATGATAAAGACGATATGTATAATTTCTCTGATAGCAGTTTCGGCAATGACAGGAAACTATTTTGCGGCTGAACTGAAAAAAAGGGTGGAGATACTTAAAGAAGTAAGGCTTATGCTTGCACAGATAAAATTAATGGTGGAATACAACTCCGCTACGGTCTATGAAATTGCGGAAACCCTTTGCAAAGACAGCAGATTAAGCTCGCTGAAATTTCTTCAAACCCTTTCCGTCAGCATAGAAAAGGTTGAAGACGTTTTTTCGGAGCAATGGAAAAATGCCGTAAACAGCTGCCGCTGCACTTCGCTAAAAAAAGAGGACGTAAGGCTTATAGCTTCTATCGGCTGTCAGCTTGGAAAAAGCGGTGTTGAAGGGCAGATGAGCAGTATCGGAATGAAGGAAAAGGAGCTTGAAGCGCTTATATCGGATGCCGAAGGGGAGCTTGTGCGGAAGGGAAAGCTGTACCGTTCTCTTGGTGTGCTGTCCGGGGCGTTGGCGGCGGTTATTCTTGTTTAAATCAAAGGAGGAAAAAATGTGGATCTTGATCTGATATTTAAAATAGCCGGAGTGGGGATAATCGTATCCGTTCTTAATATGGTGCTGAAAAAATCCGACCGTGACGAGTACGGTATAATCGTAACGATAGCAGGTCTGATAGTCGTTCTTATGGTGATAATCAATGAGATAGCGGAGCTTTTTGACACGGTAAAAAGCGTTTTCGGGTTTTAGTTATGGAGATAGTTAAAATTGCTGCCATATGTATAGTTGCGGCGGTGCTGTGCAGGCTTTTTGACAGCAGCAGCAAGGAATATTCGCTGTACATAAAAATTGCCGCCGCTTCCGTTGTGCTTGCATTCGTTTTTATTTATATTTCTCCCGTAATAGAGAGCATAACAGGCATTTTCGGCAGAACAGGCGCAGACGGGGAGTACCTTGAGATACTTTTCAAATCGGCAGGGATATGCTATATTTCCCGGTTTGCCCATGATATATGCAAGGACAGCGGAGAAAACCTCCTTGCCGCACAGGCGGAACTGGCAGGAAAAGCGGCGCTTATAGTTATTGCTCTGCCGCTTTTTGAAGAAGTAACGGAAATTGTAGTTTCATTGGCAGGATATTGATATGAAAAGAATAAAAAGATGTGTTTTAGCGGTAATAACGGCGCTTATATGCTGTATATCGGCACCCGGAACTGTTTATGCTGAGGAGATCTCCGTTGCGGACGAGCTTGACATAGACGTTGGGAGCGTAAGCGAAAATCTGCCCCCCGATGTGAGCGAAATATTGGATGAAAAGGGAATTTCGGCGGATGATACCGAAAGCATAACGTCAGTCACGCCGGGCGAAGTGTTCAGTTATATGACAGAGCAGCTTAAAGAAAAGGCGGCATATCCGCTAAAAATTTTTATAACCCTTATGTGCATTATTATTTTGAACGCTCTTGCGGAGGGAATGAACTGCGGCGTTTCAAACAAACAGCTTGAAAAAATTTATGGTATAGTCTGCGTTCTTGTTTCAGTAGGGATAATTTCCGAGCCTGTGACGGATTGTATAGATTCCGTTTCAGAGGCTCTTTATTCGGGCGGAAATTTTATGATCTCCTACATACCTGTTTTCGCAGGAATAACGGCTTCTTCCGGCTGTATAACCTCCGCAGCGGCTTACAGCACAATACTTCTTGCTGCGTCTGAAGCGGCGGTGCAGATAGCGGCAAATTATGTTATGCCCATTCTGTCCTTATGTATGGCGCTTGGAGTTATCGAGGCGGTGAACCCCTCCTTTAACCTTACGCATATAACCTTTTCTGTAACAAAGGTCATAAACTTTGTGCTGGGATTTATTATGACTATATTTATCGGACTGCTTTCCATACAGAACATCATAGGAGCCTCGGCTGATACGCTTGGCGTTAAGGCTGCAAAGTTCCTTGCATCAAACTGTATCCCCGTGGTAGGCGGAGCAGTTGCCGACGCTTACACTACCATAAAATCAAGCCTTGGCATACTGCGAGGGGGAGTGGGTTTTATAGGGATAGCCGCAATATTTCTTACGGTAGTTCCGCCCCTTGCGGAGATAACGCTTATGAAGCTGGTTTTCGGGGCGGCGGAAATGTTCGGTGAAATATTTGAGCTTAAGGGCATAAAAATTCTGATGAAAAACGCTTCGTCCGTATTGTCGGTACTGTTGAGCCTGACGGTATGCTTTTCAATGATGCTTATAATATCAACGGCTATAATGCTGATGACGGGGCTTGATGTATCATAAAGGGAGATGAAAAAATGTCCTCTTTCAGACTTATTATCATTACTGCAGGGTTTATTTCGGTAGTAATGTCTATGTTTGAAGCGGTCTATCCGTCTGAAAAGCACAGCAACCAGATAAAGCTGATTTTTTCGCTTATATTCATACTTTGCGCAATATCGCCCATAGTAAAGGGTGATGCGGATCTTTCGGAGATAGAAGATGTGATGCAGGACACCTCACAGAGCATTGAACTCAGCGATGAAAAAACTATGGAGTGCTTCAAAAATTCCGTGGAAAGAAATATAAGCAGCAGAATAAAGCAGTACCTTTGCGAAAATGAAATAGTATGTTCCGAAATTAAGACAAGTATAAATATTTCCGGCTCCGGAAGCATATCTATTAATGAGATTGAAATAGCTGCGGACAACACAGCTCAAGAGGGTGAGATAATTGCTTTAGTGAAAGAATATACGGGAGAGGATATATCTGTAATACTAATTTTAAATCGTTCTATAGACAAAGGCGGCAGATAGAACACAGCCAATCAAGGAAAGCGACCACCGCAATGCTTGGTGCCTTGCAAGGGAGCTTGACGACAAGTGGCTGGGTTATAGCTGTCGGATTTGTCTATAGGTTGATTGAAAATTAGTATGGTAGTTAAGGAGCGCACAGAATATGACGGTTAAGGATATTATGGATAAGTTAAAGAAGTTCAAAGACGATCCGATTTTTCCGAAGGTACTCATTGCTGTGGGTATCGTGCTTATGCTTATAATTCTGCTGTCCGATTTTTCGGGAAAGGACGATAAGGACAAATCTGCTTCCGATGTAAATTCCGATTTCCTTACAGCGGATACTTATACCCTCAATATGGAAGAAAAGCTAAGAGAAATTCTTATGTCCATAGAGGGGGTGGGCAAGGCGGAAGTGCTTGTAAATGTTTCTTCGACGGAAGAGTACGTTTACGCCGAGGAGTACAGGCAGGGAACAAATCAGACGGAAAGCAGCATTGTGGTCATAGATAAGGGCTCCGCAAAAAGCGCTTTGGTAAAAAAGGTGAACAATCCCGGAGTAAGCGGAATTGTTATCGTATGCGAAGGAGGCGATGACCCGAAAATTTGCGAAAAGGTATATAAAGCCGTTTCAACGGCGCTTAACATTCCCACAAACCGCATCTACGTTGCAGAAATGAAATAGGAGGATATTTTACATGAAAAGGTTAAATCTCATAATAGGAAAAAAACATATAATTCTGGCTTGCCTGACACTTATTCTCGGAATTGCGGTATATATGAACTACGTTCTGTCTTCCCCCGATAAGGACATTGCCGCAGAGGATGTAATGGCAGACACCGCCGAGGCTGCAAACTATGGCGACGCAGCTTTTGTAAGCGCAGACGGGGAAAGCGATTATTTTGCACAGGTAAGGCTTACCCGTATGACAAGCAGGGACGAGGCTGTGGAAACTCTTTCGGCTATCATCAACGGCGGCGACCTTTCCGATGAGGAAACTGCGACCTACACCAATGAAGCCGTTACCCTTTCCAAGCTGTCCGAAAGCGAAAGCAAGATAGAAAATCTGATAAAAGCTCAGGGCTTCAGCGACTGCGTTGTATATCTTAACGGCAGCACAGCCAACATTGTTGTCAAGTCAGACGGCCTTGCAGCAGAGCAGGCAGCCCAAATTAAAGACATTTTGTTAACAGAAGTTACAATTCCGGCAGAAAATATTAGAATTTTTGAGGTTAAGTAGTTGTGTCTTTCAAAAAAATCTGCTATAATAATAATGTATGATTATTATTATGGACCGGATATGCGGTAAAATGGCGGTTTACCGGTCTTACAGGCAGGAAGGGGCTTAACGTATGAATAAAAAAACGGACGTTCAGACTAACAGTCTTAAAATTTCCGAGGACGTTATTTCCAGGATCGTTGAGATCGCAGCAGGCAGCGTTGAGGGCGTAAGCGGATTTTCAAAATCAAAGATCCGTTTCAACAGCCTTTTTGCAAAATCGGAGGACCAGTCGGCTATAGACATCAACGCCGAGGGCGGAGCTGCCGATATTACGGTAAACGTTTCTGTATCCTGTAACAGCAAGGTGAAACAGGTCGCAGAGCATATTCAGAACAAGGTCAAGAATGACGTTCAGAATATGACCGGCATAGCTGTCACAAAGGTCAATGTTATTGTGGAGGGTATTTCCTTCGGCGATAAGGAAAATTAAAGAGAAGCAGGCTCTTTACGGAATTTTTCCGCATTTGGGCTTGCTTTTCTGCGCTATAAAATGAAAGGACATGAAAAAATTGAGAAGAAGTGAAATAAGAGAGGCTGCATTTATACTTACGTTTGAAAAACTTTTTACTGACGATACGGCAGAATCGGTCATCGAAGCGGCATATGAGGTCGATGAATTTGATATGGACGATGAAGTGGAAAAGCTGTTTATATCCGTTGATGAAAAATCAGAAGAACTTGACAGGATAATTGCCGAATTCAGCGAAAAAAGACAGTTCGGAAGAATACCCAAGGTAAGCGTTGCAATACTCAGGATAGCTATCTATGAGATGAATTACGATGATAAGGTACCCGTTAATGTTGCAATAAGCGAAGCTGTTATTCTGGCAAGAAAGTTCACATACGACCCCGATGTTCAGTTTATAAACGGCGTTCTGGGCGCTTATGCCAAAACCCTTGACAGCAAAAAAGAAAGCGTGGAGTGACAATGCCGTTCTGCCTTGGTATAGATACCAGCAACTACACTACCTCCACAGCCCTTTTTGATACGGATACGATGGAGGTCGTTCACTCCAAAAAGCTGCTTCCCGTAAAAGAGGGGGAGCTTGGTTTAAGACAGAGCGATGCGGTGTTTCATCACACAAAGCAGCTGCCCGAAATGATAAAGCAGCTGTTTGACGGAAGAGAAGCGGATATTTCCTGTATCGGAGTGTCCGTAAAGCCGAGAAATATCGAGGGTTCCTATATGCCCTGTTTTCTCTGCGGAGAGGGACTTGCGGATTCGTTGGGGGCGGTAAATAAGATACCCGTGCATAAAACCTCTCATCAGACGGGACATATCCTTGCGGCGCTTTTTTCGGCAGGAAGGCTTGAATTGGTGAACAGAAAATTTATTGCTTTTCACGTCAGCGGCGGAACAACGGACTGCCTGCTTGTGGAGCCGGATAGGGATAATGTTATCAAAATTACTGAAATAGGAACTTCCCTTGACCTTAAAGCAGGACAAGCTGTAGACAGAACGGGGCTTATGCTCGGTCTGAAATTTCCCTGCGGAAAAGAGCTTGAAAAGCTGGCGGAGCAAAGCAGCCGCAGCTTTAAAATAAAACCTGTGCTGAAAGGCGGAAGCTGCTGCCTTTCGGGACTTGAAAATAAATGCAGACAAATGCTTGACAGCGGAGAAAGCAGGGAAGATACCGCAAATTACTGTCTGAGCTATATTTACGCCGCAGTTAAAGGCATGACGGAATATGCTCTGCTTAACGAGGGGAATATGCCCGTGGTATTTGCCGGAGGGGTCATGTCGGATAAGATCATACGCCGCAGGCTTGAAAAGGACTTTGAGGCTTATTTTGCGGAACCCGATTTTTCCTGCGACAATGCGTCAGGAACAGCAGTTTTTGCGGCAATAACGGAGAAATTTATATGAGCAGCGTATTAACGGTCTCACAGCTTAACAGATACATTTCTTTTAAGCTGAAGGAAGACAAAAAATTAAAGGGAATACTTGTAAAAGGCGAAATATCCAATTTTACCAACCACGCCAGAACGGGACATTTATACTTTACTTTAAAGGACGGGGAAAGCTCGGTAAAGGCTATAATGTTCAATAATATGGCGGCAGGATTAAGATTTGTTCCTGCTTCGGGTATGAAGGTCATCGTTTCTGCCAACGTTCAGGTCTTTGAGCGTGACGGTATTTATCAGCTTTATGTGAACGATATGCAGCCCGACGGAACAGGCGCTTTATATCTTGCTTTTGAGCAGCTTAAAGAACGGCTTTTGGCAGAAGGCTTGTTTGATGAACAGCTGAAAAAGCCTATACCTGCTTTCCCTCAGAAGATAGGTATAGTTACTTCGCCGGACGCCGCAGCTTTGCAGGATATGCTCAACATTATTTCAAGGCGTTATCCTGCGGTGCAGATAGTTATTTATCCTTGCCTTGTTCAGGGAGAATACGCTCCGCCTTCCATATGCTCTGCTCTAAAACGTGCCGACGCAGCGGAAAATGATGTGATAATAGCCGGAAGAGGGGGAGGTTCCCTTGAAGACCTTATGGCTTTTAACTCGGAAAGCGTTGCAAGGTGCATTTTTGAGTGTAAGACCCCCGTTATTTCCGCAGTAGGACATGAAACGGACACTACAATTGCTGATTATGCCGCCGACCTGAGAGCACCCACTCCCTCGGCTGCGGCAGAGCTTGCAGTTCCCGAAATTGGTGCGCTGAAAGGCTTTTTTGCTTCATCGGAACGCAGGCTTGCGGAAAAAATGAAGCTGAAAATAAATATAGAACGCCGCAAGCTGGACGCAGCGGAGTACAAGCTGAATTCTTTGCTTCCTGCGCACAAAATAACCTCCTCAAAAGCGCTGCTTGACGAAAAAATGCAGCGGCTTGATACGGCGCTTAAAAACAGAATATCCCTTGGAAAAGCGCTTCTTAGCGAAAAAACGGCGGCGCTTGACAATTTAAGTCCCCTTAAAATCATGGGACGAGGCTATTCTCTTGTTTACAAGGACGAAAAGCTCGTTAATTCCGTCAGCGCTCTTAAAAACGGAGACGAAATAACGGTGCGGCTTTCTGACGGAACGGTCAAGGCTGTTGTCATACAATAAATTCTGCGAAAGGATAAGGGTCAATGAAATTTGAAGATTCCGTAAAAAAACTGGATGAAATAATTGCAGCTTTGGAAAACCCCGATGTTTCCCTTGAAGATTCGGTAAAGCTGTATAAGGAAGGCGCAGAGCTTATAGGTCTGTGCAGAAAAGAGCTTGACAGCGCAGAAATGCTTGTTACCGTTGACGATGTGGAGTAAAATATTAGGGGAGTGTTAAGCGTGTCTTCATTGAGCGGTTTGTCCGAAAAAAATTCGGAAAGATTACTTTTTTACACGGAGCTTGTCAATAACGAACTGGAAAAATACAGGCAGGCGGTGTTTAATAATATTGGAGAAGAGAAAAATGCCGCCGAAGCAATGTGGTATTCGCTGTCGGCAGGCGGAAAAAGGATACGTCCCGTTCTTGTGCTTGAATTTTGCCGTATGTGCGGAGGAGATGATAAAAGCGCTCTTCCTGCGGCTTGCGCAATTGAAATGATACACACGTTTTCGCTTATCCACGACGACCTTCCCTGTATGGATAACGACGACCTCAGGCGGGGAAAGCCGTCCTGTCATAAGGCTTACGGCGAGGTCAACGCTTTGCTGGCAGGCGACGCACTTGAAAACCTTGCTTTCGGGGTAATTGCGGAAAGTGAAAGCCTGTCAGATACGCAGAAGGTAAGGCTTATAAGAACGCTGTCGAAGGCTACCGGCATATCGGGTATGATAGGCGGACAAGTCATTGACACGGAATATGAAGGAAAACCGCTTCCCGAAGAGCTGCTGCTTAAAATGTACGGAATGAAAACGGGAGCGCTGCTGAGAGCCGCCTGTGAGATGGGCTGCATATGCGGCGGCGGTGATGATGAAAAAATAAAGAGCGCCGGAGCCTACGGGGAAAATTTAGGGCTTGCATTTCAGATAATTGATGATATACTTGATATTGCAGGCTCAGATGAAAAGCTGGGCAAGCCGACGGGGAGCGATGCTGTGAACGGAAAAGTCACATATGCTTCCTTAAACGGCGTTGAAAGCTCCGCCGAATTTGCTTCAACGCTAAGTGAAAAGGCGTTAAATGCTCTTGATATGTTTGAAAATTCCGGTTTTCTGAAAGAACTTACAATGTGTCTTCTTAAAAGAGACTGCTGATAAGAGTTTATTTGAAAGGACGTTGCTTGAATGGCTAAACTTGAATATAATTACGTTTTGGTTTCCGCTGTGCTGTCATGGTTCGCTGCGCAGGTCATCAAAACCGTAATTAATATGGTAAAAACAAAGAAATTTAACGCTGAAAGGCTTATCGGCTCGGGAGGAATGCCAAGTTCCCACTCGTCTCTTGTATGTTCGGCAAGCGTTGCGATGTATAGGACCTGCGGTCTGGGTTCGCCTGAATTTGCCCTTATGTTCATAATGGCAATGGTGGTAATGTATGACGCAATGGGAGTAAGAAGGGCGGCAGGGCTTCACGCTCACGAGCTTAACCGTATGAAAAAGATATTTGCCGTAACAGGATTCGGCAGCAACGTTCAGGCGGATGAAAGCGGCGGTGCAAAAAAGGTAAGAAAAAAAGAGAAAAAAGAAAAGGAATTTAAAGAATATCTCGGACATACGCCTTTTGAGGTGCTTGGAGGAGCTGTTCTCGGAGTTGCGATCGCCTTTATTATGCCTATGAGTATATGAGCCGGAGGATGCAGTGGAAAATTCAGATATAAAATTAAGCAGGTTAAATCTGCCGGAGGATCTTAAGAAGCTTACTGTTCCCCAGTGTGCTCTTTTGTGCAGAGATATAAGAAAAACTATTCTGAGAACGGTCATGAGAAGCGGAGGACACCTTGCCTCCAATCTCGGCACGGTCGAGCTTACCGTGGCTCTGCATAGGGTATTCGATTCTCCTTATGACAAATTTGTATGGGATGTGGGTCATCAGGCTTACGCTCACAAGCTGCTGACGGGAAGATACAACAGGTTCGGCACCCTCCGCAGCAAGGACGGCATTTCGGGTTTTATCAGACCCTCTGAATCGGAGCATGATTCCTTTATCAGCGGTCACAGCAGCACTTCCATATCCGCTGCACTTGGAATGGCGGAGGCTATGAGATTGAACGGCGATACGGAGCACCGTGCAATAGCGATAATCGGTGATGGCGCATTTACGGGCGGTCTTGCATATGAAGGACTTAACAACGCCGGAAAAAGCAATGACAACATTATCGTTATACTTAACCATAACGAAATGTCCATATCAAAAAATGTAGGTGCTTTTGCAAAATATCTTACTTCAATAAGAGGAAACCAGAAGTATCTTGATACCAAAAAGGTCGTGGAAAAAGCCCTTGACAACACTCCGGTTATCGGCGAGCCTATCAAAAATATAATTATGTCCTCAAAATCAACGTTAAAAATGCTTCTGTATCATTCCACTATGTTTGAGGACCTTGGATTTGTTTATCTCGGACCTGTTGACGGTCATAATATCACAGAGCTTGAGGAAACTCTCCGAATGGCAAAGCGCATAAACAAGCCTGTGTTTATCCATGTGAATACTGTAAAGGGCAAAGGCTTTAAAGCTGCGGAAAAGAATCCGGGAGCCTTTCACAGTATCCCAAGCTGCGGATACAGCGTGAAAAATCCCGAAAATATTTCGGAAAACACTTTCTCCGAGAATTTCGGCAAGCTCCTTGTGCAATTTGCGGAAAAAGATGACAATATATGCGCTGTAACGGCGGCAATGAAATACGGAACGGGACTCCAGTATTTTGCTGCAAGATTTCCCAACCGCTTTTATGATGTGGGAATAGCTGAGCAGCATGCCGTGACCTTTTCGGGAGGCCTTGCTTCGGGAGGAAAGATGCCTGTTTTTGCGGTATATTCAAGCTTTTTGCAGCGTTCCTACGACCAGCTTATACACGATATAGCTATCGGCGGACTTCATATGGTACTTGCCGTTGACCGTGCAGGAATTGTGGGCGAGGACGGCGAAACTCATCAGGGGATATTTGATATTCCTATGCTTACGGGTATTCCGGGAGTAACGATCTTTTCACCCTCCAACTTCAACGAACAGCGGCTCTGCATGAAAAAAGCGCTGTACGGCACCAAGGGACTTGCAGTTGTAAGATACCCTAAGGGCGGCGAAGATTTCGGCTATTCCGGATATGACTACGACACTGACGACTATTATTATTTCAACAACGGAAACAGCTGCCTTGCGGTCAGCTTCGGAAGAATATTCAACAGGCTGTATGAAATAAGCAAGCTGTCCGTTGTGAGCGGATTTGATATGCTTAAGCTGGTGAAGATATTTCCTATTGAAGACGAGATAGTAAATATCGGACTTAAATATAGAAGCATAGTTGTTTTCGAGGAAAGCTCAAAAACAAACGGAATAGGCGAGCGCCTTGCGGTAAAGCTGGCTGAGGCAGGCTACAAGGGAAAAATAAAAATTGTTGCACTTGACGGTTTTATTCCGCAGTCCAGCGTTTCCGAAGCACTTGAAGACTTCGGACTTGACAAAAAATCTATGATCGATACGATCAATGGTATGGTGAAATAAATTGTGAGACTTGATTTCTGTCTTGTTGAAAAAAATATCATAAAAAGCCGTGAACGGGCAAAGGAGCATATTAAAAAGGGCGAGGTAACGGTAAACGGCAGGACGGTGACAAAGCCTGCCTTTGAAGTCTCGGAAGAGGACGAGATCGTCTTTACAGGAGAAGTGCTTAAATATGCCGGAAGAGGCGGTCTGAAGTTGGAAAAAGCGTTAAAGGTGTTCGGCATCAGACTAAACGGCAGGATATGTATGGATATAGGCGCTTCAACGGGCGGTTTTACCGATTGTATGCTCCAGAACGGTGCTGCTTTGGTCTATGCTGTGGATGTTGGACACGGTCAGCTTGCCCCTGCCCTTGATTCCGACAGCAAAGTAGTAAATATGGAGGGGACGAATATCGTTTCCGTGAATAAAGAAGCTCTTGACCCTGCGCCGGATTTCTTTTCCGCAGATGTTTCCTTTGTTTCGCTGAAAAATATTATACCGAAAATTGCGGAGCTTATGAGCGAAAACAGTGAAGCTGCCGTTCTGATAAAGCCCCAGTTTGAAGCAGGAAGGTCAAATATCGGCAAGAACG
>JBJEQN010000053.1:0-14734 GCA_051881775.1 Oscillospiraceae bacterium | reverse complement strand
TTGTTTCAGCAAGAGAGCCGTACTCGGGTGAGAGATCACGGTCGTGCCAGCAGAAATAGTCGATAGACAGCTTATCCATGATCTCGAAAGCAGCATCGACCTTAGCCTTTGCTCTTGCTGTGGGGTCAGCTTCGCCCCAAGTCTTATCGGCAGTACCGCAGCCGAACATATCGGTGCCGTCGCCGCCCATTGTATGCCACCATGAAAGAGCAAACTTAAGGTGTTCTCTCATAGGCTTGCCGTTTACTACCTCGTCGGGGTTATAGTATTTGAAAGCAAGGGGATTTGTGCTGTCCTTGCCCTCGTAAGGAATTTTGCCGATGTTTTTAAAAAACTCGCTCATTTTAATTATCCTCCTATGTAAAAAAATTTACAGTACACATAAAAAATACTATATATATTTTACATTGTAACCGTTTTACTGTCAAGGGGTTTTTGTAAATTATATATAAAATCAGATATAAAATTTTACTGCCGCAATTCTGTCATTAGGCACAAAAGAAGTTTGAAGTGTGGAGAGTGAAGCTGTTTTCTAATTCGGAATTATATTGAATTTGGAATGTGGAGAGTGGAATGTGGAATTATGGTATCGCCTGCGGCGATGTTATTTCTATGTAGGGGACGGGTTTTTGTCCCGATTGCGCCGAATTGTGTCTGATCGGGACGGGAGACCCGTCCCCTACATAAATATTATCTGTACAAGCAGTAAAATAATTCCGAATCAACTTCGTTCTACACTCTTTTACTTTGCTTCATAAATGACAACATTTTCCGCACCGTTGTAATATCTTATAAAAACAAGACGGCTATCCTCGTTATATTCAGCGTTCAGACAGCGTCCTATCAGACTTTTTTCAACCTTATAGATAAGCATTCCGGCTTTTTCGGCTTCGTATTCATCTCCGATATAGATCGTGCCGCCGTTTGAATATTTGTGATAGGTCACGATCACGCCCGACTTATCATCCGATTTAATATTATTAAAGGCATACTGTCCGACTTGGTAATTTTCGGGTATGTAATAATAAGTGTATTTGCCGTCGGTAACATAATTGCTGCCGTTCATCATTATGGACAGCCGCAGGGCAATAAGCCCTATGACGATCAATTCCGACAGAAATATGACCGGAACCCTCCTCTTTTTTGTTTTGCTTACAGAGTCTGCTTGATTGTTCATGATTTTTCTCCTTTCTAGGCTCTGTTGGTGCAGCGCATCAGCATCTTCCGAAGCCCACTTCTTTACATTCGCCGTCTTTAATATACGCTATAAATTTTATTGATCTGTCAACGATCTCTTTGCCGTCAATGTACATTTTCACCTGCGAATCAAAGACTATAATGCCCTTTCCGGCTTCAAGATTGTCACGGCTGTTTTCATCATAGCTAAGTTCAATCAGCTCACAGGAGCGCCGTTCATCGCCGAAATGGAGGTCTGCCTTAAAATATTCCCTGACCTTCTCCGCAGCCGCCTCCAGTTCGGCATTGCTGAATTTATCGGAGTTCCCGAAAGAATATACGGTATTATCGGCAGCGCTCGGTCCCTCATATGAAACATAAATACATAATCCTGCAAAGGCACATAATATGACCGCCGATACAGCTATGACCAGCTTTCTGACATTCATAAAGTCTTATTCCCCTTTAAGAAACTTTATTACTTCCGCCGCATTTGTGTCCGGCTTTACCTTTGGCATAGCCTTGATGATAACGCCGTTTTCGTCAATAATGTAAGTCGTCCTAACTACGCCCATGCTTACCTTGCCGTACAGCTTCTTTTCCTGCCATACGTCATAAGCCTTTATTGCTTCAAGCTCGGGGTCGGACAGCAGGATAAAGGGCAGACCGTGCTTTTCCGCAAATTTACGGTGAGAAGCCTCGCTGTCCTTGCTTATGCCGATAACGGGAACGTTCAGCGTTTTGAAGTCCTCGTAAGCGGCGGCAAATGCACACGCCTGCCTTGTGCAGCCGGGTGTGTTGTCCTTGGGATAAAAATAAAGCACCACTTTCTGACCCTTAAAATCAGACAACGAATATTTCTTCCCGTCCTTGTCATTAAGCTCAAAGGACGGAGCCTTGGTATTTTCTTCAAGCATTTTAAAAACCACCTTTTTATTCGGTTTGAAGTGTGGAGAGTGAAGAGTGAAGTTAATTAGGAATTCGGAATTAGGAATTCGGAATTATAGTGCTGCGCAAAAAATGTCGGATAAATATGTAGGGGACGGGTCTCCCGTCCCGTTGGCACCGGATTAGGTTAAATCGGGACGGGAGACCCGTCCCCTACAAAAAATATTCATTTTGCGAATCACCCATAATTCCGAATTAACTCCACTCTCCACTCTTCACACTCCAAACTTATATTCAAATTTCTTCCATAGAAAGTGTAGCAACCGCATTAAGGGACATATCCGCTCTTTTGCCCGAAAGATAGTCGTAATACGCCTGACAGCCTATCATAGCCGCATTGTCGCCGCAGAGATACAGGGGCGGCATATACAGCTTGATGCCGTTATTTTTGCATTCCTTTTCAAGCAGAGAGCGCACTCCCGAGTTTGCGGAAACACCGCCTGCCAGCGCAACAGTCTTGTAGCCGTGTGCTTTTGCTGCGGCAACAGTCTTGCCAACGAGAATTTCCGATATGGTCTTCTGGAAGGAAGCCGCCATATCGTTTTTGTTTATTTCTGCGCCTTTCTGCTCGGCGTTGTGAACGGTGTTTATAACGGCGGTCTTAAGTCCGCTGAATGAGAAGTCAAACTCACAGCCGTTTACCTTCGGGTGGGGCAGCTTGTAGGCGTTAGGGTCGCCTGTCTGCGCAGCCTTGTCTATCTGCACTCCGCCGGGGTAGCAGAAGCCAAGCACTCTTGCCGCCTTGTCGAAAGCCTCGCCTGCAGCGTCGTCGTGGGTGCGTCCTATAACGTGGAATTTTGTGTAGTCAAGCACTTCAATAATGTGTGAGTGTCCGCCGCTTGCCACAAGGCAGAGATAGGGCGGTTTCAGCGGCTCGGGGGTGTCTGCGCTTGCAAGGTAGTTAGCCGCAATGTGTCCTGCAATGTGATGAACGGGGATAAGAGGCTTGTCCGCAGCCATTGCCAGACCCTTTGCAAAGCTCACGCCCACAAGCAAAGCACCTATAAGTCCCGGCGCATAAGTCACTGCAACCGCATCCACGCCGTCAAGGTCTGTTCCTGCGTCGGAAAGTGCCTTTTCCACAACTCCAAGGATATTTTCACAGTGCCGCCTTGAAGCTATTTCGGGAACTACTCCGCCGTACTTTTTATGCTCCTCTATCTGGGTGGAGACCACGTTGGAGAGTATTTTTGCCCCGTCCTCCACAACAGCCGCCGCTGTTTCATCGCAGGAGGATTCTATTGCAAGTATTTTCATATCCGTTCTTCCTTTATTCCTTATATTTAGTCATAAGAATAGCATTTTCACAGGGGTTTGAGTAAAAATTTTTCCTTACCCCCACTTTTTCATAGCCTAACTTTTCATAAAGCGCCGCCGCAGGAGCGTTGCTCTCCCTTACTTCAAGGGTAACGAAGGTCGCAAAGTCTTTTACCTTATCCCACAATGCGTTCATAAGCAGGGTTGCTATGCCTTTTCTTCGGCATGAAGCCGTTACCGCAACATTGTTAACGTTTACCTCGTCAAGCACGGAGGAAGCCGTCACAAAGCCGCAAATTTCCCCGTTTTCGTCCTCTGCCGCAAGGAAAACAGCGCCCTTTGCGGCAAATTCCGCTTCAAATGCCTTAACGCTCCAAGGCTCGGGTATACATTCCCTTTCAATTTCCGCAAGACGGGGCAGATCCTCCGCCCTAACTTCTCTGACTTTATATATATCCATAGATCTATCCGTTATTTTTCAGTATTTCATCGCAAATTGCTTTCAAGTCGTCCATTGAAGCAAGGCTGCCGCACCTGTTCCGAAGCTCCGCCGCATTGGGCATACCCTTCAAATAGAACGCACACTGCCTGCGCAGCTCGCTCATAGCCGTGTGCAGACCCTTGTACTCCACCGTAAGCTCCGCCTGATGAAGCATAATGTTCAGCTTTTCTTCAAGGCTCGGTTCGGGAGGATATTCCCCCGTTTCCATAAAGGCTTTTATCTGTGAGAACAGCCACGGTCTGCCGTAGCTGCCCCGTCCTACCATAACAAGGTCGCAGCCTGTCTGTTTATACATTTCCGCCGCCGTTTCGGGAGAAGTCACATCGCCGTTGCCTATAACGGGTATCTTCACCGCTTCTTTTACCCTGCGGATAATGTCCCAGTCGGCTTTTCCGTGGTACATCTGGTTTTTTGTACGCCCGTGTACCGTTACCGCCGAAGCCCCTGCCTGCTCCATTGCACAGGCAAATTCCACAGCGTTGACGTTCTGCTCGTCCCAGCCCTTGCGTATCTTCACCGTTACGGGAACATCGCAGTTTTTAACAACGCTCCGCACTATCTCCGCCGCAAGCTCGGTGTTTTTCATAAGCGCAGAACCGCTGCCGTTGCCTGCAATTTTCGGCACGGGGCAGCCCATATTTATATCAATGATGTCGGGTTTGTACTTCATAAGCATTGAAGCCGCCCTGCCCGTAAATTCCGGGTCTTCTCCGAAAAGCTGGAGGGCGTAGGGTCGCTCGCTTTCAAGAACGGTGCAAAGCTCCTCCGTTTTTCTGTCGGAGTAGCAAAGCCCCTTTGCGGAGATCATTTCAGACACCATATATGCAGCGCCCTGTTCCTTGCATACCGCACGGTACGCTCTGTCCGCAACGGATGCCATAGGCGCAAGTGCGGCGGTACGCTCGATTTTTACTCCGCCGATAGAAATATATTCCATAGTTAAAATTCACCAAATCAATATAAGTGTGAAGTGTGGAGAGTGTGGTTAATTCGGAATTCGGAATGCGGAATTCGGAATTATATTGAATTTGGAATGTGGAAAGTGGAATGTGGAATTATGGTATCGCCTTAGGCGATATTATTTGAAATCTTTTTATAGGGGACGGGTTTCCGTCTTGCTGAGGCAAATTTGGTTAAATCATAACATTGCCGCAGCAATATCAATTATTCATTTTTCACTTAGCGAAGCGCACATAATTCCGAATTCCTAATTCCGCATTCCGCATTAACTTCACTCTTCACCCTTCAAACTGCTTTCATACCTCAATTTCGGGCATATGCTTCTGCTGCTCGGGGGTAAGCTCGTAATCTCTGTCGTCGGAGCTTTCGTAGACCTCGTATTCCTCGCATATTTCTTCAAGCCGTTTGTAATTTTGTGCAACGTAGTCACGCTTTCTCAGACCTACCGCAACGATAAGCGCATTTATAACGCTCATAGGTGCAATAAGAGAATCCGCAAAGGAAGCCATATCGCTTCTTGCAATAAGTATATTGTCCGCATATTCCGCAAGGGGCGAAGCAGGACTATCCGTAATGGCAATGACCTTTGCGCCCTTTGAAGAAGCGTAGCGGAACGCCTTGACCGTGTGCTTGGAGTAACGGGGAAAGCTTATTCCTATCATAATGTCGTCCGGACCGATGTTGATTATCTGCTCAAACATTTCCGAAGTGGAGGTGGTGTGTACCAGCTTTACATTATCAAACATCATTGTGAAGTAGAAATGCAGAAAACGGGCAAGCACCGCAGCGGAACGTGCGCCGATAACGTAGATGTTCTTTGCGGCGCAGAGAGTGTCCACAGTTGAGTAGAACTCCTGTCTGTCGCCTTCTTCAAGGGTCTTTTTCAGCTTGTCGATGTCCATATTGATTATCTTTTCATAAACGTCAACATCCCCCAGCTGGTCGTTCATAACGTCGATACGCTGTACCGTTGTGAGCATATTGCTGGTGTAGTCTTTAAGCGCCCTTTGCAGCTCGGGGTAGCCTTCAAAGCCAAGCTCCGTTGCAAATCTTACAACGGTAGATTCGCTTACGCCTACGATAGAACCCAGCCTTGAAGCGGTCATAAACGCCGCCTTGTCGTAATGATTGAGCATATACTCTGCTATTTTTTTGTGTCCCTTTGAAAGCTTGGGCATAATTTCCCTAAGATTATCAAACAATGTTTTCTGCATACCGTTCAACCTTCTTATCTTTTAATTCCACAGACTGTTCTGCAGTTTAAGAATATCCTTCCTGCGCTGTTCGGTGGCTTTTTCGTCCTTGATAAAATGTCCGTCAGGCAGCCTTGTGAGAACGTCACCTTCTCGTATTTTTCCGTTAAAAAGGGAAATGTCCGCATTAAAGCTGCCGTTATCGTCTTCCACAGTTACTATTTTACCCTCAATTTTTTCAATTGTCAACATTGCCGCCAGCCTCCTTTTCGGTAACGACCTTTATTGCTTCGCCGTCGGAGTAGACCGTCACCGTTCCGCACTCGTCGGTACGGTAGTATTTTATTCCGTATTCTTTGAATTTATCTAAGGTCTCGGCGTGGGGGTGACCGTAGGAGTTGCCGTCACCGCAGGAAATTACCGCTATAGACGGGTCAACCGCTTCAAGGAACGCCTTGCTTGAAGAAGTGCCGCTGCCGTGGTGGGGCGTTTTCAGCACATCTGCGGAAAGCTCCGCTCCGCTTTCGATCATATCCTTTTCAGCACCCTTTTCTGCGTCACCCGTGAAGATGAACGCCGTTTCCCCGTGAACGAGCCTTATTCCCACCGACCAGTCGTTAAGGTCGTCATAATCGTCCTTTACGGGAGAAATTATCTCAAAGGCGGTGTTGTCATTTTCAAGATTTTCATCCGCAAGGGAGTAGACCGTACCCGTTTTTGCCGCTGTAAGCCGCAATCCCTTTTCACTTAGCGCCGTAAGGAACCTTTCGTAAATCCTTGTGGTGGGGGTCATTTCATCGCTTATTCTCGGAGCAATGACCGTTCCTATCTCAAAGCTGCTTATGACCTCGGGCAGACCGCCTATATGGTCGGAGTGGGGGTGTGTTGCGATAATATAGTCAAGCCTTTCTATCCCCAAGTCGTTAAGATACCCGACCACAGTACCGCCCATATCCTTTTCGCCTGCGTCAATGAGAACGGTCTTGCCCTTGTATTCGATAAGGGAAGAATCACCCTGCCCAACGTCAAAATAATGTACGGCAAGGTCTGCGTCCTTCTCAATAAAGTTGCTTACTATCTGTTCCGGCTCGCTTTTTTCGCCGCCCGTTTCAAGATACATTCCGTAAGCCGCCGCCGCAATAAAAACGCACAGCAGTATCAGTACGGGTATCGTTACCCCGAAATTGCGCTCGGTACGGTGGTTCAGCGTTTCTTTCTTCCTGTATGTTTTCTTTGACCTGCCGGAGCTTTTTCTTCCTGCCGCCATTTATTTCCTCCTCTGCTGCGGGATACGCCTGCCAATTTTCTGCCGCCCTGTTTTTTTGCCTCTGCAGCCTGTTTTCTCTGCTGTTCTTCACGGAGATACTGTGCATCGGGCTTAACAAGGCAGTCCTTTGTGTAGCCTATAAGCTCTGTGCGGTGCGCCTTCTGCAGCGCTTCTATGACCCTGCGCTGATTCTGTGGGCGGAAATACTGGAGCAAGGCTCTCTGCATTGCCTTTTCCTCAGCCGTTCTCGGAACATAGACCTTTTCCATTGTGTAAGGGTCAAGTCCCGTGTAAAACATACAGGTGGAGAGAGTTCCCGGCGTGGGGTAGAAATCCTGCACCTGTTCGGGGCGCATTTTAAGGCTTTTCAGGAACAGCGCAAGCTCCACAGCGTCATTAAGCGTACTGCCGGGGTGGGAGGACATAAGATAAGGCACAAGATACTGTTCCTTGCCTATCTGCTCCGTTATTTTGTAGAACTTATCCTGGAATTTCTTGTAGGCTTCAATGTGGGGCTTGCCCATTTTGTCAAGAACAGCCGCAGAACAATGCTCGGGGGCGACTTTAAGCTGTCCGCTGACGTGATGCTCGATAAGCTCACGCATAAATTCGTCGTTTTTGTCCTCTATAAGATAGTCATAGCGTATTCCGCTTCGGATAAACACCTTTTTTACCTTTGGCAGCTCTCTCAGCTTGCGCAGCATTTCAAGATATTCGGTGTGGTCAACAACAAGACCCTTGCAGGGTTCGGGAGCAAGGCACTTTTTGCCCTTGCAAAGACCTGCTTTAAGCTGTTTGTCGCAGCTTGTGCGCCGAAAATTAGCCGTTGGACCGCCTACATCGTGGATATAACCCTTGAAGCCCGGCAAAGTGGTAAGCAGCTTTGCTTCTTTAAGTACGCTCTCCTCGCTTCGGACGGCAATTCGCCTGCCTTGGTGAAGGGCAATTGAGCAGAAGTTGCAGAAGCCGAAGCAGCCTCGGTTGTGGGTAATGGAAAACTCCACTTCCTTTATGCCGGGAACGCCGCCTTCCTTTTCGTATATGGGGTGATAGGTGCGCATATAGGGCAGGTCGTAAACTTTGTCAAGCTCCTCGGTGGTAAGAATGGGAGAAGGGGGCAGCTGAACAAGCATCATGCTGTCCTGCCGCTGGATAACGGTCTTGCCGTAGACCTCGTCCTGCCAATCGTACTGTATCCTGCAGGATTTTGCGTATTCCTCTTTTTTCTCACGGCAAGCCTTTAAAGAGGGACACTCCGCCGCTCCGTATGGCGTTTCTTCCGGCTTTACAAGGTATGCCGTACCCCGTATGTCCTTTAAGTCGTGTATATTTTCGCCGTTTGCAAGCCTTGTGCAGATTTCCGTTACCTGATGCTCGCCCATGCCGTACATGAGCAGGTCTGCTCCGCTGTCGCAGAGGATCGACGGGCGCACAGCGTCGTCCCAGTAGTCATAATGTGCAAAACGCCGCAGGGAAGCCTCCAGACCGCCTATTGCAAGGGGAATATCCCCGTATATCTCACGGATCTTCTTACAATACACAATTACCGCTCTGTCGGGGCGCTTTCCTGCCTTTCCTCCTGCGGTGTAAGCGTCGTCGGAGCGCTTGCGCTTTGCCGAGGTGTAGTGTGCCACCATGCTGTCAATGTTTCCCGAGGTAACGAGAAAAGCGTACTTCGGTCTGCCCAGCTTTTTGAAATCCCTGTCGCTGTGCCAGTCGGGCTGTGCGATTATGCCAACGGTAAAGCCCAGGCTTTCTATTACTCTTGAAACTATTGAAATGCCGAAACTTGGGTGGTCAACGTAGCTGTCGCCGGTCACGCAGATAAAGTCAAGCTGCTCTATCCCACGCTCCTGCATATCCTGTTTTGATATAGGTAAAAATGGCATTGTAAACTCCTTTATAAAGTGTGAAGTGTGGAGAGTGAAGAGTGAAGTTATTATCCAAACAGAATGTGAAGTCCATTAAACTTCACTCTCCACTCTTAACACTCCTCACTTTCTTCAAGTTCCGCAACAACTTCATCAAATATCTCCGAGCCGCCGCCGGAGGGTGCAGAAACGGTGTCGTTGTTTATCAGCTTGCGCTGGAGCCACATTTCCTTTGTAACAAGTACGGAACGGGGCTTTGAACCCTCGTAGGGACCCACAACGCCCAGTTCTTCAAGCTGATCCATAACTCTTGCCGCACGGGCATAACCCAGCTTCAGCTTGCGCTGCAAATAGGATACGGAGGCTTGTCCTGCATCGCAGAGGACTTCCACAGCACGGTCGATAACGTCTGCGTCGCTGCCGTCTCCCGTGGGAACGTCGGAGGAATTGTCGCCTGCCTTGTCGCCCTTGGGAACGGGGGTGGCTTTCTCTATTTCTTCGATAATTTCGCTTGAATATTCAACGGTGCCGCCGCTCTTGATGAACTCAACTACCGCTTCAACTTCCTTGGTGGAAACAAAGCAGCCCTGAACACGGACAGGCTTGGGTATGCCCTGGGGATAGTAAAGCATATCGCCGTAGCCAAGGAGCTTTTCTGCGCCTGCCTGGTCGATAATGGTTCGGCTGTCCACCTGCGATGAAACGGTCAGCGCAATTCTTGACGGGATATTCGCCTTGATAAGACCCGTGATAACGTCAACGGTAGGACGCTGAGTTGCAATAATAAGGTGCATACCTGCGGCTCTCGCCATCTGCGCAAGACGGCATATTGAGTCTTCAACTTCGTTGGAGCAAGCCATCATAAGGTCGGCAAGCTCGTCTATGGCAATGACTATACGGGGCAGAGGTTCAACGCCGTCAGTTTCCGCAGCCATTTCGTTGTAGCCGTTAAGGTCACGAACGTTGCTGTCCGCAAACAGCTTGTAACGCTTAAGCATTTCCTGCACCGCCCATGAAAGCGCACCTGCTGCCTTTCGGGGGTCTGTAACAACGGGGATAAGCAGGTGGGGTATGCCGTCATAAACTTTAAACTCAACCATTTTCGGGTCAATAAGCACAAGGCGCACTTCATCCGGTGACGCATTGTATAAAATACTCATAATTATACTGTTTGTACAAACAGACTTACCCGAACCGGTAGTACCTGCAATGATAACGTGGGGCATTTTGCCTATGTCGCCGATAATAACATCGCCGTCAATGTTCTTGCCCACAACAAAGGACAGCTTGCTCTTGGCGTTCTGGAATTCGGTGCTTTCTATCATCTCACGGATAGAAACAACGTCCTTTACCCTGTTGGGGACTTCAATGCCAACAGCTGCCTTGCCGGGGATAGGCGCTTCTATTCTTACGCCTGCTGCGGCAAGGTTAAGGGCAATATCGTCCGCAAGTGAGGTTATCTTGGAAATTTTAACGCCTGCGCTGGGCTGCAGCTCGTATCTTGTAACGGTAGGACCACGGTGAATGTCAACTATCCTTGTCTGAACGCCAAAGCTTTTAAGGGTGTCAACAAGGGTGTCGGCGTTGTTCTTCATTTCCGCCTCCGCATCATCGGAGTTGCGGTCGTTGTCAGCCTGTTTCAGCAGGTCAACAGGGGGAAAATGGTAAACAAAGGTCTCCTGCTTGTGCTCGGTTATCTCATGCTGAATGTCTGCGGCGGTAGGTGCATCGGGAATGTCAAGCTCCTCGGTGGTGTCTATCTTGTCCGAAGCAAGGGTGGACTGCTTTTTCTTCACGATAGCCGCAGAAATGTCCTTTTTAAGCTGGGCTTGGTCGTCACGCTCCTCCTTGGGAGAGGTCTGCACCGTTTCAGCGGGCTTTGAGGGGGCGGCAGGCTGTGTGCGCTGTTTTTTCTGTGCGGCAGCAGCCTTTTTGATAATATCATCAAGCTCGCCCGAAGCGTTTTTAAGCTGTTCCTTTGCCGCTTCTGCGCCTGTTTTGCTCTCGGCAGGTACGGAAACGGGTTCTGCAATGTCCTTGGGCGGCTCGGTAAGAGTGCCCGTAGCCTTTATCTGCTCGTTGGCAGACAGCTTCTGACCTGCAGGCATGGGAATATCAATGTTGAAATCCTTTTGCTTTTCCTTGGCGATCTTTTCGGGAACGTCCTGATTGGGAACGGCTTTCTTCTTGGTGTTTTTAGCTCCCGGAGGGGGAACGAAGTCCTCTGTTTCGATGTAGCTTTCCGCTCTTGCGGCGCTTGCCTTGTTAAGAGCGTTGCGTATCATCTTGAACAGGTCGACAACGGTCTTGTTCGCCATTATCATTATAAATACGAATATGAGAAGCACTATGATAATGGAAGCACCGGCTTTTTTGAACAGTGCAAGAAGCGGTCCTGCGATGACTATGCTCATAATTCCGCCGCCGCGGAGCTTTTTGCCCTCGGCGTACATTATGGGAAGTATCTCGTCAAACAGACCCTCGCCCTGCAGCTCCCCCGAGAAGAATATCTGTATAAACGCCGACAGAAGGAGCATTAATATAAAGCATTGAAGCACCCTTGCGCTGACGTAAAGCTCGGTCTTGTCCATTGCTATCATAAGAGAAACATATATAAGAACAACGGGCACAAGAAATACCGATACCCCGAAAAGTCCTAAAAGCACGTTATGTATACTGTTCCACACCGACTCGCCCTTTATAAGAGTGAACGCAAGCGTAAGCACTCCGAGGGCGAACAGCAGGGTCGACCACAGCACACGGTCGTGCCGGAATTTGTTTTCATTCTGTTTTTCAATTTCGGCTTTTGTAAGACGGGTTTGTTTTTTCTGTGCCAAGATCATTTCCTCCAGTTTTATACTTACTGTATATTATATATCCTTTATAACAAAACTGCTTAACCGATCATTGCGGAAGCTGAGTCCACAGCAGCCTTGAAGCTGACCATATTGCCCGAAACGGCTTCGTAAATGCCTATGCCCAGCACGATTATTCCGATAATAAGGGTATAATAAGCAAAAATGCGGAATTTGTCCGAAACTACAAGCAGCTTTATAAGGCGTATAGCAAGATAGCCTGCTACAGCCGAGACCGCAAAGCCTATAAGCAGTGGAGCGGCGTTCACAGCTTCTCCCGAACCGCCAAGGTCTTTAAGTTCAAGCAGCGCTCCTGCAAGAATGACGGGTATACCTAAAATAAAGCTGTAATCAACGGCTTCTTCACGTTTAAGACCCATAATAAGACCTGCCGAAATGGTGGAGCCTGAACGTGAAATACCGGGAACGAGAGCTATTCCCTGAAAAACGCCGATAAACACCGCCGCCCTTGCGGAAAGCTGACCGCAGGTGTGTGTGCCGTTGCTGCAAGCCTTGCTTGTGCTGAGGAAAAGCAGCCCCGAGGTGTACAGAAAGCCTGCTCCCTCTGCGATAACGCTTGCATCGGTGGAAAGACCCTCGAAAAAGTCCTTGAATATGTAAAAGCCGAAAAGGGGCAGAATGGAAATAACTATCATAACTATCATCCTGCGCTCGGCGTTCATTGTTTTCCACTTGAATTTGCCTGTGAAAATGTCCTTGACCATGCGGAAAAACTCGATAATGAGCTTTTTTATCCTGTCCCAAAAGGCGACGAACACCGCAATGAGTGTGCCAAGATGCAGTACAAGGGTGAATGACACGCCGCTTTCCCCGTTAATGACGAAAAGGTGCTGGAACACGGAAAGATGTCCCGAGCTTGACACGGGCAGGAATTCCGTAAGCCCCTGAATTATGCCCTGCAAAATTGCTTCAAGTATTGTCATAAAATAATATCTCCTTTGTCCTTTAAGGTAAGAGCGGTGTCCTCCGCAGACAGAGCCGAAAAGGGTTCATATTCGTTCCCACCGGTTTTTCCGCCGCCGGACAGGTCTGACAGGGAGAGTGCAAAGTTCATCTCCCTGTTCTGTGCGTACAGTAGATCATATTCATCTATTACAGTATGGATAACCATTTATTTTGTTTCCTCCGTGTCATCGTCGGGATAACGTGGCTCGGCGCTTTCGATAAGGCGGTAAAGCTCCTCAATAGCGTCGGAAAGCCCTCCAAGGCGGTCGATAAGCCCCTCATTGACGGCAGTTTCCCCGTCAATGACCGTACCCATATCCATAGTAAGCTCGCCCGTGTTCATCATAAGCTGCTTGAAGCGTTCGGGGGAGATATTGCTGTTTTTGCAGACAAAGCGGCTAATGCGCTCCTGCATTTTGTCGAAATAGGAAAGGGTCTGGGGTACGCCCAGAACGGTGCCGCTCATTCTTACGGGGTGGATAGTCATAGTTGCGCTGGGAACGATAAAAGAACGCTTCGCCGATACCGCCAAAGGAACGCCGATAGAATGACCGCCGCCCACAACGATAGAAACGGTAGGTGTTTTCATTCCTGCAATAAGCTCCGCAATGGCAAGACCTGCTTCAACGTCACCGCCAACGGTGTTAAGGATAATAACAAGTCCCTCAACGGAACGATCCTGCTCAACGGCAACGAGAGCAGGCATAATGTGTTCGTACTTTGTGGTCTTGTTCTGTGGCGGAAGAAGATAATGCCCCTCCACTTGACCGATAATAGTAAGGCAGTGGATAAGGTGTTTTGAGTTACGGGAAACCACTTCTCCCGTCCGCTCGATAAGCTCCTCACGGTCAAGACGATCCTTGTCCTCGGAATTGCAGGACTGCTCCTCATTATTGTCGTTATTTTGATTTACTTCGGACATTTTTACCCTCCGGAAAAAGATATTACGGCTTTATTATAAGCCGGGAGGGCATAAATATACATAATAATATTATATCTTATCCAAGGTGAAAAGTCAATAACGGGATTTGCCATTTTTATACAGAAAAATATTTCACAAATTTGCTGACCCGACAGCGAAGCGATAATGGGATTCCAAAGGGACGAGTCCCTTTGGCGAGGGTCTTAAGTCAATGTTATTGACTTTGGCGAGAGAGCCCCTTGTCGCTCTCCGCAGAGAGCGAAATCCCCTAAAACTAAGACACACAGCCAAGTAACAGCAAAAGCAAATAAAGTAACGAATCCAAAAGGCGCAATTCACATTAAAAATCGGAACCAAGTAAAGTGTCATATGACATAAAACCTGCGGAACCGACTATGTGAATTGCGCCATTTCTATCCCGTATCGACAAAGTACCCCTCGCAGGAAAATGTAAGGAGCGCAGCGACGAGCATTTTCCTGCGACACGGCAAAACAGGGCGTTGTTATGCACGAAAAGGCGGTTATTAACGGGCAATATGGCACAACGGACAATATCGTGTAATAAAATCGGGCGCACACTGTGCGCCCCTACAGAAAAACTGTGAAAAAATGCTGATTTTGTGCGGAAAACTACCGGCAAAATATGCTGTGTCGGATAAAATGCACATCGCTTCGCTCTGTACATTTTATCCGAGGGTACTTTATCTTGATATGTAAGAATAGGCGCAATTCACATTGGGCGGTTCCGCAGGTTTTGTGTCATAGAACACTTTGCTCGCTTCCGCTTTTTTATGTGAATTGCGCCTTTGTAACCTTT
>JBJEQN010000052.1:0-15571 GCA_051881775.1 Oscillospiraceae bacterium | reverse complement strand
TTATTTTATGCCGCCGCATTTCTTGACAACTGCATTTTATCGTGATATGATAAGTGTAAAATCAGACCGATTCGGAAAGGAAGTGTGGGAAGATGCAGAAGCAGGTTTTCCCGGTAATAGGCGATGAAAAGGAACTGCCCTTTTATATCGTGGGAATAGGCATCGAATGCTGGCAGTTCCCCATAAACCGTCCCGACGGCTATGAATTTCCGCAGCTTTTCGTGACCCGTGAGGGAGAGGGGGAAATAACCATCGGCGGTGAGACCGTCAGACTTTTGCCCGATACGGTCTTCTATATCCCTAAGGGCTGCCCACATGAGTACCATTCCCTTTCGGAATCCTGGATAATAAACTGGGTGTGTTTTTCCGGCTTTGAGGCTGAACCCCTCCTTGAAAAGTGGGGGCTTGACAAGTACGGTGTTTACCCCTCCGCAGACGCCGAAAGAATGCACAAGATAATGAGCAAGGCGTACTACACCATAAAAAGTGATAAGATCTACGGCAACCATTACGCCTCTGCGCAGCTTTACGACCTGCTTATCGAATACCGCAAAATAGCCGACAACAGGCAGTCCGCCCTCAGTTCCTCCGGTACGGCAGCCCTTGCAGACGTTCTTGAACACATTGAAAATAACTATGCAAAGCCCATAAAACTGGGTGAGCTTGCGGAAATTGCAGGGATAACCGAACAGCACCTTTGCCGCCTGTTCAAGAAAAACTTTCAGCTGCGGCCTATGGAGTATCTTACAAAGGTAAGACTTCGCCACGCAAAGGAAATGCTTGTTTATTCCGAAAAATCCATAGCCGAGGTAGCCGAGGCTTCGGGTTTCCCGAGCAGCTCTTATTTTTCCGCTGTTTTTAAGCGCTATGAAAGCGTAACTCCGGGAGAGTACAGAGTGAAGATATAAAGAATGAATAATGAAAAATGAATAATGAATAATTTTGGTGTTTGCTCCTTAATTATTCATTATTCATTTTTTTACTGCTGTACCTGTTCAAACTGGGAATTGTACAATGTTGAGTAGAAGCCGCCCTTTTCAAGCAGTTCTTCGTGCTTGCCCTGTTCGATAATGTTTCCGTCCTTCATTACAAGGATAAGGTCTGCGTCCTTGATAGTGGAAAGGCGGTGTGCGATTATGAAGCTTGTCCTGCCCTTCATCAGCTTTGCAAAGGCTTTTTGTATACGCTGCTCCGTCATGGTGTCTATGCTTGAAGTTGCTTCGTCAAGGATAAGCATAGGCGGATCGGTGAGCATTACTCTTGAAATGGAAAGCAGCTGCTTCTGACCCTGTGAAAGGCTGCCGCCGTCCTCGGAAAGCATTGTATCATAGCCCTTTTCAAGCCTTTTGATGAAGCTGTGGGCATGAGCCGTTGAAGCGGCGTTTTTTATTTCCTCGTCCGAAGCGCCGGGACGTCCGTAAGCAATGTTCTCCTTTACCGTGCCTGTGAATATCCATGTGTCCTGCAGCACCATTCCGTACAGGCTGCGCAGGTTTTTCCGCTTCATATCCTTGATATTCACGCCGTCAATAAGGATCTCGCCCTCGGTAACGTCGTAAAAGCGCATAAGCAGGTTGATAAAGGTGGTCTTTCCGCAGCCCGTAGGTCCGACAATAGCTATCTTCTGACCCGGCTTTACGGAAAGATTAAGGTTCTGTATAAGAGGTACCTTGGGGTCGTAGGAGAAGGACACATTTTTTATCTCAATGCTGCCCTTGCTGTCTTTTACTTCAAGTCCGTTCTCGTCGGAAACCTCGGGTTCCTCGTCAAGGACGGCAAAAACACGCCTTGCAGAAGCAAATGCCGCCTGCAGCTCGGTGATAACGCCCGTTATTTCGTTGAAGGGCTTGGTGTACTGGTTTGCGTAGCTTAAAAATGTGGCTATCTGACCGACAGACATAACGGGATTGCCCGAAGCAATGCCTTCAAGCACGGAAATTGCGCCGAACACGCCCGTTGCAGCATAAACAAGACCGTTAACAAAGCGTGTGCAGGGGTTTGTCAGCGCCGAATAGAACTGCGCCTTCAAGCCGCAGGTGTAAAGACGGGAATTTATCTCCTCAAACTTTTCCTGCGCCCTGTCCTCATAGGCAAAGGCCTTTACTACCTTCTGGCTGCCCACAAGCTCTTCGATGCAGCCGCTGAGCTCGCCCTGTACTGCGGAGCGCTCACGGAACTTGTCGTGGGAGATTTTTGTGATGAACGCAGCAACGAAAAGGGAAAGAGGCGTTATAAGAATTACCGTAACGGCTATTTTTACGTTGATGCTAAGCATAAAAATAATAGTGCCGAAAATGGTGACGATGCCCGTAAAGAACTGGGAGAAGCCTTGGAGCATACCGTCCGATATTTGTTCAATATCAACGGTAACTCGTCCGATGATGTCGCCCCTTGAACTGCCGTCAATGTATTTAAGGGGAAGTGTGTTTATTTTTGCATAAACGCTGCGGCGCAGGTCGTTTACCGTGCGGTAGGAAACGGTGTTGGTGCAGACGGTCATTATCCATGTGAACAGTGCCGATATAAGCACAACGCAGCACAGCTTTATAACAATTGGGAGAACTGCGGCAAAGTCAACGTTGTCCTTGCCGATGATATAGTCGATGCCCTGTCCCACAAGCACGGGCGCATACAGCGAAGCCGCAACGCTTATTATTGCCGAAACAAAGGACAGGATAAGGAATCCCATATAAGGCTTTGTGTAGGAAAGCATACGCTTTAAAACAGGCTTTTTGGAAGTTGAAGTATTTTTCATTACTGTTCAGCCTCCTCTCTGCTGAGCTGGGAGTAGCAGATCTCTTTGTATACCTCGCAGCTTTCAAGCAGTTCCTTGTGTGTACCTATGCCGACTTGCTTTCCGTCATCAAGAACGATTATCTTGTCCGCCTGACGAATGGAATTTGCACGTTGGGAAACTATAAATACCGTCATATTTTCCGTATCACGGGCAATAGCCTTGCGCAGCGCTGCGTCCGTTGCAAAGTCAAGAGCAGATGCGCTGTCGTCAAGAATCA
Source organism: Oscillospiraceae bacterium (assembly GCA_051881775.1). Lineage (GTDB taxonomy): Bacteria > Bacillota > Clostridia > Oscillospirales > Ruminococcaceae > UMGS363. Next base: position 12,557 of record JBJEQN010000052.1, on the reverse strand, counting down.
GTATCTGCGGCTTGGAAACAAGGGCTCTTGCAATGGTCAGACGCTGCTTCTGACCGCCGGAGAGGTTTTTTCCTCCCTGACTTATCTTTGTATCAAGACCGTCGGGCATTTTGTTCACGAACTCCTCTGCCTGCGCAGTTTTTATTGCGGAGCGTATCTCCTCCTCAGTTGCGTCAGCCTTGCCCCAGCGCATATTTTCAGCAATTGTGCCGGAGAAAAGCACGGCTTTCTGAGGAACTGTGCCTATCATATTTCTGAGGGCTTTGGTGTCGTATTCTCTTACGTCTGTGCCGCAGACGGAAATGCTGCCGTCAGTAACGTCATAAAAACGGGGGATAAGGCTTACAAGAGTTGATTTTCCCGAGCCTGTACCGCCGATAATGCCTATTGTTTCGCCCTTTTCCGCCGTAAAGCTGATATTTTCAAGAGCGTTTTCGCCCGAACCGTTGTAGGAGAAGGAAACATTGTCAAATTTTACCGCAGGACCGTTATCATTGCCGCCCTTATATCCGCCGTTCTTTATTGAAGGCTCAATGTCAAGCACCTCGTTTATTCTTGAAGCGGAGGCTGCAGCCTTTGTGAAAAGCACAACAAGGTTTGCAACGACTACAAGCGCAAGGGAAATCTGGGTCATATAGTTAACGAAGGCAATGACCTCGCCCTGGGTAAGGTCGCCGATATTTACACGGAATCCGCCGAACCATACTATTGCTGCGATAGCAAGGTTAAGTATAGCATAGGTAAGGGGATTGAGCAGAGCGGAAAGCCTGCCAACGCTGAGAGAGATGCGCAGATACTCGTCGTTTGCCTCGTCAAAGCGTTCCTGTTCCGTTTCCTGACGGGAAAAGGCTCTTATTACTCTTACGCCGGAAAGTCCCTCTCTTGTAACAAGGGAGATACGGTCAAGTTTTTTCTGAATGACCTTGTAATACTTGATGGAACGTGACATTATAAGGTAAAGCACAAGCACAACAAGGGGTATAACGAACACGAAAACTACCGACAGCTTAAGGTCGATGCTCACAGCCATTATTGCCGAGCCGATAACGATGAACGGCGCTCTTACAACAAGTCGTATATACATTGCCACCGCCTGCTGCACCTGATTTATGTCGTTGGTAAGGCGTGTGATAAGAGAGGGGGTTCCAAGCCTGTCAAGCTCTGCGTGGGAAAGGCTGTTTATGCGGCGGAACATATCGTTGCGCATTACCGTTCCTACGCTTTGTGAAGCCTTTGAAGCAAGATACTGGCAAATAAGAGCGAAGCAAAGTCCCAGCACTCCGAGAAGCACAAGAAGTCCGCCCATTTTGTAGATGTAGGGCTTTCCCCGTCCGCCGTTTATGCCGTTGTCAACGATCGCAGCCATTATCAGCGGAACTATTACCTCAAAAATTGCTTCGATAAGTTTCGAGGTCTGTCCGATGATTATTTCCTTTTTGACTGCGCCAAGGTAGCGTTTTGCAAGTTTGAACATTTTATCATTCCCCGTTGTTTTCTGTTTCTTTTTCCTCCGGCTCTTTCTTTTTCACAAAGATAACGAACCTGCTGAAAAGGTAATTTATAACAAGCACAAAGACCTGCGCTATCAGCTTCATTATATAGGAATTGCAGCCCAGAACGTCCACCGTCAGCAGCAGAAATCCCAGCTCAAGAAAATAGGACACCAGCCTTGCGCCGTAAAAGCCGAGAAATTCACGAATAAACAGCTTCCTTTCAAAGCTGCCGCTTCGGAACACCCACACCTTGTTGGTGAAAAAGGCAAAGGTCACGGCGCATATCCATGAGATCGTGGTGGATAAAGCCGTTCCTGCGCCGAGCCACAGGGCAAGGTACTGTGTGCCAATGGAAACTACCGTTGTAAGTCCGCCGAAAAATATATACAGTATGGCGGATTCATATTTATAGTACAGCTTCTGCAGGCATTCCGGAAGAATACCCACTATTTTTTTTATTATTCTGTCAAACATTCCTATCCTGCCTTTTCTGTGTTAGCTTTTTTAGTTCTCAGCTTTTTATTATAATCATGTGCTGTAAAATAATCTGTTAAAAAACAATAATTTTATGTTAATAAAGCCTTAATGCAGAAAAAACTCTTGCATTTTTTTAGTATATGTGATATTATGAGCGTATAATTTATTGGAAGAAAATATTTCTTAAACTTGAAAGGACAGTTATTGTGGATAGTACAGCCGTCAGTATTCTGACAATTTTGATACTTCTGGCATTGTCGGCGATGTTTTCATCTATGGAGACCGCCGTTTCTTCGGTAAACAAGATACGTCTAAAGCACGATGCGGCAAACGGCGATAAAAAGGCTGCAAGGGCGCTGAGGATAGCCGAAAATTTTGATAAGACCATTACCACTATTCTTATAGGAAACAATATCGTAAACATTCTCATTTCTTCTATAGGAACTGTGTTCTTCACCGATATGATGGGACCCTCGGGTGTTGCGGTGTCTACCGCCGTTATAACGGTGCTGGTGCTTATCTTCGGCGAGATATTGCCCAAATCCGTTGCAAAGCAGAATTCCGAGAAGTTTGCTGTGGGAACATCGGGAGTGCTTAACTTTATCTGCCTTATATTAACGCCTGTTTCGGCGGTGTTTATGCAGCTGCAGAAGCTGGCTTCCCGTATGTTCAGGTCAGGCACGGACGCTCCCAGCGTTACCGAGGACGAACTGAAATATATTATTGAGGAAATCGAGGACGAGGGCGTTCTTGAAGAAAAGGAAAGCGACCTTGTGCGCTCCGCTCTTGAATTTGACGACACCACCGTTGAGGAGATACTTATCCCAAGAGTAAAGGTCGTTGCCGTGGACGTTTCGGAAAGCGTTGACGAGATACTGAAGCTGTTTATAAGCGAGCGCTACAGCCGTATGCCCGTTTATGAAAACAGTATTGACAATGTTATCGGTTTTATTACCGACAAGGACTTTTTTGCGCTGCTTTATACAAGCGGAGAGAACCGTCCGAACTCCATTGAGAGCATTGTGCAGAAGGCGATTTACGTTTCGGAGAACAAGCTCATTTCCGAGGTGCTTTACGAAATGCAGCGCTCCAAGATCCATATGGCTATCGTCAAGGACGAATACGGCGGAACAAGCGGTATCGTTACAATGGAGGATATTATCGAGGAGCTTGTGGGCGAGATCTATGACGAAAATGACGAGGTAATACAGCCCGTTGTGACCATAGGCAAAAATATGTATGAGATAAGAGCGGATTTCAGTCTTTCCGATATGATAGAAAAGCTGGGACTTCCCGAAAGTATCATAAAAAGCGAAAGCAACACCGTGGGCGGCTGGGTAATGGAGCTGTTCGGCTGTATTCCCGAAAAGGGCAGCGTTACCACAGACGGCATCTTCACCGTTACCGTTCTTGAAGGCGATGACAGAAGCGTCAGCAGGATAGGTCTGAAAATCGATATGCCCGAGGAAAGCAGTGAAGAAGAATCGAAATAAAATCATAGTAACTTTGTTTAAAAAATGTACTTGAATGAAAAAAGCCGTACTGTTATAATTACAATAATAACAGGTGCGGCTTTTTCTGCGCCGGAAAGGGGAACTCCGCTTGTGCAAGCCTGCGGAACCGTCTGCCTATGACCGATAATAAGATACACATTGCCGTCTGCGATGATGATTATGCGTTCCGTGACACCCTTGTTTTGCGGCTTAACAACTATGCTCAGAGCCGCAGCTCGGAAATAAGCGTTTATGCCTTTTCAAACGGTCTGGAGCTTATGATCTCCGAAATAAAGTATGACTTAATTTTTCTTGATTATAAAATGGGAATAATGAACGGCCTTGAAACGGCGAAAAAGCTGCGTAAAAAAGGTCTTAAATGCCCTATTGTTTTTGTTACCAGCTTTAACGAGATCGTTTATGATGTTTTCGAGGTAAATGCGTTCAGATTTCTTACAAAGCCGGTGGAGCAGGAAGCCCTTGAAAAAACAATGGACGATTTTATTGCACAGTATAAGGACAGCAAGGTGGTTTCCTTCACCTCCAACGGAAGAGCGGTTTCTCTCGGTTCCGCTGATATTGTGTACATAGAGGGCAAGGGAAGAGGCTGCGTTGTTCATACCGATGACGAGGCTTATCCCGTGCTGCAGAGCATAAATATGTTCTCCGAGGGTCTGCCGGAAAACTTTTTCCGCTGCCACCGCAATTTTGCCGTTAATCTTGAAGCTGTGGACGGCGTTGAGAACGCTTCGGTGCGGCTTAAGAACGGCGGCTCCGTTAAGCTTGAAAGAGGGAAAAATATTGCCCTCAGGTCTGCTCTTGAAGAGCTTTCTTCGGAAGAATAAATGCAGTGCGGCTGTTGCACGTTAATTTAAAAATTATAAAATTGTGGGCGGATAATATCCGCCCCTACATAAAACTGCGTATTTTAATGCATTTATCTTGTAGGGGCGGCTATCAGCCGCCCGTTTTTGTTGTAAATTTATTAACGTGCAACTGCCCCTTAATTTTATGCGGAAGAATGTTATATACAATAATTACCATATTGAGAATGAACGAGCATTAAAGAGCATTCGTGAGAAAAACGGAGAATATAAATATTCAGAATGGATTTCTAAAGAAATTTGCAGAAATCTATTGACATTAAGGCGTTTTTATCGTATCATTCATAATGACGGTTTATTTTTGCCAAAGGGAAATTAAACCAATTTAACCGAAAGGAACGTGAGGATAGGGTTGAACGAAAAGCTCAAACTTTACGGCTTCAATAATCTTACAAAGACACTTAGCTTTAATATTTATGATATTTGTTACGCAAAAAGTCAGAGGGAACAGCAGGATTATATCAAGTACATTGATGAACAGTATAATTCCGACCGTCTGACGAAAATTCTTTGCGATGTTACCGAAATGATAGGCGCAACGGTTCTTAATATTTCAAAGCAGGATTATGAGCCTCAGGGCGCTTCGGCAACTCTCCTTATTTCGGACGAACACCGTGTAAGCTCCGGGATAGACGAATCCTGCAATATGGGAACGGTGGAAAAGGAAAGCATTGCAGGGCATCTTGACAAGAGCCACCTTACCGTGCATACCTACCCCGAATTTCACCCCGACAACGCCATAACTACATTCAGAGTGGATATTGACGTTTCCACCTGCGGAAAGATAACGCCGCTGAAATCCCTGAATTACCTTATCGGCAGCTTTGATTCCGATATAATCACCATAGACTACAAGGTCAGAGGCTTCACCCGTGACGAACAGGGCAAAAAGCTCTTTATCGACCACAATATAACCTCCATTCAGGATTATATCGCCAAGGAGACCCTCGACCGTTACGACGCTGTTGACGTCAACGTTTACCAGTCCAATATTTTTCACACAAAGATGATGATAAAGGAGATATTCCTCCAGAATTATCTTTTCAATACAGACACCTATGAGCTTGCACCAAAGCGCAGGCTGGAAATAAACGATGCTCTCCGCCGTGAAATGATAGAGATATTCAGCGGACAAAACGTGTTCTGATTTAATTCGGAATTTTGAATTCGGAATTCGGAATTAATTTTTTGCGTCTAACTTCACTTTGAAATAAATTTAACGCTTTTTGCATATTCAAATTACCGAATCGGCGGGTGGATATAGAATCCGCCCCTACGGAATTTGGGCTTTCTATGTAATTTTGAAGAACATAAATAATTCCGAATTCCGCATTCCGAATTCCGAATTAATAAAACGGTTGCCTGTAATATGCGGCGGAAGTGGTAATAAGCCGCTTCCGCCTTTGCTTTTGGGGGTATAAAAATGAAGCATATCAACGTTAAACGAATTTTCCTTAATATCGGTATGACCCTTGCAGTCATTGCCGCAGGATATCTTATCCATCAGCTTTATGAAAACTCGTTTCTTGTGAAAACAACGGGAACGGTATATGATATAAGAGTTGAGGAGCATGGTTTTTATCTCGACGAAAACGGCATTGAGCAGAATATGCGTGCTTACGATGTGGAATATTCAACAAAACAGGGTGAACAATATACGGACGATATTTTCGGACATATAGGTGAATATGAAATAGGCGACACCGTTGAGATTTTTTATGACAAAAGATACCCCAAACACAACACCTATCCTGAGGATAACTCGGTTTACATAATTATTTTCGGATTGCCTGCGGCTCTGCTTATAATATTCTGCCGCTCGGCATTCAAGGGCTACAAAACGGAGTATCTCGACCGATACAAGAAAACCGTTATTTTCAGCGTTATCAGCGGCTGGATACCGATACTCTATTGGTTTTGGTATGAATTTATATTTGAACCATCGGGCGAAATGTTCTCGGGACTTGGCGAAGCGCTTATATGTATGTTCCTTTTCGCCGCAGTTCCCGTTATAAATATTATAGTATGGATAATTTCTGCAGCCATTTACTGCAGAAAATGCAAAAAAGCAGAAAGAAGTGGTGTTGAAAATGGATCAGCATAACGCTCCTATATATGAAGCACTTTTGAGATACCGTGAAGCAAGGATAGTTCCCTTCGACGTTCCGGGTCATAAGCACGGCAAGGGCAATCCTGCGCTCACGGAATTTCTCGGCAAGACCTGCATGGAGGTCGATGTAAACTCCATGAAGCCGCTGGATAACCTTATCCACCCCGTTTCTGTCATAAAGGACGCAGAAACTCTTGCTGCCGAGGCTTTCGGAGCAAGGCACTGCTTCTTTATGGTGGGTGGTACTACTTCTGCGGTGCAGACAATGGTGCTTTCCGTCTGCAAAGCCGGGGATAAGATAATAATGCCCCGAAACGTTCACCGCAGCGCCATAAACGCCCTTATTTTAAGCGGCGCAGTTCCCGTTTATGTCAATCCGGGCGTGAATGAGCGGCTGGGCATACCCCTTGGAATGAGCGTAAGGGATGTTGAAGCGGCTATAAAGGCAAATCCCGACGCAAAAGCAGTGCTGGTGAACAATCCTACCTATTACGGCATATGCTCAAACCTCCGCAGCATTGTAAAAATTGCCCACGCCCACGGAATGGCTGTCCTTGTGGACGAAGCACACGGCACACACTTCTATTTCGGCGAGGGTATGCCCCTTTCAGCAATGGCTGCGGGAGCGGACTTGGCGGCGGTTTCAATGCACAAGTCGGGCGGCTCACTTACACAGAGCAGCTTTCTCCTTGTGGGCGAAAATGCAAAGGTAACGGAGGGTCACGTCCGTGCGGTAATAAACATTACACAGACAACAAGCGCTTCCTATCTGCTGCTTTCTTCACTTGACATTTCAAGGCGCAACCTTGCTCTTGACGGAAAAAATATCGTTAAAAAGGTTGTTGAAACGGCTGATTACGCAAGGCAGGAAATAGGAAAGATAGGCGGCTACTGTGCCTTTTCCGATGCGCTTATAAACGGTGATGATATTTACGATTTTGATATGACCAAGCTGTCGGTACATACCCGTGATATAGGTCTTGCAGGCATTGAGGTCTATGACAAGCTCCGTGATATTTACGACATACAGATAGAATTCGGCGACATTGGCAACATTCTTGCTTATATTTCCGCAGGTGATATGTGGAAGGACATAGAACGCCTTGTTGCGGCACTTGCAGAGATAAAGCGCCGCTTCTCCAAGGACAAGGCAGGTATGCTTGACCACGAATACATCAATCCCCGGGTAGTTTTAACGCCTCAGGAAGCCTTCTACGGCGAGCAGGTCTCCCTTCCCATTGAGGAAAGCGCAGGCAGGGTAAGCGGCGAGTTCATTATGTGCTATCCGCCGGGAATACCTATCGTTGCCCCCGGTGAGCTTATTACCGAGGATATCCTTGCTTATATCCGTTACTCCAAGGAAAGAGGCTGCTCAATGACGGGCACGGAGGATATGAATATGGAGAGGATAAAGGTAATGAAATGAATGTTGAAAGTGGAAAGTTGAAAGTGGAATTATTGGCGCTTCGCTTTAATGAATAGTGAAGAATGAATAATGAATAGTGAATAATTAAGGTGTTCGCTTCGCTCACGGATTCCATAATTCCACTTTCCACTTTCCAAATTCCACTTTTATAGAAAGGGTTGGTTATATATGGAGCTTTGGTACAGTGAAATGCACACGAAAGACGTTAAAATGTCCATAAGGATCGACAAACAGCTTTGCAGCGAGCAGAGCGAATTTCAGCGTATCGACGTTTTTGAAAGTCCCGAGTTCGGACGGTTCCTTACTCTTGACGGAATAATGATGCTTACCGAAAAGGACGAATTTATTTACCACGAAATGATAACCCATGTTCCTATGGCTTCAAATCCCGACATAAAGAACGTTCTCGTTATCGGTGCAGGCGACGGCGGCACGGTAAGGGAGCTTATAAGGTATGAAAGCATTGAACATATCGATATGGTGGAGATCGACGAAAGAGTTGTCGAGGTCTCAAAGCAGTATCTTCCGCAGACAGCCTGTCGCCTTGACGATAAAAGGGTGAATATACACTACGACGACGGTCTGCGCTTTGTACGCAGAAAGCATAACGAATACGGCCTTATTATCGTTGACAGCACAGACCCCTTCGGCCCCGGCGAGGGACTTTTCACAAGCGAGTTCTACGGCAACTGCTTTGACGCTCTTACCGAAAACGGTATACTTGTAAATCAGCACGAAAGCCCGTACTATCCCGATGATGCAAAGGCTATGCAGAGGGCGCACAAGCGAATAAAGGAGCTTTTCCCCGTCTGCGGCGTTTATCAGGCGCATATTCCCACTTACCCCTCGGGACACTGGCTTTTCGGCTTTGCTTCAAAGAACATCGACCCCTTGGCTTTTGACGCAGAAAAATGGAACAGCCTTGGCATTAAAACGAAATACTACAACACAGAGCTTCACAAAGGCTCGTTCGCTATACCCAATTATGTAAAGGAGCTTCTTGAAAATGCAGTCTGAAAGAAACGCATTCATTGCCTGTGACGGCGAATATGCCGATTCAAAAATAGTTATTTTCGGCGCACCATTTGACAGCACCACCTCCTATCGTCCCGGAACACGCTTCGGCGCAAAGGCTATACGACAGGAAAGCTACGGCATTGAGACCTATTCCCCCTATCAGGACAAGGATCTGACCGACTACACCTATTATGATGCAGGCGACATTGAGCTTTGCATAGGCTCCTCAGACCTTGCCCTTGAACAGATAACGGAGCTTACGAGAGAAATTCTCCGTGACGGAAAAATGCCCTTTATGCTGGGCGGAGAGCATCTTGTGACCCTCGGCGCAGTAAGGGCTGTGAAGGAAAAGTATGACGATCTGTACATTATCCAGTTTGACGCTCACGCCGATTTGCGTGACGATTACCTTGGTGTGAAAAACTCCCACGCCTGCGTAATGCGCCGCTGCTATGAGCTTGTTGGGGACAAGCATATCTATCAGCACGGCATAAGAAGCGGTGAGCGGACAGAATTTGCCTTTGCCAAGGAGCATACCGTAATGACCCCCTTTGACCTCAGCGGAATTGACCATATGGTAAAGGCGCTTGAGGGCAAAAACGTTTATCTTACCGTTGATATGGACGTTCTTGACCCGTCGGAATTTCCCGGAACAGGTACTCCCGAAGCAGGGGGAGTAAGATATACCGAGCTGCTGTCGGCTCTGATGAAGCTGCGCAGCTTAAATATAGTAGGTGCGGATATGAACGAGCTTTCACCGCCCTATGACCCAAGCGGTATCTCTACGGCGCTTTGCTGCAAGCTGCTCCGTGAAATGCTGCTTATGTTTTCGTAAAGAAATGAAAGGTTGTTAAGTTTATGATAGCTGAAAACTCTGTAAAGAATGAAACAGAGCATGAAACAAAGGATAAAAAGACAAGTAATAAATTTTCAAATTTATTTTCCCCGGATTCTTACGGCTCATTGTGGCTGGCGTTTGCAAAATGGTTCCTTATATCCGTGCTTTCGGGCGCAGCGGTGGGAGTTGTGGGTGCGCTGTTCGGAAAAGCGCTTAGCTTTGCAACGGAATTCCGAGGAGAACACCGTTTTCTTATATTCCTGCTGCCCTTTGCAGGTCTGCTACTTGTTTTTCTCTACAATATAACGGGAATGGGCGACGATAAGGGCACGAACACAATAATCCTTGCCGCAAGAGCAGAGTCGGAGGTAAAATTCCGTCAGGCACCGCTGATTTTTATGGCGACCTTCGTTACACACCTTTTCGGCGGTTCCGCAGGACGTGAGGGAGCGGCGCTTCAGATAGGCGGTTCCTTTATTTCTCCCCTGAGAAAGCTGTTCAAGCTGGACGAAAAGGACACCTCCACGCTTATTATGTGCGGAATGAGCGCAGGCTTCTCCGCATTGTTTGGAACTCCTGTTGCTGCGGCGGTATTTGCTATTGAAGTAACCATAGTGGGAGCGGCGCAGTATTCCGCACTTGTTCCTTGTATGCTTTCGGGAATAACTGCTGCGGCTGTTGCAGGAGCGCTTGGAGCGGAGGCGGAAAGCTTTATCGTAAGCGGCGTTCCCCAGTTCGGAGCAGGCTCGGCGGCAGCACTTTTAGCGGTAGTTTTTATGGGTGCTGTCTGCGCAGTCGTAAGCGTGCTTTTCTGCGAGACTATGCACAAGTCGGGAGAGCTTTATAAAAAATATTTTGCCAACCCATACATAAGGATAGCCGTGGGCGGTCTTATAGTGGCGGCTCTTACCGTTATCCTGGGAACTACCGATTACAACGGCGCAGGAATGGACGTTATAAAGCGTGCGTTTACGGGCAGCGCCGACCCTGTGGCTTTCCTTATCAAGATAGTTTTCACCGCTCTTACCCTGGGCTGCGGCTTTAAGGGCGGAGAGATAGTACCCAGCTTTTTTGTAGGTGCGACCCTTGGCTGTACCCTTGGAGGACTTTTGGGGCTTGACCCGTCCTTCGGAGCGGCTGTAGGACTTATCGCAGTATTCTGCGGCGTTACAAACTGTCCTTTTGCTTCAATTATTTTAAGTGCAGAGCTGTTCGGCTTGAACGGTATGCCTTATTACGCCCTTGCAATCGCTGTAAGCTATATGCTTTCCGGCTATGCAGGACTTTACAGCGCACAGCAGTTCTACCAGTCGAAATTCAAGCCTGTAAGATTTGAAAAGCATAAACAAAAATAAAGGCGATAAATAGAACATGGGGAACTGCGAAGCAGAATAAAGTTTACGTCCACGCTTTTCAAAGGGTGGCAGGGGTCAAGGGGGCAGCGCCCCTTGTCGCTCTCCGCAGAGAGCGAAACACCCTAAAGTTGGGCACATAATAAAGCAGCATTAAAACAAGAAAAGTAACAGCATCAAAGGCGCAATTCACATCAAGAGTGGAATCGAGTAAAGTTTTGTATAACATCAAACTCGTGGAACCAATCATGGTGAATTGCGCCTATTTCTATCCCGTAAAAACAAAGTATCCCTCGGGTAAAAATATACTGAGCGCAGCGAGGTGTATTTTTATCCGACAAAACAAACTATAGCGTTATTCCGGTATAACATTTCACTAACAAAACCTGTTGAACCGCACCAAAAGTGCTGACACACGGGCGCACACTGCGCCCCTACAGAAAATGTGAAAAATGCTGATTTTGTGCGGAAAAACTACAGCTATAGTTTGCCGTGTCGCAGTAAAATGTTCGTCGCTCCGCTCCTTACATTTTACTGCGAGGGTACTTTGCTGTTATGGGATAGAAATAGGCGCAATTCACATAGTCGGTTCCACAAGTTTTGTGATATGCAAAACATTTTTTGGTTCCTCTTTTTGATGTGAATTGCGCCTTTGGATTTTTTACTTTGCCGCTTTTAACACGGCTTAGCGTTGCGCCTTGTTTTTGGGTGTTTCGCTCTCTGCGGAGAGCGACTTAGGGGCTCCGCGCCCCTAAGAACCTGCGCCAAAGGGACTAATCCCTTTGGAATCCCATTATCGCTTCGCTGGTTGTCTTTACTTAGCGGTTTAAATTAATACATACCGCCCATATCACCTGCAGGAGCAGGAGCAGGATTGTTTTCCTTGATGTCGGCAACAAGGCTTTCTGTTGTAAGAACCATTGCTGCAACGGAAGCTGCGTTCTGGAGTGCGGAACGTGTTACCTTTGTAGGATCAACGATTCCGGCAGGTATCATATCGCCGTAGGTCTCGCTGTAAGCGTCAAAGCCGTAGCCAACCTTTCTGGAGCGAACGATCTTGTCAAGGATAACGCTGCCTTCAAGACCTGCGTTAGCTGCGATCTGACGTACAGGTTCTTCAAGAGCCTTGAGAACGATGGAAGCACCTGTCTTTTCATCGCCGGAGAGAGAAGCTGTCAGCTTGGAAACTGCAGGCATTGCATTGATGAATGCTGTGCCGCCGCCTGCTACGATACCCTCTTCAACTGCTGCCTTTGTAGCGGAGAGAGCGTCCTCGATACGGAGCTTCTTTTCCTTCATTTCAACTTCTGTAGCTGCGCCGACCTTGATAACTGCTACGCCGCCGGAGAGCTTTGCAAGACGTTCCTGAAGCTTTTCCTTGTCGAAATCGGAGGTTGCAGCTTCGATCTGGCTCTTGATCTGATTTATTCTGTCCTTGATGTCGCTCTTCTTGCCTGCACCGTCAAC
>JBJEQN010000051.1:0-15686 GCA_051881775.1 Oscillospiraceae bacterium | reverse complement strand
TTATTGCAGTAAACGACGCAGATATAGTAAAGCTTGCCCACGAGAATCAGACCGCCGTGCTTCTAAGTTTGTCGCTCATCGACCCGGAGGGCGCTTTCAGTTCGGCAAAATTGATTCCACTGCTTACTGATATTGAGTTGCAGAACCGTGTTATCTCGGGAATGATAAACGAAATAAGTTTCAGAGGCGCTCAGGGAATGGACATAGATATGGAATATATACCGCCGCAGTATAAAGCAGAATTTGCGGCGTTTGTGTCAAATGCAGCAGCGCAGCTTCACGCAGAGGGGTATATTCTTAATATAGACCTTGCTCCGAAAACCTCTGCGGCTCAGCGAGGAAGTCTATATGAAGCCCACGATTATGCGGCACTTGGCGCAGCGGCAGACCTTGTGTTTCTTATGACTTACGAGTGGGGGTATCAATATCCCCATACAAGATATAGGTCAAGGCATAAATAATTGCTTAATTGCGCCGGGCAGGTTGATTTCAAGATCTATCTCAAAATTTGCATTGTCTATCTGGCCACGGTGATTAGGCGTGCTCTTATAATAATTGATTTTTTTTATCACTGCTTTAAGCAGTTTATTTTTTTCCTCAGCGTTCTTGCATACGTCATATGTCTGCAAAACGTGTTCTATTTTGGGGATAATATCATACTTTAGATGCTCGGTATTTTGCATTTCTGCAATTTCCTGCCTGAGCTTGGATATATGTACTTCAAGCTCTGATTTCCTTGCGGCAAGGGTTTTATTTCGCTCGGCAAAAACTTCCGTGGTATAGATGCCTTGTTCCAAAAAATCATATGTCTTAGTGATCTGCAGGTCGATTTTTTCAATTTCAGACTTAGCTTCTTCAATTGCCTTTTCTTTCAAAGCCCGGCTGCCGTCGTCTTCGGTATGCTCATTATTTTTGAGGTAAAATTTATATTTTTCCAGCCATTTAGCCAAAAATTCAAGTACAAGCTCTTCCACAAGGTATATCGGAGCCGATACGCAGTCACATTCTCTTGTTGTGCATTTTATTGTATCGTATTTGTTGCGGCTGTTGGGTCCGAGACGAGTCATTTTTTTACCGCATTTACTGCAATATATCAGCCCGGTAAGCGGATTTTGCAATGTAAGAGATGATTTTAAAGGCGGACGGCGGTTTGTGCAGCGGATGGCCAGCGCCTGTTCAAAGTCCGCCTCGGAAATGATAGCCTCGTGCAGGCCGTCAACGCAATAGCAATTATCGTTTGTAATGCGCTTTGTCACGACCCTGCCGTTTATGCTCTGCTTTACATCGGGGCGATAGGACCAGCGTATCTTGCCGATATACACAGGATTTTCAAGAATATCGCTTACCGTACATTTTGACCAGGCTTTGCCGCTTCGAGTTCTGATGTGGAGATCCTGCAGCGTGTTTGCGATAACGGACATTCCCGTGCCGCTAAGGTACATTTTGTATATTGTCCGCACAACGTCCGCTTCTTCGTTAGGTTCGAGTGTGTACCCTTTGCCATTTTTGATTTTTACCTTATCATATCCGTAAGGGGGAGTTGAGCCTATAAACTTGCCGTCCTTGACGGAGGCGATGCGCCCTCTCTGTATGCGTCGGGCAATGATCTTGTATTCACGCCTTGCCATAAAAAGCTCAAACTCAAAGTATTCTTCATCGTATTCACTGTTGGGATCATATATTTTTTTCGGGGTAATGATTTTGGTGTTCGACAGCTTAAAAGTCCGTGCTATTATGCCCTGATCTACAGTATCTCCACGGGCAAGTCTATCTATGTCCACCACAAGCACTCCGGCATATATGCCTTGCTCGACCTCTGCAAGCAGTTTTTGTATCTCGGGGCGTGCGTCAATGGTTTCTCCCGAAACTACCTCCCGATATATGGCGGTAACGGATAGGTTCATCTTATGAGCAAGCTCCATTAAGATATGCTCATGGCGGATAAGCGTTTCGCCCTCGCCGTGCGCTTCTGCTTCCAGATCTGCACGGGATTTTCGGAGATATGCTGCATATTGTTCCATATTATCACTCCTTTTACAGTTGTATGTAAGAATGTATATCATCAAATTCAATTAACTGATGTTTTATTTTACTTATTTCGTAAGGAACTATAGTTGCATTATAGTTATAATCGTAATAAAACGATTTTATTGTAAAATATGTAAAAATAACAAATATCAGTGTAATAATACAAAAAAATCCAATAAATAAAAAACTTTTAAAAATATAAAACTCGATATTATCATCTTGGTTGAAAGATAAAGCATTAATCATCATACCAGAAATAACACCTGTTACCAATCCAATAATCATATTTGATGGGAGCTGAGAAAAAATATCGTTATCAGATTTAAGTTTTTTTAATCGTGATAATAAAGTATCGGCATCATAAGTATTTAAATAATGCAAATCAATATATTTTTTAGTAGCAATTATTGCTTTGCTTTCCGATACTTTTTGTGATTTATATTTATAAAATGTACTTGGATTAAATCTTGGATGATAAAATTTGGGGGATAAATTATACATAATAATAGAGCCCATTAGCAAAACACTTAATAAAGCAATAAAAAAATTGCATTCGAAAGAAGCTGCAAACTTCCAAGGAAAAAAATGTTTATAACTTATAAGAAATGTCAAAAAATAAATGTCCCAAACAATAAAAAAGATAGTCCTTATCTTATTTTTGCCATTAAAAAACGAATAAAAACCATTTTGACGTTTCTTTATCTTCATAAAATCCTCTTTTCGACAAAATACCGTGGCAAGTTTCTGGTAAACATTAAAAACTGCTATCTTTCTTCCTATTGTGGAAGGGGGATATTTTGCAGTCAAATGCAAAAATCACGCTTATTTCTGATAAGCACAATCCTTGCAAACTCTTGTGGAAACAGGGTTGAGTTTCCCGCATTTCGGGCAGCGCCATTCATTGCCGGAAGTTTTACTTGCGATGTCAGATAGGCTCATTTTTGAGTTTGAAGTACCCTCGGGAGCATGGACAGGACGTTTCATTTCCTTTTCCAAATTGGCTATTCTTTCGGCAGAATGCTCCGTGTTTTCAAGAATTTTTGCTATGGCGAACAATATAACAGCACCGAATATTGTGCTGATTATTCCTATTATCGTTATGAATGCACCGCCTTCTCTCAACAGATCATTAATTTTTGCACCTGTAACAAAACTGCCTATTACACCAAGAATGGTGTATATCCATGCAACAACTTTCATTATTGTTGAATTCATTTACTGTCCCTCCAAAGATATTTTTGCAAAAATAGTTACACATTTGCATTTTTACCATAAAAAATTTTTTCGTCTTCAAGATTACCTTTGTAATAGCATGCTCTTGCATAGAACTTCTCATTATGTAAGCATTCTTTGGCATTTGAGCATTCTAAATATTTTCCGCAACAACCAAACTTTTCCGAAGGTTCAAATTTTTCAAGCTGATAATCCAGCACTTTGTAAAGATAGTCAAAAATCGTTTCACTTGTCAAAGAAAATCGTACAATTGCTTTTTTTACATAATATACATCGTTATTTTCATCTCTATGCTTTTCATCTTTTATAATGAGTTGTGCGTCTTCTGGAATTTCTACATTATTTATTCGCTTATAATGAATCGAAACATCGTATCTTTTGGTTTTGGCTGTATTTTTATATGTTACGCTGAAGACCCTTGATGTTTCTTTTAAATCAATAGGCTCGCATATCCAAATAGAATAACCGTCAGCAACTTCATCACAATTTATATACTTGACATTTACGTCTTGTTTTTTGCAAACATTAGATACGATTTTTTCGAGTTTTTGTTTCAAGGTAAGTTCTTCCGCATTATTCCAAAGTGTAAGCTGTTCTGTACTGCACATTTTTGATCACTCCGTTATTTTTATAAAGTCTTTTTCATACACAATTGTAACACCTAAGTTCTGAGCATCAGTTATCTTATGTGTCGTAGTTGTTCCGTTGTCTCCGATAAGAAGATAATTGGTTTTAGAACTTATGCTTGTTGTAACCTTGGCACCTAACTCAGTTAAGTGTTCTTTTATTATGTCACGGGGAGCAATTTTGAAATCTCCTGTTAAGCATATGCGCTTTCCTGCAACGTTTTCGGCACACGAAAAACTTTGACAAGGCTTTGCGTCTTTTTTATCACTCAAATTTGTTTTATAGCTGCCGATTTTGTAATGTTTCATCTGCTGATAGCATTCATTCGTTGCAATTGAATCAGAAAGAGCACGGTGCGCATTATCATTTTTCACTCCTAAATGCTCACAAAGATCAGAGAGCCTATAATGTGAAAGAACAATGTTTTTCCTTGCAATTGCAAGTGTGTCAATCGTAGGATTTTTCAAAAATATGCCACATGCTTTCATTGTGTTATTTGATAGAATTTTCATATCGAAAGAATTAATATTATGTCCTATTAAAACGTCATCTTCTATAAAATCAAGAAATTTTTTGATAACTTCACAGAATGTAGGGGCATTCTGCACCATTTCATTTGTTATGCCGGTGATTGATGTTATATTATACGGAATAGGTGCAGATGGTTTTATAAGCATGTCAAATTTATCTATGATTTCATTATTTCTTACTTTCACAGCGCCGATTTCTATTATCTCGCTGTCTCTGGATAAGCCTGTTGTTTCGATGTCAACGACGGTATAGTTATCAACTGCTGTATTTAATTGCTGATCTTTTTTATTTTGAGTATTTTGCTGAGCAGTCCTAATTATTTTTTCGGTTTCGATATTGAGATTGAGATGAATAATTTTAAAGGCATTAATAATTAAATCCGTTACATCTTCAATACTTGAAATAGAATCCAATGATATTTTCCAATGGCGTTGTTTTTTATTTGAAACATTTGCAAATCGGTAATCATCTTGTAGCTGTTTGCAACTTCCCATATCAAGTGAAATCCATGCAGAAAGAGGTCCAACTTTAATTCTACAAAAATCATTATTGTATTCGCTATTATATTCTTTAGTTAAAAGAGTAAGGTAACTTTCAGAACGACGGCGTAATATAACTTCATCAAACGGCAAATGTTCATTATTGAATGCGTTTTTTATTATAGTTATTGCCTTCTCTTCAAGTAACGATAATTCAGGCTCTTCATTATATCTATCAATTGAACTTTCAAAAAAGAATTTACCATTTTCAAAATCAAATCCCAACGTAGACATAAATTTCTCCTTTGCACAAAATTATGTTTATATCATCACGATACATTTTCTTTCTGTTCGGGAGAATAACTTTCAAAAATGGTTTCCATTCTGTCAAGTATTCGCCCTTTGTCAACATCTTCAAGTTTATTAAATTTTTCAAGTGCTTCAAGTTCTAAGTCTGATAAATTGGATTTAGAGCTTTTTTCTTTGCCTTTGAGCAGGTAGTCTGTGGTGCAATTTAATTCATCTGATATTTGTAGTAGCACTTCTACACTCGGATTTCCACCTTTTTTCCAGCTTGTTGTATTTCCCTTGCTTAGACCTAATTTAAGTGCTAATGCGGTTGGAGTTGTCCCATGTTCTTGGCATAATTTATCGAGTACAGCGTAATTCACAAAAATCACCTCATAACTTTATTAATAACCGCCAAAGTTTAATTTGATTCAACTATTTTTATTAAAATTGCTTGACAGTTGAATTTAATTAAACTATAATATAATCACAACAACAAATTATTGCCGAATGAAGGCGCAAAAAGGCAATATATTTATTTACATTATAGCAGGATAATATTTTGTTGTCAATAATTTGTTGTTTTTGAAATCGGAAAGGAGTGCATAATATGCCATTCAGAATTAAAGTAAGGCTTGCAGAGTTGGGGCGCAAGCAGGTTGAACTTATCCCGGCTCTCGAAAAGAGACAGATAAAAACAAACCCCTCGGAGCTGTCCAACACACTTAAAGGCGTTCTCCAGTCACCCAAGGCAGAAAAGATATTATCCGCCGCAAACGAGATCGTCACCGAATGGGAGCAGGAACACCGCAAAACATCATGAACAGCTCTTTTACAGAGAGCCTGCAGTTGCGTAAAAAATAGCCTTGCGGCACTTGCCGCAGGAAGAAGCGAATAATAGGACAATCTGAGCCGTAAATAAAATATACGGAGGTGATCATATGAGAGATGTACAATGCAATACCGAGCTTACAGAGTATGACAAGCAATGTATTGCCGCCGATGACAGCATAATAGCCATATATCACGGCAGTAAGGGCGGCATTATCCGTGTGCATGATAATTTTCTGCGGACGCTTACCCCGGAACAGGTACAGAAAAACATCGACCATATGTATGATGTTGCAAACAAAATCGTTGATAATTACTGCCGCAGAATGGCGGCGGAGGAAGGAATAAAAAAATGAAATTCGAAAAGCCAACAAAAGCCGCTGCCGTTATGCAGCTTATCTCAGCTATCAAGATGTGCAGAGCTTCGTTCGGGGAGGACTACATCAATTTTGCCGATATGCTCAAGTCGTGGGAACGCCGTGCCGTCGATATGAGGCACACTGTGATACATAAGGACGGCGGTATAAAATGACGCCGCAGGAATTTGCGGAGGCTTGCCGAAGCTGTCAGTCTCCGCAGAGGGCAATGGAGCTGCTTCGGAGTGCGGCGGATATAGTTGCTGAAAATGAGCGGCTGACGGGCATTGCTTACCGTATGAAGGATAAGCTGGAAAAGTACAAAGCCGCTTATAAGGCACAGCAGGAAACAATATCGCAGTATGAGGAAGGAATGGAGCGCCTCAGAGAGCGCATATCGGACCTTGAAGATGAACTGGAAGAAAAGCGCATCGAGCTTGCACAGCTTGGCGGCATTGATACTCTTATCGGGCGGCTCAAATGTACAACGGAACGCTCCGAGGCTGTAACGGAGCGCTTGGAGGCGGTGCAGGTCAAGGCGGACAAGCCTGCGGCGGAGAAAAAGCAGAGCGCAAAGCCTGCGGCATCCAAGGGCAAGGCTTCCGAAAAATACTTTAATGAATTTTGGTCGGAATATCCAAAAAAACGCTCAAAGCAAGCGGCGCTGAATGCTTGGAAAAGGCTTGCACCCGACAAGGAGCTTCACACCAAAATAATGGCGGCTCTTTGGCAGCAGAAAAGCTCTGCGGAATGGAAACGTGAGGGTGGGCAGTTCATACCGTACCCTGCGACATGGCTTAATCACGGCTGCTGGAATGATGAGATGACGGTGCAGACGGAGGCGGCTTCATCCGAGCATTCCTACGACCTTAACAAGCTGATTGCCCATGCGCAAGAGAATATTCCGACGATAAAGGAGAGTTGAAAATGAGGATAGCAATAATGATAATACTGCTGTGTATTGCCGTTATAGCGCTTATCACGGCTTATGTGGATCTTATGCTTATTACATTTCCGCCGAAAAACAGAGGAAAGAAAAAGCATAGAGGCGGTCGCAATGTATAAAACGCCGGAGGAGCTGCGGCGTGAGCGTGATAAACGGCTTACAGATGTTTGGGCAGCGCCTTGCGATTACAATATAAAGTACGGGTATCAGCTTAATGTAAGCAATATAAAGCTGAATGTGCTTTATGAGGCGTACAAAAAATATCACAATATATACGGTGCGCCTTCGGATCGCCAAAGGGTGGCGTGGGAATCGGAAGTGCTTAACGTAATAAAAAAAGAGTACAAGAGAATCTACCGCATATGTCCGCCTATCGAGCATTGTGACGATGCCCGGCTCAGAGAGTTGATAAATAATATTATTGATGTTGATGCAATAAAAAATAAACTTTGGCCTAAAAAAAGAGACTGACCCGTTAATGGTATCAGTCCCGAAAATAAAAAAAGAATTTATATGACAACTCCATTATACCATAAAAATCGGAGTTGTCAAGCTTGGAGGAATTTATATGATAAACAAAGCGATTGAAAAACTTGACGGCGAAAACAAGAGTTTTAAGGGAGACGAAAAAGAGATGGCAATGCGGTCCGCTGTGCTTGCTACTCTCAAAAATTTCTGCGCTCAGAATGAGGAATTTGCACAGGCGGTAGTACAGAGCAGCAAGACATTTTCCGACTGCCTCAAAGCAGTGGCCGCCGGCACGGGAACGTCCATATCGGACCTTGAGGCGTACAAAAAAGCTGTGCAGTTTTATTTCCCCGGTGCAGACATTAAATGCACAATGACTGTCGACCTCATCGGAGCGGCTGCAGCAGATACTCCGCCCATAACAATGACATCGGCTCCCGTTAAAAAGTCGGTGCTCAATATGTCGCTGGACGACTTGTTCTGAGGTGGCTGCCATGGAATATAAAGACTTGATACCTGACGCTCCCGAAGTCAGCGAAGCAGAACGTCTCGAAATGAATCGGGAATACATGAAGCCGTACATTTTTTATCACAAAACACGGACTTATACCGATTGCTTTTGCACAAGCTGTCTTAAGCGTTACACTCTCCGGCGGTCAATGGACATAGAATCTCCGATAGACGAGGAGCAGGTCGCCTTTGCCAACAACATATCCCGAGGCTATCCTATAAAATGCTTTGCTTGCGGAAAAACTGCAATTGCAAAGACTACCGGTGTCAATCGTGGATGTCTTGTGGAATGGCATTATTTCTGCCGTTGGTATTCTGCAGATAAAGGCAACACCGTGTATGCTGTCTGCGGAGAGCTTGGAAGCGGATTCGGCTGGGTGGGAATGAGCATTGAAGAAATGGCAGAACATTACGGCGGTGCTTTATGGCAGCCTCTGCATGTGGTGCGTTACCGGAAAGGTGAGGTAACAAACGTTTATTACAACTGTGATGGCACCTGGAGCTACTCCGAAAAACTCACGGAACCCAAATGCTGTATAGCAGGCGGTTCATATCCGCAGTATGCCTATTTTGAGGACATAAATGCAAAAGAGGTGCTGAAAGATACGTTTATGTGGCATTATCTGCCGAGTGAATACCGGGAAAAGTCGGAAGCAAATAGTTATTACGGCCGAGACGGCAAATGTTTTTTGATGTATGCAGCGAAATACCCTACAATCGAAATGATCATGAAAATAGGCGGCAACAGTATAGTCCGTGACATTGTTTATGGATGCCATTACAAGCGTGCGATTGATCTTGACGGAAGGAACGCCGCCGAGGTGTTCCGCACGGATGGTAATACAGCCGCTATTATACGTCAGAATATCAAAAAACTTGATGTGGCGACCCTGCAGGCATTCCGCCATCTTCGGCAGATATTTCCGAAAGCAACTATTGACGATGCCTTAAAGATATGCAGCCCTTTTAATAACAATAATTACATAAAAATCATAGCATTACTCAGAAAGACAGGTCTGACCCCAGCAAAGTATTATAACTACCTTGACAAGCAGGGTGGTTTAGGCGGCTGTTGGCATTGTCCGACGGCAGCGGCAGATGGTCTGTATTTTGACTATATCAAAGAGTGTGAGCAGTTACATTATGACCTCAAAGACAGTCAGATAAACCGCCCGAAAGACCTCAGAGCGGCACACGAAAGGACCTCATCTGCAGTTAATGCGATGATAGCCGAGCAGGAGGCAAAGAAACTTGCCAATAAGCAGCGGAAGTATAAAGAAATATATCAAAAGTACGTCCGTGAGTATGAGTATTCCGACGGCGGGTTTTGCATAATTGTACCCAAGAGTGCCGCCGAGATCATAAAAGAGGGCAAGGACCAGCATCATTGTGTAGCCGGCTATGCAGAGCGGCACATAGAGGGCAAGCTGGCTATATTGTTTATGCGCCGCTGCGATAAACCGGAAAAGCCGCTGTACACCATCGAAATGAACAAGCACAATGTTGTCCAGATAAGAGGCGCACACAACATTACAAAAATGACGGAAGCAGAAAAGCTGTTTTGGAAAAAGTGGCAGGAATGGTGCAAGCTACCTATGTCGGAAAAGCACCCGAAAGCAAAGAAAAAATCAGCATAACAGGAGGAAATAAAAATGTTGGAAAATCAGATAATCACAGCAGATGTAAACAGCCCCGAATATACGGAGGCGCTTACTCTCCACCAGCAGATAATAACCAACGGTACCATTGCGGCTAACGCTATTTATGAAATGGGCAGCTGTCTTAAGCGTATGAAAGAAGATAAACTTTATACAGCTTTAGGATATGATAGCTTTGATGAATATTGTGAGGACAAAGCAAAAATTAAATCCCGTCAGGCTTATACCTACATAGCTGTATGTGAGAAATTCGGGAAGGAGTTTTTGCAGTCAAATGCAAATCTCGGCATAACCAAGCTGGAGCTTTTGACCCACGTTAACCCTCTTGACCGTGCTGAGTTTATGGAGAATACGGACGTCGGGGAGATGTCCGTCTCTGAGCTCAAGGCGGAAATCGACCGCTTGCAGCGTGAGAACGGCGAAAAAGGTGAGCAAATATCATTTTTGCAGTCGACCGTTGAAGAAAAGGAAGGCAAGCTCTCATCGGCAGAGGGACGTATAAAGAATCTTGAGAAGGAGCTTGACGAACTTGACACCGAATACTCGGATGCTTGCGATACAAACAATATCGCTACAAACGAAATCAACAGCTTAAAAAAGGAACTGGAAGAACTCAGAAACCGGCCTGCCGAGGTCGCTGTTGCTGATCCAGATCCTGAAGAGGTAAACAAGCGTGTTTCGGAAGCTCTTGCCAAAAACGATAAAAAGCATAAAAAAGAGGTAAAGGCTCTTGAGGCAAAAATAAAGGAATATGAGAGCAGCGCCGCCAACATAAAGGACGGCTATGAGAAAAAGCTGCAGGCTCTCAGCGAAAAACTTGACAACGAGAAAACAGCCGCCGACGATCGCATCAAGGCGCTGGAAGAGCAGATTAAAACCGCCGGAGAAGCCGATGCGGCGCTTATCGAGTTTAAATTTTATTTTAACGAGGTGCAGGAGACGCTTAAAAAGTTTGTTGGTGTACTCGGCAGGGTTGAGGATGCAGAAAAGCGAGAAAAATTCCGTGCTGCCGCTGAAAAGTTTATCGGTATGATGCTGGAGGAGCTGAGCTCTGAGAAAGGGGAGAAATAAAATGGTATCAATAATACTCGGTAAGAATTCCCCCGAAGATTTCAAGCAGATGCAGGAATTGCAGAAAATGGGTGTTTCGGATGAAATAATCCAGACGGCTTATGAGTATACGAAAGAGAAAGGAAGCAAGAAAATGAGTGCGAATATAATTCGTGAAGCACTTTCCCGTGGCAAGAGAACGGACAACGGCGAATGGGTCTATGGCATATATAGTCCCTACAATTGGGATATATTCCTTGAAAGGGAAGAAAAGCCGCAAATAATCATTATTTCTGAGAACAAAAGGATAGACGGCTTATGGTGTGAGATTATCCCCGAAACCGTTGGTAGGTTTACAGGCATGCCCGACAAGAACGGCAAGAAGATTTTTGAGGGGGATATTATTCTTTTTAACAGTAAAAGAAATCTGCCAAATGATAAAAGCATACCAGAAGTAATTAAATATAATCAAAGAGATTGCGCTTTTCAAAGATATCCATATAACAATAGTATTACTAAAGGTGGTTCGGGAAAATTGCTTCAGTTGGACATGATGGTAGAATGTGAGGTTATCGGCAACATTCATGACAGCTGAGAACTAATGCAAGGCGGTGCTGATAATGTCTGAAATCAAGTTAAAATCTTGACCGTTCTGCGGAGGAAAGCCATTCTTAAAGGCGACATTTACAGCGTTGTAAAATGTGAAGAATGTGGAGCAGAAAGCGGAATGGTCAAAATATCAAAGGGATACAGTTCCGATGAAAAAGCTATCGAGAAATGGAACAGGAGGGCTGACAATGAGCAAACGCTTGAAAAAAATGCCGCAAATAAGAGGTGATGTCCCATATTTATATAGTCCTACACTATTTTATAATATGGGCATTACAATTAACGCTTTAGCGCAGGCAATAGATTTCCTTGCCGATAAAGTAGACAAGCTGGAAAAAGCTCTTGCCGAAGCCAAAAAGGAGGATTAAAATGAAGCCCGATAAAATATACAGCATATTCCGCAAGGCAGACAGAATCAATCTTTATAACGCCATAAATGATGATGGCGAAATAAAAAAACAGTACATATCTGACGGTGTCTGCATTTATGCGCTTGATAATCTTCCGATATTTTCTGAGGCAACGCTCGGTGGCTTGCTTGGACTTGACAGCAACGGCCCCTGCAAGGTCCAGGAGGACGTAGCATCGCAGTTTGTACTTAATGCGATGTCGGATATTTACAGCAATTACGATATACCACTCAAAATTGAGGACAATGAGTTTTTTGACCTCATAGTTATGGACACTTGCTACGATAAAAGTGAGCAGGTTTTGCACTTTGTGGATCCTGCATATATCAAGCCATTTGACAAGGATGACAGTATCACGTTTGCATCAAGAGACATAGGGGGACAGCGGTTAATCGTAGTCCAAAATGGATTTTTTGTTGTGGCTGCTATTATGCCTATGCGCTTCTTGGAGGTCAAAAACTATGCAGATATAACGGCCAAAGTGTATAAGGAGCTGCAGCGGCAGGGAAACAAAGAGTAATCCAGCGCCAAGAGGATAACGCACCTTATGCCATTTGGTGCGGCGCTGATTACATAGAATACTACAAGGCACGGGTGAGCAGGTCAGGCTTGCCCGTTTGCCGCCTGTAGCAATATATACTATTATAATAGCAAAAAATAAGGCTATGGGAGCCTTTTCAAAACCCTTGATTAAGGTTTAACATTATGGACGTTAAACAAATATTGGAAGTGAGTGCCAAATGTATTGTAAAAAGACCGTTTCGGTCAGAGATGAAATGCGTGTTATAAAATTCCACTGCGGTATGCTTGGCAATCATTTACCAAGGCAGGCACGCAGATACTGCAAACGTCAGAGCCGGAAAATGGAAAAGAACAACGCAAGGCGCACAGTACAGAAGCTGTTTGACCTTATGGTTCTGAATTTTGAGAGGGGAGACTGGCACTTGTCGCTTACATATCCGCAGGATTCAATGAAAAATATTGCCGAAGCGGAAAGGTGTCTTGCAAATTTTCTTAAACGCCTTCGGAGATATTGCAGCAAAGCAGGTATCGTCCTGAAATATATCACCGCAACGCATATAAGCAAGAAAAGACAGATACACCACCACATTATCCTTCCTCAGTACATTCCGTATGCTGTTATACAGGAGAAGTGGAAAAGCGATCCTCTATGCGGCAATGTTCCCGTCAATTCTGTTTTGTGGCCGAATTATGATTATTACGGGCTTGCGGCATATCTGCTGAAATATAACTCCGATACGGGCATTTTTGAAGACGGAGTGCATGAAGCAAACAAGAAGCGTTATAAGTGCAGCACGAATCTTAAGCGCCCGAAAGAGACATATGAGATAATTCATGCGGAACGCTGGCTTGAACAGCCTCGTGCGCCAAAAGGGTGGAGGGTGAAACCTGACAGCGTTTATAACAGCATTGACGAATATACAGGCTATCCGTATCAGGCATATGTTCTGATACCTGACACGAAAAGGAGGATTTGATATGCAGTATGAGGACATAAGGCATTGTTTGGAGGTGCATAACAAGTGAAAGGCTGTTGTTTATCAAGAGAGCAAACTATACAAGCGTGGAACCTCGAAAAAGCAGGAATGAGCAGGACTGCAGCGGCAATGAGGTTTTACGTCTCAGAAAGAACGCTTCAAAGGCTGTATAAATACTATGGCCTCGGCAGTCCTAAGCGCAAAAACAGGGTAAAAAAATGAAAAAAGCGTGTCCGTATTGCAATAAAATACACGAAATAAATTATGTTTGCCCCAAACGTCCTCTGCGCAAGCAGCATAATGCTGATAATGCGATAGTAAAATTCCGAAACTCTAAGCCGTGGCAGCATAAACGTGAGCATATCCGTATAAGGGACCGCAATATGTGCAGGCTATGCGCTATTGGTTACGGTGGAGCGCCGATAGAGTATGTGCATGATGTAAGTGTGCATCACATTGAGCCGTTGTCAACAGCTTGGGAGCTCAGGCTTGATGATGATAATCTTATCAGCCTGTGCGATCGGCATCATGAGCTTGCTGAAAGTGGGAAAATACCTGCAGATTTCCTCAAAAAAATAGCAAAATCAGAATTTTTTGCTTGCCTGCCCTAAAAGTTAAAGTAGTACCCCCCGAGGGTCACGGTTTTTCTGGGGCGGCTTCGGACACCTACTCCTGCCCTCTGTAAATAATTTTTTCCCAAAATGAGCTAAATAAAATTTTTGGGATAAATAACTGTCCGTTTTGCAGCTCGGTTTTATGTTAAGATAAAGCCAAGAATTAAACGAAAGCAGGGTGGTGGGCTTGTGGCAAGACCGGCGAAAACAGCAGGAGTTATCAAAGCGGAAGGGAAAAGTCACCGCACAAAAGCCGAGCTTGAAGCGAGAGAAAATGCCGAACAGGCTGTACTCAGCGGCAAGCCGTTATTCGAGCGCTCCGAGGTAAGCAGCAACAAGACTGCACATAAGGAATTTTTGCGTGTATCAAAGCTAATGACGAAGATCGGCAAGAATGATGCTTTATATTCTTCCGGGATAAATACATACTGTGAGCTATATGCTGAGATAACCGAGCTGGAAGATGATATACGGCATATTAAAGAGCTTGCTGAAGCACTTGAAGAAAAGTTTAAGGAGCTTGAAGATTTGGATTTTGAGCAGGTCATGTCTTTTACGAAGCAGATAATCAAGCTGCAATCCCAGAAAGTCACGTTGGGTGCGGCTATCGACAGAAAAAGAAATATAATGCTTGCTATTGACAAGGAGAACGTTATGACTATCTCGGCGGCGCTAAGATCTATTCCGAAAACACCGCAAAAAAAAGAAAATCCTTTGCTTGCGGCTCTTATGGATGATGAGGGCGACGAGACATAAGAAAAATAACTGTCCGTTTCTCGGCTTTGTTTTATGCTAAGATAAAATAAAGCGGAGGTGGAAAGGTTGACTATACAGGAGAGCCCGGCGGTATCATATGCGCTGTGGTGCATTGAAGAAAATAACAGAAAAGTGCCTAAGTATGTTAAAAAGCAATGCGCTGCCTGGCTGAAAATAGTCGACGGCTCAGACCCGGATGCGTATGTTTGCGAAAAGACGTTCCGCAAGATATGCAAGCTGCTGCGGCTCATTATCCACCCCGACCTGCAAAAGCCTCTGATAAGCTGTATGGAGCGCTATGCGTGGCTGCTTATCGTTGCTGTGTTCTGCACAAAAAACAGAGCCGACAAAACACGATATTACCGCACGGCACTTCTCGAAATATGCCGAAAGAATTTTAAGACTTTTTACAGCGCAGTTATTTTCATCATCGGAATGCTTACGGAAGGGCAGTTCGGAAGGTTCTTCTCGGTTGCGCCCGACCTTAAGCTGTCAAAAGAGCTTCAGACGGCTATCAAAAAAATAATAAAATCCTCTCCTGCGCTTAATGACGGGACGATCTTCAAAACTCTGCGCAGCGAGATACGCTGTCTTATTACCGACAGCGACTACACGCCCCTTGCTTATTCGGAAGACAAGATGGACGGCAAAATGGCGAATATCTTTCTTGCGGATGAAGCCGGGGCAATGGACGATTATCCCGTTGAAGCAATGCGTTCATCGCAGATAACCCTTCGGAACAAGCTGGGCATTATTATTTCCACGCAATACCCCAACGACAACAATGTTTTGC
>JBJEQN010000050.1:0-15720 GCA_051881775.1 Oscillospiraceae bacterium | reverse complement strand
GGGAGTTTGACGCAGAGTGGGCGTATTATAGCCGCCGTATTTTATCCATAGGTTAAATGGTTATTAGTATTAGTTCATATCCGCTTTCATTCTTCTTCTGAAAGCAAGCACCGCAAAAACTATAACCGCTACGGTATAGCCTGCGGAAACAAGCAGCGGAGATACCATTTCCCCGAACTCTCCCGATAATGCGCACCTGCCTGCCGTTACGCAGTAGTAAAAGGGCAGCACCTTACATATTTTCAGTATCACGCCGCCGAGAGCGTCAACGTCCATAAAAATGCCGCCAAGCATACTTCCTACGGAAATTATTATGGAGCAAAGTCCCGGTGCCGCTTTCTCGCTGAAAAGACTGCCGAAAAGCATTCCGAAGCCTGTCATAAGCGCCGCAGGGATAAGCATTACCAGCGCCGACAGCAGCAGATTGCCTATATTAAGCTCAACGTCCGTAATGCCTGCTATTACAGCCGAACATACTGCGCATACAAGAAGCTGCGCAAGGGCAATGAACATCATTGGCAGGAAATATCCCCCGATAAAATCCCACGCCTTCATTGGAGATGCGTAAAGGCGGATAAGGAAGGAGCTGCCCCTGTCCTTTGATATTTGCAGCGCCGCCATAAGCATTGTGAACATAAGTCCGAAGAAGGCTATTGCCGGAGCAAGGTTGTCTATCCTGAAAATGACCATTCCTGCCTGCGGAGGGATGCTCTCGTTAACCACCGACATTACCACCAGCATTATAACGGGGAATCCGAGGCAGAATATGTAGCTTAAGGGGTCACGAAGTATCTCCTTTGCGTTCCTTGACGCAAAAAGTGCCGATCTGTTCATTTACAGCGCTCCTTTCTTTGCGTCCTCAGCAATTTTAATGAACGCATTTTCAAGTCCTTTTTCACCCGAAAGCGCTTCAAGCTCGGCAAGAGTACCCATAGCGGCGATCTTTCCGCCTGTCATAACGGCTATCCTGTCCGAAAGGGCTTCGGCTTCTTCCATATAGTGGGTGGTAAGTATTATTGTGGTCTTGCCTTTGAGAGCGGTTATTACCTTCCACAGCTCTCGCCTTGCCAGAACGTCAAGTCCGAGGGTAGGCTCGTCAAGGAAAAGCACCTTCGGCTCGGAGATAAGCGCCATTGCAATGCTAACCTTTCTCTGCCAGCCCCCCGAAAGGGTCTTTGTGCGCTTGTCCATTACCTCTGTAAGGTCGAACGCCTTTTCCATTTCTTCGGTCTTAGCCTTTATCTTTTCCTTTGAGAAGCCGTATATCCCTGCGGTAAATTCAAGGTTCTCACGGACGGTAAGGTTAGGTGCAACGGCTGTGTCCTGAGTTGATATGCCGGTAAGTGCCTTCACCGCATCGGGTTCCTTTACGGCGCTTTTTCCGCAGATTAGCGCATCTCCCGAAGTGGGCGTTGAAAGACAGCAGAGCATACGGACGGTAGTGGTCTTTCCTGCACCGTTAACGCCCAGCAGAGCAAAAAGCTCGCCTTCTTCAACGTAAAAGTTTATTCCGTCAACTGCTGTTTTGTCGCCGTATTTTTTAACAAGATCTATAGTCTGAGCTGCATACACAGGCTTATTCCCCCTTGCGTTATTTTATACTTTGATTATAACAAAAGCACATCTGCATTACAACCAACCGCAGGTAACATCTTTGGCCTGTTATGTTATGCTCTGTTTGCATTTTGAATGTTTTTTCCTATTTGCAGGAATAATATGAACAAGAACTTTTGATAAAATATTATCTATTGAAATGTGGGAAGAAATGTTGTATAATAAATACGACATTATTCGCAAATAAGTAGGAAAGGATATTTACTATGAACAAAGTCAGAGTTACTATCTGCGGAAAAGAATATGCGCTCAAGACCGAGGAGACCGCAAGCTATTACATTTCCCTTGCCAAAAAGGTGGAGAACACTATTGACCAGATGACAGCCCAGTCGGACAGCATAACTATCCAGTCCGCCGCAGTTCTTACAGCTCTTTCCGCTTTCGACGACGCACAGAAGGCAAACGAGAGCATCGACAATATCCGCACTCAGATAAAGGAGTATGTTGACGAAGCCTGCCGTGCAAGAGCGGAGCGTGACGACGCAGTTAAAGAAGCGGAGACCCTTAAAGCAAGGATAAAGGAGCTTGAAAACGAGCTTAACATTGAAAAAATGAAGAAAACCATTGACGAAGCAGGCGGCGCAAAGGCTGCTGCCAAGAAGTGAGTACAAAGCATATGTATGAAAAGCCCGAAATACTTGCTCCTGCAGGAAGTATGGAAAGTGTTTATGCCGCCGTGCGGTGCGGTGCCGACGCTGTTTATATAGGCGGCAGCCGTTTTTCCGCAAGGGCAAACGCTGTTAATTTTTCGGGTCGGGAGCTTGCGGAGGCGGTTGATTACTGTCACCTGCACAACGTCCGCATTTATCAGGCGGTCAACACTCTTGTTTTCGACAGCGAGCTTGAAGACTTCCTGAACGCCGCAAGGCTTTCCGCAGAAGCAGGGGTCGACGCATTTATTGTGCAGGATGTTGGTGCGGCGAAAATGCTCCGTCAGGCGCTGCCCGATATGAGGCTGAACGCTTCAACTCAGATGTCAATACACACAAAAGAGGGCGCTTTGCTTGCCAAAGAATGCGGCTTTTCAAGAGTTGTTGTTTCAAGAGAGCTTTCCCTTGAACAGATACGGGAGATATGCACAGCGGATATTGAAGTTGAAGCCTTTGTACACGGTGCGCTTTGTATGTCCGTTTCGGGTCAATGCTATATGAGCGCAATGATAGGCTCACGAAGCGCAGACAGGGGACTTTGCGCACAGGCCTGCCGTCTGCCCTTTTCGGCGGTAAAGGGAGAAAACCGCTGCGACCTTTCGCTAAAAGACCTTTCCCTTATAAAGCATATCGATAAGCTGAAAGAAGCAGGTGTGCGCTCCCTTAAAATAGAGGGAAGAATGAAGCGTGCGGAGTACGTTGCCGCCGCCGTTACAGCCTGCCGTGCCGCCGCTGACGGAAGGGAACCTGACCTTGACTCCCTCCGTGCGGTATTTTCAAGAAGCGGCTTTACAGACGGCTATCTTACGGGAAAGATCGGTGCGGAAATGTTCGGAACACGCCGAAAAGAGGACGTTGTTTCCGCAGAAGCCGTTTTCCCCGAGCTTCGTGAGCTGTTCCGCAGGGAAACAAAGGCGGTAAAAGCGGATTTTCACGCAGTTATAAAAAAGGATAAGCCTGCTTTGCTTGAAATGCACTCTGACGGCGTGACTGTTACCGTAACGGGAGATGTTCCCCAAGCTGCATTGAACAAGCCTACCGACCTTGCGGCGGTGGAAAATCAGCTTTCAAAGCTTGGCGACACTCCCTATGAGCTTGGCAATGTTACTGCGGAAATTGACGAGGGCTTAATAATTCCTGCTTCAAGGCTCAACGCTTTGCGGCGTGAAGCGGCGGAGAAAATGAACTTAGCAAGGCTTAAAGCGAAAAAGAAGCCGCAGCGTTTCTGTGACGTTGACCTTAATTTTTTCAAAAAGCTGAATATAAAGCACAAAAGCATAAGAGTGCAGGTCTATTCGGCAGAACAGCTTGAGGGCGTTCCCGATCTTGCCGAGATAGTATATGTTCCGCTTAACGAACTGCTGAAAAACACGGAAAAATGCTTGTCCGCAGGCGTTAAAACGGGAATTGCAATGCCACGTTTTGTTGCAGACGAAAAAAGCCTTGAAGAAAAGCTGATAAAACTCAAAGAAACGGGCGTTAACACAATGCTCTGCACCAATTTTGCACATATAAGGCTTGGAAAACGGCTTGGCTTTGAACTTCACGGCGGTTTCGGGCTTAATGTTACCAACACAATGTCCATAAGGGCGTACAAGGAGCTTGGGCTAACGGACGTTACCGCCTCCTTTGAGTTAAAGCTGCCGCAAATTTCATCGCTGGGTGACGAACTGCCCTACGGAATAGTTGCTTACGGACGGCTGCCTCTTATGCTCACAAGGAACTGCCCCGTTAAACAGGCTGTGGGCGGCTGCAAAAGCTGCACGGGCGGACTTACGGACAGAACGGGCAGGTTCTTCCCCGTAAAATGCGACGGCGTTTCCTGCGAGGTGCTTAACAGCGACAGACTTGTAATGTCCGACAAGCTGAATGAAGTAAACTGTGATTTTATACAGCTTATGTTCACGGACGAACCGCCCGACGAGGTAAAGCGCATAACGGAATGTTATCTTGAACGAAGAAAGGTCGATATTCCAAATATGACCCGTGGACTTTATTACAGAGGAATAATATAAAGTGTTTAAAACAAACACTTTGGAGAGGAACTATATATATGAGCAGCGGCTTAAAAAGAACGATAGCTTTTTTGTTTTTCCTTCTTGCAGGGGTACTGCTTGGAACCATACTTGGCAGAGTATGCGAGGGGGTACCCGTACTTTCCTGGCTTGCGTACACCCTGTCGGTAGGACTTGACACGGGCAGCCCAATGGTGCTTGACCTTATTGTGTTCAAGCTGGCTTTCGGCTTCACCCTGTCGGTAAATGCGGCGCAGATAATATGCGTTATAATCTCACTTATAATTTACTCAAAAACCTGCAAAGGGCTTTGATTTAATTCGGAATGCGGAATTAGGAATTCGGAATTATTTTTAATGTGGAATTTGGAAAGTGGAAAGTGGAATTATGGTATCGCCTGCGGCGATGTTATTTTCAAATTAATTTTTAAATTCGTAAGCGAAGCGAACACCATAATTATTCATTTTTCATTCTTCATTATTCATTAAAGCGAAGCGCCTATAATTCCACTTTCAACTTTCAACTTTTCACATTTAGATCAATTCCGCCTTGAAAAAAAGGCAGAGGTATGCTATAATTTATCTAATATATTGAAACAGGAGGCAGAAAAATGAGCAAAGTCAAGATAATGACCGACTCCGCAAGCGACGTTTCCGTTGAACAGGCGGAAAAATACGGCATCGCCCTGGTGAATTTCTGGATAATCGTAGGAGAAAGAAGCCTTAGGGAAAATGTCGAGTATTCCACCAAGGAATTCTACAAACTTATGGACGAATCGGAGGATATGCCCCACACCTCCCAGATAAGAGTGGAAGATTATGTCGGCGAGTATGAAAAGCAGTTTGAGGACGGCGTTACCGACCTTATAAACGTTGTTATCGCTTCTATCGGCTCCAATTCCTACAACAACGCAGTAGCGGCAAAGGACGAGTTCTTCAAGAAGCACCCCGAAGCAGATGGCAAAATGAACATCACCGTTATGGACAGCAAGGGCTACACCGGCGTTTACGGTCTGCCGGTAATGGAAGCTGCAAAAAAGATACAGAAGGGCGCAGAAGCCGATGAGATAATCGCCTTCCTTAACGACTGGTTCGACAGCGGAATAATCGTCTGCACGGCGTTCACCCTTAAATATGCAAGAAAATCCGGCAGAGTAGGCTGTGTTTCGGCGTTTGTGGGAGAAATGCTTGGACTTAAGCCCATAATAAAATTTACAGACGCCGTTTCCGAAACCGTTGCAAAGGTAAGAGGCGAAAAAGCCGTTATCCCTCAGCTTGTTGACTATGCGGTATCACAGATGGTACCGGGAACGGTGTACTCCGTCCTTGACGGCAGCCGCCCCGAGCTTACCGAGGAGGTAATAAAGCTGATGAAAAAGAAAACAGGCTACGGCCCTGCCGAGATACACGAAGTAGGCGCAACTATCGCCTGCCACCTGGGACATCAGGTCTCCGGCGTTATCGTTAAGTGTCCTAACAGGAATGTGAAGTAAGTCTTATTATTCTTATCGCAAATAAGGCAGCACACGGTTCAGTCCGATGCTGCCTTTTTATACTTGTATAAATTAAAAGCGGCTCTTTCAGCTTTGCGGAGTAAAGAAAAATGCAATTCCGTAAGCAAGCAGCGAACCGCCATGCTGTTTATTATTATGCACTTTCTGTGACCGACACTCCGTCTGCAAGCAGAGTTTCGGGAGCTATGTCTATTTCTCCGTCGTTCCATACAAGAGTTCCGTATTCAACATAAACTCTGTCAAACACCTCTTTATTTTTCAACGGTTCATAGCAGGACATAGAAAGCAAAGGCGAAAAATCAAATATTTTCTGCTGCCCATCAGTAAATGTAATAAACACTTTATATGATTCCAAAGGACGTACAGCTTTAACTCTTACAGGCTTCGGCTGCTCTCCGGCATATGCAATACCATCAATAACATACATAAATATTACCATCCTTCCTGTTATCTCAAGGGTTCGATCCTTTCAAAAGCTTCACCTTTAACTGCCTTATTCCATGCAGCATATACTTCTTCTTCGTGTATGATCAGCCATGCGTTAACAAGTTTTAACTGTTTGACGGGCAAGGAACCTGCAAGCAGCTCTCCGTCTATACCGACAGAGGCTTCATATTCTCCGTAATACACATGGATATGGGGCTTGTTATGCTGTCCGGTGTCTTTAAACAGCATTTTGATTATTATTCCCATAAATCTGGACAATTCCGGCATTTGAACACTTCCTTTCAGCTATTGCCCGAACGCATTTGCTTATAATTATTATACTATATTTTTTGAACAAATGCAATATGTCGGGTGCGTTTTATGCTGAGGAAACATTGATCAAATAATTGTTCATCAAGCAGTCACAACACAAAATTTCGTGCGATCTTATTGACAAAACCGTACGATTTATGTATAATATAAGCAGAGAAAGCAATACTATACCTGCAAGGAGGAATGACCATGTCTATCACAGCTACCGAGTTAAAAATGAATTTAGGCAAATACCTTTTGCTTGCGGAAACAGAGGATATTTATATCACCAAAAACGGAAAGATCATTGCAAAGCTGTCAAATCCCAATGCCGACCGTGTTGAAATGGCAAAATCGCTCCTTGGAATCATCCCTGCGGACGTTACCCCCGAAGACGCGAAGGCTGAAAGGGCGGACAAAATATGAAGGCGCTTATTGACACCTGCATTGTTATTGACGTTCTGCAAAAGCGTGAGCCGTTCTGCAATGCGGCTATGGATATTTTTCTTGCCGTGTCAAACCGCCGGTTTATCGGGGTGCTTACCGCAAAGTCAATTACGGATATCCATTATATCCTGCACAGAAGTCTGCACAATGAAAGCGAGACCCGAAAGGCTGTCAGTATACTTTTTACATTATTTGAAGTGGCAGATACCCTTGCTTCCGATTGCCGCAACGCCCTTTCATCTCCAATGAGTGATTATGAGGACGCCGTTATGTCGGAAACCGCCGAAAGGCTTGATATCGACTATATAATAACTCGTAACAAAAAGGATTATATAAACTCTTCCGCCGCCGTTCTTTCTCCCGATGAATTTCTGGAGGTGCTTTCTAAGGAACAAAGCGAAGCATAAAACAAGGCTTTATTTTTGAAACTGCAAAAACGCCGGCTGGCGGAAACACAGCGTTCCGCTGACCGGCGCTTGTATTACACCCCCGTATGCAAAATAACAAACTCCCTGCCAAGCAGAATAACGTTTATGCTCTCCTCCGAGACGTAAAACCTGCATACCGTCATAGGCTCGGCGTGCATACTGTTGTAGCAGTTGACGTAGACCGTGACGAATCCCCACAGGAACGCCGCCATAAGCAGGATATATGCCGCAATGTATATTATTTTCCGCCTGAGCCGTTCTCCCTTGGGCATCGTTACCTTGAAACAAAACGGATTCATATTTTCACTTCCCAACTTAGTATTATGTACCCCCAAAAAGGTCTGCAAGCGCCCTGCCGATAAGCTCGCCGCTGTAAAGCGCCTCGTCTATGCTGTTGGCGTGACCGCCTACTTCAATAAGTATCGACCCCGTTGTAAGGTCTTGGTTGTACTGCCTGTAGTCGAAAAGAACAGGTCTCGCAAGCCCCGGGAAATCCTCTTCAAGCTGCTGCTGGAGAGCGGAGGCAAAGTGAAAATTCTTCATATAGTCGGGCATTCCCATTGTTCCGTCATCACAGCCGCTTATTATCATCACCTGAGCGGCGTTTTTGCCGTCTATTTTAGCTGTGGGAGCTATCCTTGTGCCGTCCGCCCGTTCAATTGCGTCACGGTGAATGTCAAGAACCACCTTTATTGACGGGTTTTCCGCAAGAATATCCAAAACTGTAACACGGCTGCGGTCGTATGAGCCGTTGTATGAGGGATAGTCGTGCTTTGTAACGTTGTGAATAACGCCTATGCCTGCCCCTTCAAGCTGCTCCGCTATCTTATCCCCAACCGCCGCCATATTCATGCTGTCGTCGGTGGTGCGGCTTGTAAAGGAGCTGTCGTAGAAATCACGGGTGTATGGCTCGTAGCTTTCCGTTTCGTGGGTGTGCATTATAAGCACCTGCGGCTCGCCGTTCTTTTCAACGGTAAAATCGTAAGGCTTGCGGCTTTCTTCAAGAAGAACATCGTTTGAAACACTCGTCATATTCCGCACCTGCCCTCCGCCGTCAAGGGTGATATAGTCGTCACCTTGATAAAAGCCGTAGGTAAGGGCGGAAATAACACCGTCACGGCTTTCAAGGCTTTCGGGGTAAGGCTCTGCGCCGGAATCCTGCTCCTTGGGGACTTCTATTTCCTCGTTTTCACCCGAAGGGATAAGCAGCTCACCTCTTGACAGCATAAAGCTGTCGTCAAGAGAAAGATAAGCGTTTGCGGTGTCGGGCTTGTCCTCCTCCGCAGCAGCTTCGGCGGAAGTCTTTTCGGCTGTGACCTGCTCACGGACATACACGTTCCCTGCAGCAAGTCTTGCGGAGGCTTCTGCCGCAAAGGTCACACAGTCTGCGGCGGAGGGAACGGCGGAGGCTACGGAAGCCGCCATCAGCGGAGCCAGCGCCGCCGCAGTTCCAAGCATAAGAACGTTCTTCCCGTTAAAACGAAACCGTCCCTTCATTGCACACTCTCCCTTTCCATATACTTTGCTAAAATTATATGCGAATTCTCTCAGCTTAATGCGGCAATGTCCTCAAAGGAAAGGGAAGGCTGCGCAGCCTTGTTAATGGCGTAGGCAAGGAGCTTTGCCGCACGGTCTATAAGGCTGTCAACATCTCGGGGCGTTACCATCATATTGGGCAGATGCTTGTCGGGAGGACTGCCCGTGATGTTTTCTGCAATTGTGTGCATATCAACGACTGTTGGAACGCCTATGGCAATAACGGGTATGCCGAGGGTGGTTTCGGAAAGCTCCTTCCTGCGGTTCTGCACCCCGGAGCCGGGAGAAATGCCCGTGTCGGTTATTTGTATCGTTGAGCCAAGACGGGAAACATCGGAACAGGCAAGTGCGTCTATAACTATGACATACTGAGGCTTTACGCTGTCGCACACTGCACGGATAATCTCGGCGGCTTCGATGCCCGTCTGGCCGAGAACGCCCGGGGCTATTGCCGAAACGGGATTAAGGGAAGAAAAAACGTGGTCGGGGGGCAGCACTTCCCTAAGGTGCCGTGTTGCGATTATCCGTGAGGTCACAAGAGGACCCAGAGCGTCGGGGGTTATATCCGAATTGCCCAGCCCCACGATAAGACCGCT
This sequence comes from Oscillospiraceae bacterium, assembly GCA_051881775.1. Lineage (GTDB taxonomy): Bacteria > Bacillota > Clostridia > Oscillospirales > Ruminococcaceae > UMGS363. The sequence continues at coordinate 6,183 of JBJEQN010000050.1, read as the reverse complement.
TTTTTTGTCCTCTCCCACAAGGGCGGCTATCTCGTCCGCAATGTTGGCAGCCTGTTCCTCAAAGTCGGAGGGTGCGGCGGAAAGGCGGTCGGTCTCGATGGTGATGTATTTCCCCTTTGATTTGCCTATGCGAAGCCCTGCAAGCTCCGTTGTAACGTCAATTTCGGTAATGCTGCACGCCGTGCTTTTCCTCAGCTTCCGTCTTATTCCTTTCGGCAGGGATCTTGCGTCCTCGTCTATCATTTCAACGGCTAAATCTGTTCTTACGGACATTTTTCGGGTTCTCCTTTCAATTTTTGCCGCTTTTTACAGCATAATGTCTAAAAGCAGCAATAATTTTTTTACAACTTTTTTTATATTGCCTATTGCATTTATCAGAGGAAAATGTTAAAATTATTGTTAGCTTGTGCAGATATATCTTCCGGTGGAGGCAGCCGTACTGCTATATCGGCGTTTATCTGAGTGATCAAGGGATGAGTCATTACATCCTGCGGAGCAAACCGTGTCACGCTTCGTCAAAAGGTCATTAAGCGGCTGTCTAAGGAAACGCTGATTAATACGTTTCAGCCGTTTTTCAAAATGCCCTCAAAGCAGGAAACTCGTGCATTTCGGGGAACGGCGAAACAAACGCTGCGCTTTAATCAGCTTTTTCCTAAAAATATTATTTACAGAAAAATAAGATTTATTATCGAAAGAATACTTGGGAGGTATTTCAAATGCCAAATATTAAATCCGCTAAGAAGAGAGTAAAGGTTGCCAACGCTAAGGCACTCCAGAACAAGATGGTCAAGTCCAACCTCAAGACCGTTATGAAGAAGGCTGACGCTGCTACCGCTGCTAAGGCTGCTGATTCCGAGGCTGCTGTAAAGGCTGCTATCAAGGCTGTTGACCAGGCTTGCGCAAAGGGCATCATGCACAAGAACTGCGCTGCAAGAAAGAAGTCTCAGCTTGCTAAGAAGCTCAACGCTGCTAAGGCATAAGTTATTTCAATAAAAATTTTCGGCGTACAGCAATTTCAAAGGTTGCTGTACGCCGTTTTTTTGTTAGTGTGTAGTGTGAAGAGTGAAGAGTGGAGTTATTTTGAATGTGGAAAGTTGAAAGTTGAAAGTGTAATTTTGGTGCGCTGCGCTAAATGAATAATGAATAGTGAATAATGAATAATTAGTATAAGGTATCGCCGTTTATTATTCAGCTTTTCCTTTGTCATTTTCATTTATAAGTTCAAGCGTTTTTATGAGAACATTGTCCCATTTCAGCCGATTTTCCGGCGTATACGGATCTTCGCCGCTGCGTTTTATGCTTTCACGCTTGAAATATGCTTCAACAGGCTGCTGAACATATATGTCAGGCGGTGTGCCCTCCACCGAACTGAATATTCCATCGGGATTCATTGCAGCATATGCGGTATAGGTATAGTAGATACCGCTTATATCATTATAATTTAAGCATATTGTGCCGTCACGCTCGCCGCCGGTATTATTTGTACCGATAATTGTACCCAAATTATTTCTCTTGAATTCCCACGCCAGATTATCCGCTGCCGAACCTGTGACGTCCGATATGAGCAGATAAACATTTTTCTTTTCCTCAGCTTTTCCCGTAATGCTCTCACTGAAATAAGTTCTGTACAATCCTGTTTCTTCGTCAAATTTATATAAATTCTTGTTGTCGATGCAGTTGTAGTAGGCTTCTGTTATGTACACTTCGCTGTCGGTTTTTATATCTCTGTCGGATACAGCGCCGAGAACGGCTTTTGCATACTCATAATATCCGCCGACATTGCTTCTCAGATCAATTATAATATTGTCAATTCCTTTTGAAGAATCAATTATTGTATTTTCGATAACTTCAGCATTTGATTCCGGAGAGAAAAATTTGTCTATCCTCACAAAGAGAAGATTTTTTTCTTCGCTTCGCGAAACAGTAAGGTCGCCTACAATTGTACAGTCTGTTTTTTCGGCATAAGCAGCTTCAACGGCATTGTTTTCGTAAGAAACTCCATCAAGCTCTTTAAAATAGTCAATATACGATGCCGTTAAATAAGCATCTGCGCCATAATACATTTTCACGCTGCATTTTTCTCCCTGAGCGTTAATGTATTCCACCACGCATTCCTCGCCGTAAGCATCGTTGAAAACAACTGCGTCACGAAACGGCTTATGATTTATGTGATCGTATCTGAGCTTGCCTGTCAATGAATTGACTTTGATAAATTCATCAATATCAACGCCGTTTACAGTAAGCAATGCAGCTTTGTTTATACCATATATGTCGTTATCAATGTTCTCGGCGATCCCCCGATATTCACCCGAATAATAGGCAAATATCATTTGTGAGGCTTCTGTATCATAGTGTTTTCTGCATTCGTTATGAATTACCTCAAACCAATAATTCTGGGCGTTTACAAAAGACTCATTCTTGGCAAGATGCACCGAAAAATCCTCGTCGATCTTGGAAAGCAAAGGAAAGCCTGCCGACATATGACCGCTTGGGATATTATATAAAAATCCTTGTATCAAGGAATAATATTCAAAATCACTGTTGGCTTCTTCAATTTTATTTTTATAATATGCCTTTATCTCGTCATAACTTATATCATACAGCTCTTCATAAGCATATAAAAAAGGTACATTATTTTCAATATGCTCACACAGCCCTGCAAAATCGTCGGAACGCTGCTGCTTAGTCATTCCTGCGGACGTATCAAGTGATACTTGCCGTGAAAAAAAGCTGCTGCTTTGTTTTAAGTGTGCAATTATCAATATGCCGCAAAATAAAACTGATATTACCGCAGCACAGATCGTTATACCTGCTTTACAGCACTTTTTCTGAGTTGAACCTATCATCTTAACATACTCCTTTGAAAAGAAATATCAGCTGCTTGTTTGGATCTCGGAATTATCTTCAAGCAATTTCTTACAGCCTGCATCAATGCCTATTGCGCCGAGAGGAGCGGTTATTATTATGGCAAGCACCGCAACGGAAAGCACCGTTTTTCCGCAGGGCAAACCAAGGGAAAGAGGCACAGAGCCTATTGCCGCCTGTACCGTTGCCTTGGGAAGATAAGCTATAACGCAGAAAAGCCGCTCCTTTGCATTCAGCTTCGTACCAAGCATACAGAGCCATACTCCTGCGGCACGGAAGGCAAGAGCAATAAATATCATCGCTATGGCGGATAAGCCTGCCGAAAGGGTGTAGCGTATATCCACCGCTGCGCCTACAAGTACAAAAAGCACCGCTTCCGCCGCTATCCACAGCTTGCCGAACTTCTCCGAAAGCCTGCCCGACACGCTTTTATCCTCTTTCAGCTTTAAAACACACGCCATTGCCACTACCGCAAGCAGTCCCGACAGGGAAACATACTCCTTAAGCGCATTTTCCGCAGACATAAGCAGGAACGCCGCCGCAAGAATGATTATCACCTTTGAGCTGTTCCGTATCTTGCAGCCGTGCTTAAACGCCGTTTCAAAAATGAAGTACAGCGCAAAGCCTGCCGCCGCACCAAGGAGAACGCCGAGTACAATGGAAACGGGAATATTTACAAAGTCCGAAATATCCGCCGAGCCGCCCTGCGCCATCGTTACAAAAGTGGAAAACAGCACTATTACAAATATATCGTCACAGGAAGCCCCTGCAAGTATCATCTGAGGTATGCTTTTTTCCGTTCCTCGTTTGTCCTCAATAAGCTTCACCATTCTCGGCACCACCACCGCAGGAGAAACAGCGCTTAAAACTGCACCCATTACAGCCGCTTCAATGCGGTTCACCCCAAGGAGAAACGGCGCAAAGATAAAGTACCCCAGTATCTCAAAACAAGCAGGTACAAACGCCATCATAACCGCAGGTCTGCCCACTTTTTTCAGGTCGGAAAGGTCAAGGGAAAGTCCTGCCTTGATAAGGATTATGATAAGCGCTATTTGCCGCAGCTCCGACGATATACCGAGAATTGACGGGTCAAGCAGGTCAAGGACGTAAGGTCCGATGACTATTCCCGTTGCAAGCATACCTATTATTCCCGGCAGCTTCAGCTTCTTGAATATTGCCGCCGCAGACATTCCCACAAGAAAAATAAGCGCAAGCGAAAAAAGCATATAAGATACCTCCAAAATTTTTACATTAAAAAAGCCGACAACTGCTGCGTAATTGCAGAAGTCATCAGCCAAAAAAGCATATGGCGGTTTAGGTTTCCCAAGGGAGAACATCATTCCCCGAACTATTTTTTCTTATTATATCACATAATTCTGAGGAAATCAAGGATTTTTGCAAAAACGGGATTTTTCTGTTGACAAAGAGAAAACATTGTGCTATTATCTATTTAAAGATTTTTTTAAATAGAAAGAGGTGAGCGGATGGGTCTTGCCGAGACCTTTAAGGCGCTGTCCGATCCGCAAAGGCGTGACCTGCTCATAATGCTCCGCAGCGGAAGAATGAACGCAGGAGAAATAGCGGAAAAGCTGAACATCTCCCCTGCGGCGCTTTCCTATCATCTGCGGCTGCTGAAAAAAGCGGATCTTGTAATGGAATATAAAGAAAAGAACTTTGTTTATTACGAGCTTAACACAAGCGTTTTTGACGAAATGATATTGTGGATGAAACAGTTTGGGGGAAATGACGATGAAAAATAAGTTTATATGGATATTAACGGCAATTTCCTTTATAATCACGGCTGCAGCAATGAATTTTCTGCCCGAAGAGGTGCCGATGCACTTTGATTTTTCGGGGAACGTTGACAGATACGGTTCAAGGTACGAAATGTTGCTTTTTCCCGGTCTGCTGGCGGCAATGGCGCTGTTCTGGAGCATACTTCTTGCATGGTGCGAAAAGAAGCGGAAAAACGCCGATGAAAAAACCGCTGCGGAAGCGCAGAACAATATAAAAATACTGCGCATATCGGCGGCGGTGATAATGATAATGGAATTTGTACTGCAATGCAGCGCTCTTATTACCGCTTTCAGGCATCTTGAACAGCCTGTACAGGTCATGCCTGCCGGATTCAGCTCGATGGTATGCGCAGCAATCGGGATAGCTATGGCGGCAATGGGAAATCTTATGCCAAAGTCCAAACGGAACGGTCTTTTCGGCATAAGGACTTCCTGGAGCATGGAAAACGACCAAACCTGGCTTGCAAGCAACCGTTTCGGCGGAGCGGTATTTTTCGCAGCAGGAGCGGCAGTAACGGTGCTGTCTCTTATTCTCAGGGGAATGACCGTTGTTTACGTTATGTCGGGCGTCATAGCTCTTGCGGCGGCGGTTTCAATTGCGTATTCTCATTACGCTTATAAAAAATACAAAGATCAACAGGGGGTATAACTATGGACATTACTGTACCAACAAGCGCAATAGCAGGACTTCTTACCGAGGGAATACTGGTCATTGCCATTCCCGTTATCCTGCTCATTGTATGGAAGAAGAAAACCAAGGCAAGCCTTAAACCGGCGATTACGGGAATGATAATATTTCCGCTGTTCGGCATACTGCTCAAAGCAATACCGGGGTATTTTCTGCTTATGGCGGATAACCCTGTTTCCCGTGTGCTGAATTCAAACATCTGGCTTTACTCCATAATCGGCGGCGGACTTCTTGCAGGAATATTTGAAGAGGGCGGCAGGTTTGTTGCTTTCAAATTCTTCCTTAAAAAATACCGCTCCAACAAGGATGCGATTTCCTACGGCATCGGTCACGGCGGCTTTGAAAGCGCATATATGGGATTTGCCGCATTTAATTATGTAATACTTGCTCTTACGGTCAACGCCGCAGGTATGGGCGTCCTTACCGCAGGTCTTGACGAAGCAAACACCGCCGCTGTAACTGCGCAGATACAAAGTATTGCGGCAACGCCATTTTATGTGCCTGCGGTGCTGGGCGTTGTTGAAAGAATATCGGCTATAGTCTTCCACATTTCAATGTCGGTGCTTGATCTTGCGGCGGCAAGGGAGAAGAAGTATCTGCCTTTGTTACCGTTGGCAATACTCCTGCACACGCTGATGAACTCTATGATAGGCTTTGTTATGGCAGGCATGATCTCGACCATAGCTTTGGAATGTATACTTGCGGCATATTCGGCTGTTATGGCGTTCTTTGCGCACAGGCTTTATAAAAAGCTGGGCGAAGAAGAAAAGGCTGAAATCAATGAATAATGAATAGTGAATAATGAAGAATGAATAATTAAGGTATCGCCTGCGG
>JBJEQN010000049.1:0-15947 GCA_051881775.1 Oscillospiraceae bacterium | reverse complement strand
TAAACACCATTTAAAATTTGGAAAAAATCAAGCCGACAATCTTGCATATATTGGATTTCGGCGCAGATTTTTTCCTGCATTTTATTGGTGTTTAGTATTATTACGCCGTTGTCACAAACTCGTTTATACCCGAAAATACGGTAAAAGCCACCTGTTTCTGATATGCTTCATCGGTAAGCTTGGCAGCTTCTTCTGTATTGGAAAGGAATCCGCATTCCACCATTACCGCAGGATTATTGCAGAAATAGCAAAGGTACAGCTCGCTTCCGCAGAGTTTGGTCTCACGCTCGTTGCTTGGCTGTAAATTCTCCACAAATTTGCTCTGCATTATTGAAGCAAGGCGCTCGCTTTCCTCGTTTTTGTCGGAATAAAACATCTGCGCACCGCTGTATTTTGGGTCTGAAAAGGTGTTCTGATGAATTGATACGCAAACGCTGTCGGGGTATTTATTAAACAGTTCAAGCCTGTTTTCCATATCCGAAACCTTCTGATTTCTTATGCCGGTAACGCCGCTGTCGTGGATAGAAATGTCCTTTATACGGGTTGCGTCGACGTTATAGCCGAAAAACCGTGCCATATCCCGAACAGAAAGAAGAATGTTAAGGTTGATGCCCTTTTCGGTTTTTCCGTCTGCAGTAGAACAGCCGCCGTCCATGCCGCCATGGTCTGGGTATGTCTTAATTATAGTTATATTCTTATCTCATATTTTCCAGTTTATAGTTATATCTCTTTCGCCTGTTTCTTGAATATTACCAATAGTTACCGTATCGATAAAATTATCGGCTATATCTCTTGTTAGCTTTTCAATGTGACTGTACTTAGTTATTATGTTTCGCTTGTAAACTTCATCTGTCTTTGAACTTTCGATATTTTTTATTTGTTCCTGTTTCCTGCTTATATTCTTTTGTATAGTGGATAAATTTTCACGAAACTTTTGTTCATACATCTTGTATTGCTCCGTATCTATTACACCGTTTAACTTATCCTCATAAAGCATTGTTATTTTTCTTTCCGCTTGTTCCTGCTGTCTGTTCAAGTCTACAAGCTCTGCTGAACAACGTTTTAATTGCTCCGTCTGTCTGTCTATAAGGGTTATACTATCAATATCACAGTAAATTTGAATGTGCCTGTTAATTTGTTCGACTATGTATGATTCAAGCTGTAAACCGCTTATACGTCCTTTATTGATACAATTTTTAGAGCCTATCTTATTTGTACCGCAAATTAAACCGTAATACGTTCTTGTTTTTGATTTATTGTGATAAACTTCTCGCTTCATAGCAGAACCGCACACTGCACATTTTACCATACCGCTTAGAGGGGATAATACTTGTGTGGTCTTTAACGCTCGCTGTTTACTGTGTAACCGTTCCTGTACTTTATCCCATATTTCATATGAAATAATAGGCTCGTGCGTATTATAAACCCTTATCCAGTCTTTTTCGGGAACTTTCTTTCGCTTTTTATTCTTGTAACTGATATTATGCGTTTTTCCTTGAACTAATGTTCCCGTGTATGTTTCGTTACGTATCATCTGGTAAATAGTGGTATTAGTCCACAAGCCTTTGTTTGCACTACCTTGTACATTAGCATTGTGAAAATTACTGTTACACATTTCCTTATATTGTGTTGGGTTTGGTATCTGCATATCGTTTAAAACTTGTACAATATTTGTGTAACTGTACCCCTGTAAATACAGGTCAAATATCAGCTTAACATTGCAAGCAACATTTTCATCAATAACCAAATGATTTTTGTTTAAAGGGTCTATGCTGTAACCATACGGCGCAAAACTTCCTGTGAACTGTCCTTGTTCTCGCTTGTACTTTAATACCCTTGATACTTTGCGTGAAATGTCCTTAACATACAATTCATTAAAAGCACCTTGCAAAAGTCTTGTTGTGTCGTAAAATTCACTTTCAGTATCGGCATTATCTGTTACACCTATAAACCGTACTCCCCAGTCAAGAAATAAGTCGTTTATATACTGTTCAACAACTACAATGTCCCTTGAAAAACGTGACTGGTCTTTACATAATACAATGTTTATAAACCCGTTTTTACAATCGTTAATCATACGGTTAAAAGCAGGTCTGTTCTTACTTACTCCGCTGTAACCATCATCAACGTAAATATCGTAAATATCCCAGTTGCGTTCTTTACAATAAGCAGATAACAACGCCTTTTGATTCTGAATACTACAACTCTCATCTCCCTTATATTTTTTGTCTTTATCCTCATCGGACAATCTAACATAAATTGCTACACTCGTACTCATAATTTGCATATCCTTTCATATCAGAATATAACAAAATATGGTATAGTTATCTAAATACTCGATAATTATACCATATTTGTTTTTTATATTCAAGTGTTTTTTTACTTACTGTTTTTTTGTTCCTGTTGAAACATATTATTAATTATATGTTCCATAATTTTTGTAATATTTTCTTTGCGCACTTGCTCAGAAGTGCTTGCAAAATTTTCAGTTAAAACAAATATTTGTTTTTTCATTGTGTTTTTCTCCTATAATGTTTTGATAAAACTTATGACAACGCAAAAGAAAATAGACTTGTATATTTTTAAAATTTTACAAGTAATGTTTAATGTGTGGTGTCGTTCCGTTTTACATATTATCACAAAGCAATTTTTCAAAAATCCTGCAAACGCTGTCTACGACTTGTTTTACTGTTCACTTTAGCACAATAAAAAAGGGTACAACTTGTACCCCTTTTGTACTGTTTAATTGTTCCGTTTTTTGTTATCCAAAAAACCTATCACCAGAATTTAAAAGTATATCCGTGTACATTATCAAGTCTTTCAATGAGAATAATATTATCCCCTTGCGTTTTATATATTTCTTTGCGCTTTGCTCAGGGTCTTTATATCCTATACACTTATATAAATCAGACAATTGTTTGCTTGTAAAAATACTATTTCGGTATTCGTGTAAAAATTCATTAATAGAAAAGCACTTTATTTCCTGCTGTTCTTTAAGATAATTATTATACAAAGCCGTGTTTATATTATCCTGCACAGATTTATAATTTTCGGGGGTTGTACTTTCCTGTATGCGCTCGCACCATTTTTTAAATTCGTTATATTCTTTTACATTTTCGTTTCTGTTATCGTACAATTGTTTAGAACGGAATTCTAAACGGTTTTTAACAATATCATTTGGACTTGCAAAAGACTTGTTATAATTTTCTATTTCAAGTCTTGTATTTTGCGCTCTTACTGTTAAAGGCTTCAATAATAAGGGGTCTATACTTTCATAGCGGTTATTTAAATTATATTTGTTTGCTATAAGCAGTATAAGCAATTTGTTCAGCTTTGCATACTTTTCATAATTTTCGTTAAAACAATCAAAACGAAAATCTATTCTTGTTTTTATCGGTGCTGTAAGTTCTAAACTGTTTATCATATAATCAGATACGGAGTAATATGTATTACTGTCATATATCGGAACATTGCTGTTTGCCGTGTCGGGATTCAGAATATATGTAAAAGAATTAGTATTAATATCTCTTTTTTCTATTTTGCGTACATATGTTTTATCAATATTATTATACGGCGTTGGTGTTTCGCTTTTAACTTCTATCGTATCAATTCCCATAAAAACGCCGTCTGTTTCAAGTTCTTTTAATTCCTGCTTGTTCATTTTATCCCCCTTTTCTGCTTGAACATTTCGGCGTGTAATGCTTTATGCTCTTTACAAGTTACCCACATTAAATTATTTACATCATTGTTCAAGGCGTTTCCGTCCTTGTGATGAACTTCACGTTTATTTTCGGGGTTAGGAATAAAATATATAGCAACAAGCCTGTGAATCCTATATTTTTTACGCTTATTGCAGTTGCTCAGTTCAATATACAAATATCCTTGAATATATTGTTCTTTTAAAAGTCTGTTATTTTTAAAACTGTATATCCTGCCCTTGTTGCTTATGTAATATTTTTTGTTATAGCCTTTAATAGGTTTCCAATGTTCCCCCTTAATATAAGGGGCGTTTATTTTTTCGCCGTTTATCTCGGCTCTTTTTGTTCTGGAATTTTTCATATAATATTTAGGCAAATGACAATATATTATATATGCACCAGAACGCACGAAAACGCCGTGTAACGCTCTTTAGCATATATGATAATATATCACCGCCTTTACTGCTGTAATGCTGTTATAATTTGTTCCTGCTGTCATCTTGCTTTAACCTCTCTTTCTTCATTAGTAAAATTTTTGACATAAAAAAATTAAGCTCCACGCTCAGTTAAATAATTATCTATAATCTTTAATGTATAGTCGTTTAAGTCCAAACCACGGACAAACCTTGAAACAAGGTAATAACTTTTCTTTCCGAAATTACAATCCCGTCCTATGCTTGAATAAGTAGAGCCGTATTTTGCTACATAATTTTTTAGTCTTGCTCTTACACTCTCGTTTGACATTGTAAAACCCCCTTTCATTTCAAAAATATTTATATAAACAGTTGTTCCCTATATCATAAACTTGACATAAAAAAATATAGGTAGTAACTGGGATTTTCCCATAAAATAAACATTGCGCCGTAATACTTTTTTTCTCTCCATATACGGAACTTAGAGCCAAACCTGCAAATGACGTAGGGAAGCCATTTGAGTGGTATTGTAAAACACAAAACTGTAGTGAAAAGGCTTTTTTTTGTAATTTTTTATCTTTCAGCATTATTTTTCTTTCTCTCCATATACGGAACTTAGAGCCAAAACAGCAAATGACGTATATACGTTGTTTAACGGTCATTGATTTTAATTTGGTTGGGGTAAAACGTCATTTTTTTGTAAAAAGTTTTAAAATATAATACTATACTAAATTAATATACTTTTTCCCAAAAAGTTTTTACCCCACAAAAATATATAGCGACTACTAAAAACACAATAAAAATATTTTTCAACTATTGTTATTAACCCCGTATGCCACATAACGTTCTACAATGCGTTGTATGGCGTTTTATATGCTTTGTAGTATAATTTACCCTAAAAATTATAACGTGCCTTATACGGCGTTGTAGTAGCCTATATGACGTTGTAATAAAAATGAGCAGGTCTAAATATAAAACCTGCTCCAAAAATTATTTTATTTTTTATCGTCTGTCAGCATTGAATATATGTACCCTGTTTTTATTCCAAGGTCTAAAGTTGTTTTATAAAGTTCTTCAATGGCTCTATACTCATTGCTGTGTTCTCCGTACATTTCAGCAAATTTATCAAGTAGTTTATCTACCTTATCAACAGAAGACGGGAACAACCTTAACATTGTGTTATCTCTGTCAGCTTCAAAAGCATTGTCACAGTATTCAAAAAAACATGGGTTGCTTGCTCTGCCTTGCTCTTCAAAATAAACGTCTAAGCTGTCACAGTTGTCAAGTTCTCTTGCGAAAAAAGCTGTTGTTTTTATTTTTAGTTCTTGCTCTGATACGCAGTGCATAAGTTCTTCCGCTTCAAAAAGAATAGTATCATTTACAGTTGATTTCATCGTTTGTTACTCCTTTAAAATTATTTGTCCGTCATTATTGCTATGTACTTATCAAGCGTAGGTCTGCTGATATTACAAAGCCTTGCATATTCTTTTTTTGTCAGTTCTCCGTTTCTGTATTTGTCAAAATGTTTCTTCACGCTGTCGGGTATATCGTCTATTGTCTTTTGCGGTCTGCCTATCTTTACCCCCTTAGCCTTTGCATTATTCATTCCGCTTTTTACACGGTCACAAATCATATTGCGTTCAAGTTCTGCGAAAACTCCAGCCATTTGTAAAAAAGCCTTTGTCATAGGGTCTATGTTTTCACCTGCTGTACAATCAAGCGTTACGCTGTTTTTTATTACAAGTTTTAAGTGTTTATTTTTTATCGTTTCGATTATGTCACAAAGTTGTTTGGTGCTTCTTGTGATTCTGCTTATCTCTGTTGTTACTATGGTGTCGCCTTCCTGCACAACGTTCATTAGCTTGTTCAGTTCTGGACGATTGATTTTTGTACCGCTTTCATATTCAAAATAAATTGTGTCTGCGGTTGCTCCAAGTTCTGCAAGTTCTCGTTTTTGTCTGTTTATATCCTGTTTTGTTTCGTTGGTGCTACATCTGCAATATCCATATACCATAGTGTTTTTACCTCCGTGTGATTTATTGATACCATTATAGCACATAATTTTACATATGTAAAGAAAATCCACGTAAACAAAACTATCAAACTTTTTGACGTATTTTAGGCATTTATGCACAACGTTTTAAGCGGTTTCGCATGTAAACAAAACCATTTGCTTTTCTTTACAAATAAAAATAGCTTGTATTCCACATCAAAAAGCAGAATACAAGCTAAAAACAAATCAACAAAGAAAATTAGCATATATTGAAAAACAACGTAGAATAGCTGTTTGAACCGTGTATTTAGATAACTACACTTAACACACGCCTATCTTGCCCTGCATCAAGAACAATGACCGTATCATTATGCGGTACAGCAGATACGGAAACCGTTTCTTCCAGCTTGTTTTTGGCATAAAGAATAACTCCTGCACAAACGCAGAAAACGGCAATAACGGCAGCAGCGTTAAATCTGCGCCTGTATTTTTGACTAAGCATAAAATATTCCTCCCATAGCTTGTTTTACAACATTTTATGAGAGAAAAAAAGTGGATATGCCTTATTACTTTATACAGTATACCACCTTTGAGCCGCAAATGCAAGCATCGTTTGACCGTTTCAAAACGCAATGCAGAATTAATAGGTTTATTTGACTTAAAAATATTGTAATCTGTAAAAAAATATGTTATACTATTTCGGAAATGAAGATTTTGCACTTGCCCGATTATATTTCACAGGCTCGGCAGAATCAAACTAATTTACAAGAGGCTGAAAAAATGAAACGTACAGAAATAAATAAGGTTTACAGCAGAAATTATGAAAACGGCTCGGAAGTTACGGTCTGCGGCTGGATAAAGTCTGTCCGCATAAGCAAAAATCTCGCTTTTTTGTCGATTAGCGACGGCAGCTGCTTCAAGCCTCTGCAGATCGTTGCAGAGGCAGACAAGCTCTCAAACTTTGAAAGTATATCCAAACTCAACACAGGTGCAGCTGTTTCGGTTAACGGCAGGATAGTTCTTACTCCAAATGCCAAGCAGCCGTTGGAGATAAATGCCGAAAGCGTTTCCGTTGAGGGTGCTTCTTCTCCCGATTATCCTTTGCAGAAAAAGGCTCACAGCCTTGAATATCTCCGCACTGTTTCACATCTGAGAATGAGAACAAACACCTTTCAGGCTGCATTTAAGGTGCGCTCTGTTGCTTCGCAGGCTATCCACCGCTTTTTCCATGAAAACGGATTTGTGTACGCTCACACTCCGATTATTACTGCAAACGACTGTGAAGGCGCAGGAGAAATGTTCCGTGTAACTTCTCTTGACCTAAACAACATGCCTAAAACCGAGGACGGTGCAGTTGATTTTTCACAGGACTTCTTCGGTCAGCCTGCGTCTTTGACAGTTTCGGGTCAGCTTGAAGGCGAATGTATGGCAATGGCTTTCGGCAAAATCTATACCTTCGGTCCCACGTTTCGTGCGGAAAAGTCATACACCCAGCGCCACGCAGCAGAATTCTGGATGATAGAGCCTGAAATTGCCTTTGCAGACCTTGAGGACGATATGGAGCTTGCGGAAAGTATGCTTAAATATGTTCTGAAAGCGATTATGGCTGAATGTTCCGATGAGCTTGAATTCTGCAATAATTTTTACGATAAAGGTCTGATAGAACGACTTAACACAGTTGTAAACTCCGATTTTGCTCGTTGTACCTACACAGAAGCTATTGAAAGGCTTGAAAACTGCGGAGCGGAATTTGAATATCCCGTTTATTGGGGCTGTGACCTGCAAACTGAACACGAACGCTATCTTACCGAAAAAATATTCGGAAAGCCGGTATTTGTTACAAATTACCCCAAAGAGATCAAGGCTTTCTATATGCGCATGAACGATGACGGAAAGACCGTTGCGGCGGTAGACCTGCTTGTTCCGGGAGTCGGAGAGCTTATAGGCGGAAGTCAGCGTGAGGAACGTCTTGAACTGCTTGAAAAGCGTATGGACGAGCTTGGACTTGACAAGGAAGAATACGACTGGTATCTTGACCTGCGGCGTTACGGCGGCGCAAAGCACGCAGGCTTCGGTCTCGGCTTTGAACGTCTTATTATGTACGCAACGGGAATACAGAACATCAGAGACGTTATTCCCTTCCCCAGAACTACGGGATCTATATATTAACGCACATTTTCTTGATCAAAAACATAAATAAGGAGCTTGGTATATGCGAAACATATCTTCAAAGGAGCTTTTAAAGGAATGGACTGTCGGATGGAACGTGGGCAACTCTCTTGATGCCTGCAAAACCGGAGGACTTGAATCGGAAACCTCTTGGCGCAATCCGCCTGTTACCCAGAAGCTTATAGACAACGTGATTGAAACGGGTATCAATGTTATCCGTATCCCTGTCACATGGTACAATCACTTTACTGATGAAGATGGAACGATTGACCCTAAATGGATGGACAGAGTTCAGGAGGTCGTTGATTACGCTTACAAAAGAGGCGTTTTTGTTATTCTGAACACTCACCACGAAAACTGGTTTTACACCTCCGAGGAAAATTATCCTCACGCTTCTGCAGTTCTGAAGCGTGTCTGGGAGCAGATTTGCGCACGTTTCTCCGATTACGGCGAACGTCTGCTGTTTGAAGGACTTAACGAGCCGAGAAAACTCGGTCAGCCCGATGAATGGGAATCGGTCGACCCCGAAGCAAGAGCTGTCGTGAACAAGCTGAATGCCGATTTTATCAGCACCGTAAGAAACAGCGGAGGGAAAAATGCCCTTCGTCACCTTGTACTTGCTACCTACTGCGGCACCTGCACTGAGGACGTTATGCGTGAGCTTGAAGTTCCGAATGATGACAAGGTAATAGTAAATGTTCACTCATATGTGCCTTGGGAATTTGCCTGTCTTGAAAACGGTGCAAAGGATTTTGACTCCGAAGATACCGCACAGACCGCAAAGCTGGACGCAACCTTCGATTACATGAAAACATACTGCACCGATAAAGATATACCGCTTATCATAGACGAGTTCGGAGCAGTAAACAGGAACAACAGCGGTCAGCGCATCGCATATATCAGATATTTCAGAAAAAAAGCCGATGAACTGAATATAAAATACCTTTGGTGGGACAACGGTTATATTGAAGCCGGCAGAGGCAGCTTCGGACTTTTTAACAGAAAAACAGGCAAATGCGTTTTCAAAAACATTGTAAATGCACTCACGGAATAAAATTTCTCCTAAAATATCGTTGTGCATTTTGTGAATTATTTTCTGTTAATTGCACAAAATATAGCTATATTGACAAAAAGCAAAAAAGATATTGACAAATCAGGCACAATTTGATATAATAATTAAGCGTTGTGAATAAACGTTCACAACATAAGAGTTATTAGCTCAGTCGGCAGAGCATCTGACTTTTAATCAGAGGGTCTGGGGTTCAAATCCCCAATAGCTCACCAGTTTAAAACCCCGTAGAACTTAGGTTTTACGGGGTTTACTGTTTTTGGAATACACATTTAGGTACACATTAGTACGACAAATTTACTGCATTTATAAACAAACCGCCTACGAAATTCAATTCCCGTAAGCGGTTTTATAAATATTATTTGTTCTGTTTTGAGTGTATAAATCCCACAACAGCCATTACTGCCATACAAGTAAATTCAAATACCACAACAACGCTGAACGCCGCCATGAACCAATCGAAACAACCGTCCTCAAAATTGTGGGAAATTATCATATAAAGTATTGCCCCGAATACTACGTCGCAAAATGCCGCAGTAATAACAAGCGAAAGCATAAGATTTCTTGAACGAGTTACGTCCGATTCGGAATCGCTGTAAAACTCCGGCTCGTCCTCAGCGGCACTGTACTCCTTAGTCCATATGCAAAAGCTGGTTATTCTTGTAAAAGAAGTAAATTCCAACTTCCAGCCGTCGGACTTTGCTGTTTCAAAATATTCGTCAGTAGCCTGGTTCTGATAATCCACAACAAATTTTATCTTGCACGGCTCGGACTTAACATAATAAAAAGTCGTACCCCATTTACTCAGACGGTAAAACTTCCAGCCCTTTTCCGCCATTTCCTCAACTGTTTTTTCGATTTTCACCGGATCAAGATACCATGCTGTGGGAGATTTCTTTATCATTTCACCCGATTTAAGCATCTGCTTTTCCTGTTCTTTAGTGTAAAGGAAGTTTTCTTTAGGTACAGTCAGATCAAGGTCAAGAGAATTTTCGGAAAAGTCCTTGATTTTTTTGCCTGAACGACATATTTTCACAAAAGCAAATACAATTACAGCTAATATAACCGCTCTTATAACAGCTCCGGCAATTTTATCGCTGCTCGTTTCTTTTCCCGACATCAAAGCAGCAGAAAAGCCGAACATAAAGCCTACAAAATAGCACATAAAAAAGGTGATGACCACCATTATTATTCTGTAAAAATTCGACCATGAGCTATAAGAAGGCAGCTTTTCGCATTTGTCCTTTTCAATTGCAGCTATGTAGTAATTTTTACTGCCGGAAATACTTGTCCAGCCGCTTTCGGTCAGCTTTTTCGGTACTTTTCCGCTGCATCTTTTACTGCGGCATATTCTGAAACGCAGGTTGACAGATTCGGCTTCAGAAAACTCAAACCTGCCCCAAGGCTTAAATCCCGAAAGCATAAGTCCTTTTGCGGCGTACTCCGAAAGGCGTTCCTCCGTTTTAACAACATCGGCAAACCATACAGGCATAAATTTGACCGTCATTATATCTTATCCTCCTGCGAAACAGCGTTGCCGTAAAGCAGCTTGATCCTCTGCACCTCGGTGCGAAGAACTTGTCTGCCCGTATCGGTTATATTATATACGATTTTCTTATCTGTGTCGTCATAGACCTCAATAAGTCCGTCCTTCTGCATTTTTGTAAGAGTGCCGTAAACTGTGCCGGAACCCAGTTTTATGCGGTTTTCCGTAAGTTCCGCAACAAACTTGGTTATCCCGTAGCCGTGACGGGGCTCTGTCAGCGCCAGAAGTATATAAAAAGCGGTTTCCGTCATAGGAATATAGCTTTTGAGCAGTTTTTCAAGCTTTTTCAAACAATCACACTTTCTTATTACCGGTATTTGTTACATAATACCATAAAATTGAGTTTGTTTCAACGGATAATCTGTAAAAAAACATTTATTATCATACACGCTGCAAAATAGATTCCTGTTTCAAGCATAGCCTTAGTCTAACACCACCGATTTCTTTTTGCCATTCTTGTTGCGTGGATATTCACGGATCCTTACGATATATTCGGTATTAATGATCTCCTCGGAATCATCCTTGACAACCGTTATCCAGCCGTCCTTAAGCTCCTGTATAACGCCTTCCACGCTTGCCTCCGAATTGATGCAGTAGATAAGACAATCCTTACCGATAAATTTCTGAATAAGCTCGTTCATTGTTCTTTTCTCCTTTTTACTTGTTTTTCTTTTTACGGGGGTATTCCTTGATTTTCACGATATAATCAATGTTTATCATTTCCTCCGTGCCGCTGTGCTCTACTGTGACCCAGCCGCCGTTTATACCGGTGATCGTACCCTGTACGGAAACACTCTCCGAATTAATGGTTGAAATAAGGCACTCTTTTCCGACAAATTTCTGAATGATCTCGTTCATTTTAGCTCTCTCCTCATCGTTCAAATGTTTTCTTTTTCGTTTTGCGATTTTTATTGCCGCATATGCTTTAACTCTTTTCCTTCTTGCTATTGCAGGAAGAATGATGCAGACAATAATAATAAACCAGAATATATATGTGTTGCTCAAAGTTGATCTCCCCTATTTTTTATTCGTTTTTTTCCGTAAATCCTGCCTTGCCTGTCTTTATCATGTACACAACAAGCAGCGCAAGAGAAACAAGTATAACTATCGTTGTGCCGAAACCTCCCTCTGCTCCGAAAGCTCCGCCGTTTATCAAGCTGCTTTCTTCTATCTGAGTTACAGTAAATACAGGTACTGTGTTAAGCTCCACGCCGCTTACCTTTATTCCGTAAATATTGCCTTGAGCAAAGTTCCATATTGAATGGATCGCACACACGCCCCATATGTTGTCAAAGCATATCATATAGACCGCAAAAAACGCAGCTATAAGTACAAGATTAACAAGAGCAATTACACTAAGCCCCTGATTTCCGAGATGAAGCGCCATAAATGCTACAGAGCTGATCATTACCGCAGCCGCCATACTGTGCTTTCCGCCGATTGTGTTCATAAGGTATCCACGGCAGACAAACTCTTCGCTCATCCCCTGAATAACAAAGCCTGCAAAGAACACTAAAAGCAGTCCTACCGAAACATTGCTGTTAAAGCTCTCAAACTTCATACCGCCAAGAAGTACATTCACAAGCACAACTGCGCTGAACATTACAAATCCTATCAGTAAGCCAACAAGATAATCTCTTGCAGCGTGTTCCTTTTTTACACCCATTGAGGACAGTGTCCGCTTTTCAATGCAGACGCAGTAAATAACAGCTCCTATTGTAGCAAAAACTGTTGTAAACAACGAAACTAATCTAAACGGCAGGCTGTTTGTCATAGCTTGAACATCAAATTCCTCAGGACTTGCTCCTGATGCAGCAAATTTTACACCCTCAACAAACGACATTACCATAGGGATAATTCCCTGTGCCATAGATACGATTATCATAAATAAAACAAATACCAACAAGGTCTTGATTATTCCTCCCGATTTGCCCCTTGCCGCTTCATTATACATCTCGGGACGGCGGATATAAAAACTTTTCATTTTTTTACCTCCAAAATAATTCTACTGTTAACTTTATCTGTCGCAGCTTGATATGTCGAGGTGTGATATATATCATGATTAGAGTATATCACGGCGTGACATAGTTGTCAATACAGGCCTGCAACATTTGGAGTATATAACATAAAATTCAATAAAAATATTATAAATTTATACAAATATAACAAAACATCCGCTAAATAGATATAAAAATACCGTCTATACAAAACTGTACAGACGGTATCAATTTTAATTAATTATTAGTACAACAATTACTTATTAGTACCTGCCATGCTTGCAACTTCGTCAGCAAAGTTGTCAACCTTCTTTTCTACGCCTTCGCCTCTTTCAAAACGAACGTAGTCAACAACTGTGATCTTGCCGCCGAGCTGCTTAGCTGCTGCGTCAACATACTGCTGAACTGTCATCTTGTCGTCCTTAACGAAAGCCTGTTCAAGGAGGCAGTTTTCGGAATAATACTTGCCAACCTTACCCTCGGCGATCTTAGCCTTTACCTGTTCAGGCTTGGTAGCCATCTTAGGATCTTCAGCCATCTGAGCCATGATGATAGTCTTTTCATTTTCAAGAACTTCAGCAGGAACGCTCTCTCTGTTAAGATATGCAGGGTTCATAGCTGCAACCTGAAGTGCGCAGTCCTTACCTACTTCAAATGCCTTGTCAGCAGGAAGATCTGTATCCAGCTTTACCATAACGCCGATGCTTCCGCCGCCGTGAACGTAAGGAACAAGAACGCCCTCAAGTCTTACAAAACGGCGAATAACCATGTTTTCTCTGATCTTGATAAAGAGATCCTGGAGAGATTCTTCAACGCTCTTATCTCCGCCGCTGATAGTTGCAGCCTTAAGAGCATCAACATCGGCAGGGTTCTTTTCGATTACAGTCTTTGCAACAGCAGCAACAAAAGCCTTGAATTCTTCGTTGTTTGCAGCAAAGTCTGTTTCAATATTTACTTCAACAACAGCACCGACATTGCCTTCTACTACAGAAGTAACAATACCTTCAGCTGCAATTCTTCCGCTCTTCTTAGCCTGTGTAGCAAGACCCTTTTCACGAAGAATTGTAACCGCAGCGTCTCTGTCGCCGTCAGCTTCTTCAAGAGCCTTCTTACAATCCATCATACCAACGCCGGTAGCTTTCATAAGTTCTTTGATTTCCTGAATGGATGCCTTTGCCATTTTTATTCCTCCCAAAAGTATTAATATCGAAATATGGGCAGACATATATAAAATGTGTCTGCCCGAAGAATCCGGAATTAAATTATTCAGCAGCTACTTCTGCAGCTTCTTCGGAAGCCTCAGCTTCTGTTTCTGCAGCAGCTTCCTGAGTACCCTGTCTGCCTTCGATGATAGCGTCAGCCATTGCGCCTGCAATGAGCTTAACAGCTCTGATAGCGTCATCGTTACCGGGGATAACGTAATCAACATCATCAGGATCACAGTTTGTATCTACGATAGCAACTACGGGGATACCGAGCTTCTTAGCTTCGGAAACAGCGATCTTTTCCTTTCTGGGGTCAACTACGAACAGAGCGCCGGGGAGCTTGTTCATTGTCTTGATGCCGCCGAGGAACTTTTCGAGTTTCTCTATTTCAAGTTCAAGCTTAACAACTTCCTTCTTGGGAAGAAGATTGAAAGTACCGTCTTCCTGCATTTCGTGGAGCTGTTCAAGTCTCTTGATTCTTCTCTGAATGGTCTTGAAGTTTGTCATCATACCGCCGAGCCATCTTGCGTTTACATAGTGAACGCCTGCTCTTAAAGCCTCTTCCTTAACGGAATCGCCGGCCTGCTTCTTTGTACCTACAAAGAGAACAGTGTCGCCGTTAGCTGCAACTTCACGGATGAAGCTGTAAGCCTCGTCAAGCTTCTTTACGGTCTTCTGAAGATCGATAATGTAGATACCGTTTCTCTCCGTAAAGATGTAAGGTGCCATTTTAGGGTTCCATCTTCTTGTCTGGTGACCGAAGTGTACACCGGCTTCAAGAAGCTGTTTCATAGATACTACGCCCATTGTTTAATTCCTCCAAATTGGTTTTATTATATATCCTCCGCCCGATTTAGCTTAACATAAACTCGCATTTCTGCAAGCACCAACCGTTAAAAATGCGGACGTGTGAATTACTGAAATATTATATCATACTTTACCGTATTTTTCAAGTCCCAATACAACGTCATTTTTTACAAACTTTTGCGGTTTACCTGCACTTTTTTTGATACATTTGCTTCATCTGCGGATATAAGTATGGTATCCGTGCCGATAATATCAATATCCTTGCATTTTATAACAAGGTCATCGTCGCGACCCATTAGCCCGAAGAAGCGATATCTTCCGTAGACCACAAGCGCCTTGACGGACATATCCCCCGTGTCGAACTCGATATCGTCGGCGTAGCCCAGCTTCGTGCCCGTGCGGACGTTGATTATCTCCTTGCTGCGAATGTCATTCAATGTACATTTCATATGTATCCCTCCGACAAAATATTCGTTATACTATATTTATGCCGGAGTATGCCTGTACTATTTCAATTCCGCGATGGTTACGCCGTCCTCGCCCTCGCCGAACACTCCCGAGCGGAAGCTGCTGACGGAGGGGTGACTTTTCAGATGCTGCTGTATGCCCTTGCGGAGTATGCCCGTGCCTTTGCCGTGAATGACCGTCAGCACCTTGACTCCCGTCAGCACGGCGTTGTCGATGAACATATCAAGCTCGTGTATGCCCTCGTCCACCGCACAGCCGCGAATGTCAAGCTCCATCGACGACGAACGCTGCATCTTGCCGCGCACGCCCTTTGTGGATATTTTTTTGCTTTGTACCGTCACCTTTTCGGGCTCAAGCAGACGAAGCTTGCTGATATTGACCTTGGTCTTCATGATACCCGCCTGCACAAAAACATTTCCGTTTGAGTCGGGGTCGCTGACCAGCACGCCCTTTTTGTCTATGTCAAATATGAGTACATTGTCGCCTTTTTTCAGCGCGCGGGGCAGCTTATACTCCTTGCGCTCGCGGTTTTGCACGGGATTTGCCGTGTCGTACATCTTATCCAGCGCGGACTTGTTCCTT
>JBJEQN010000048.1:0-16019 GCA_051881775.1 Oscillospiraceae bacterium | reverse complement strand
TTGTGCCCAGACCTGCGGCGGTGATGACAGCTTTTCTTATTTTCATAAAAATACCCCTGATGTTTTTATTTTTGTTTTATGTGTTACGCCCTTAGATCAGACCGAATCCGAAGCCGAATTCCATCAAACGGGCGATTATATATCTTAAGGAAAGGCAGATAAATCCTACCGTCAGAAGAAGTGCGATGGAGGTGCCGCCCTTTGAGCGGAGGGTCTGTCTGAGGAACTGCGGCGGTACCGATTTCTTTATCTTTGCGGTTTTCTTTACGGCTTTTTTGTAGTATATCCAGTTTGCAAAGGAGCCGAAGAAAAACATGATAACATAGCTGAGAAAATAGGACAGCGTAAGCATTGTGCTGAATGCGGAGCTTCTTGTGTCGATAAATTTTCCCACCATATCGGGATTGCTTGCCGCAAGCATATATATTTCCCCGGGAAGAGAGGTGAAAAGCCTTAAAATGAAAGCCGCCGCCGACATAAGTGGCATCTTTCTGTTTGCAAAATAAAGCTCGGGGAATATCATTGCCGAAAAGTTCCAGCTTATTGCCTTGCCGGTTTCCTTTATGCGCTTGAATATGGGAAGATAGTAGTGAGTATTCGTTTCAACATAGTCGCCAAGCTCGCAAAGCCTTACTCCGTCAAAGTCCTCGTCGGGGTTGTAGCCGCAGAGAGGGTCGGAAAAGTTCACAAGAAAGGGCTGGATATTTATTCCCTGTTCCTGACTGTTCATCATTCCGGGAAAAGTGTTGCCGTTCATTGCCTGATTCTGATTTTCACGCATTTTTTCGTTATGCTTTTCAAGAGCAGGCATAGGTTCGCCGCATCTTTCGCAGAAAAGAGCGTTTTTCGGGTTAACATAGCCGCATCTTCTGCAAACAAGGTCGTTCTGTGCCTCCGTCTGCTGCGCCGCAGAAATTTCGGGGGAAGGCTGCCATGTTCCCTTTGAATTGTGAAGCTCAGTATTTATGCAGCTTCCTGTTTTTGCATAGCATTCTCTGTGGTAAGGGGTACCGCATTCCGGGCAGACTACAATATCGTCCGACTCGGAGAACGTCCCTTTGCATACTATACATTTTTTGCCTGTATAATCAGCCATTAAAAAGCCCCCGTTTCACTAATGTTATTTACAGTATATCACATAAAAACCAAAATAACAAGAATAATAAACACAGTTTCATCTGTTTTTCACATTATTGTACATTTTGTACGTTGCAAAGGACGCCGGAGGGTGATATAATTCTAATTGACAAAATAACAGCAAAAAGGAGACGTTAATATGAAAAAGGAAGTAAAGCTTACAAAAGGCACACAGATCATAAAAACTGTTTTTGCTCTTGCACCCTTTGCAATGATAGCGGTCTGCGCCGTTCTGTATTTTACGGTTTTCCGCAATGTGACCGTGGAACAGCTGCTTCGCTATACTCCCGAAAATATATGGCTTGCCGCAGTTGTTATAATAGGTATGTTTTCCCTTAAATCCCTGACGTTTTTCTTTCCAATGCTTGTCATAGTCACAGCCTGCGGAAGCGCTGCGCCCAACATATGGGCTGCGCTGCTTATAAACACTATAGGGGTATTCTGCATGATGAACATTCCCTATCTGATAGGACGTTTCGCACAGCGTGAGTTTGTGGAGGACTTTATTGCCAAGCATAAGAAAATGCAGGCGGTTCAGGACATAAAAATGAGCAACGAAATTTTCTTCATATTTTTTCTGCGCATAATAAACTGCCTGCCCTACGACGTTGTAAGTATGTTCCTCGGCTCAACCGGAACAAGCTGGAAAAACTATATTGCAGGCTCTATGTTGGGAACTCTGCCGGGTATGATACTTTCAACGGTAATGGGACTTTATATGGACGATCCGCTGTCGCCCGGCTGCATAATCTCTGCGGCGCTCAACGTTTCCGTTTCCATAATTTGTGGAGTAACGTACCTTTTATACCTGCGCAAACTTAAAAAAACCAAGAAAACCGAAAGGAACAAATGCGAATGATAAAACTTATTGCAGCGGATATGGACGGAACTCTTCTTAACGATAAAAAAGAGCTTCCGCCCGATTTTTTCACCGTTCTTGACAGGCTCCGCAGCAGGGGAGCGCACTTTGTAATAGCCAGCGGACGCTCCTTTTCCTCGCTGAAAATAAGCTTCGGCAGCTGTATGGATAAGCTGGACTTCATCTGTGACAACGGCGCATACGTTGTTGTGGGCGGAGAGCTTGTGAGCATGAGTATTCTTGACAAAAATCGTCTTAAAGCTATGCTTGATGTCTGTCTTTCCCTTAAAGGCACAACGCCCGTTCTCTGCGGTGTTCACGGCACCTATTTTGAGCGAACAAGCAATGAATTTTTTAATGAGGTAAGCAAGTTTTACCTTAACTATACCTGCGTTGACGACATAAGAACGGTTGAGGACGATATTTTCAAGGTGGCAATATGCGATACCGTAGGTCCCCAGAACAATTCCTACCCCGTTATGGCGGCAGAGTTTGAAAAGGACTTCACCGTAGCCGTAACAGGCCCCAAGTGGATAGACCTTATGAACAAGGGCATTAACAAGGGCGCTGCTCTTGAAAAAATACAGCGTGAGCTTAATATCTCCAAGGCGGAAACTATGACCTTCGGGGATTATTTCAACGACAAGGAGCTGCTTCTTGCCGCAGACTACGGCTTCGTTATGGCGAATGCCCACCCCGATATGTTCGCATACGGAAAATACCGTGCGGAAAGCAACAACGACTGCGGAGTTACAAAGGCTATAGTAAAATATGTGCTGACGGAGGAATGAAATGAACGAAAGACTGCCTTATCTGCGTGAAAAGACCGCTCTTCTCACCACCTCTCCCGGCGTTTACCGAATGAGGGACAAAACGGGACATATTATTTACATCGGCAAGGCGAAAAACCTCCGCAACCGTGTTACAAGCTATTTCTGCAAATCTCCCGACCATACGCCCAAGGTTGCAAAAATGGTGTCCAACGTCTACGACTATGATTTCATCGTCACCGACTCGGAGTATGAGGCGCTGGTGCTGGAATGTTCACTTATTAAGCAGCATAAGCCCAAGTATAACATTCTTTTGAAGGACGACAAGGGCTACAGCTATATAAAAATTTCCGAAGGTGATTATCCCCGTATAACCTCCGAGCTGCAGAAGAACGGCGGCGGTAAATTTATCGGACCCTATACAAGTTCCTTCGTTGCAACGCAGACTGCGGCGGAGGTCAACAAGGTGTTTATGCTCCCAACCTGCCGCAAAGTCTTTCCCCGTGATTTCGGCAAGGGTCGCCCCTGTCTTAACTACCACATAAAGCAGTGTATGGGCGTTTGTACGGGTAAGATACCTCAGGACGAGTATGCTCAGATAATAGCGCAGGCGGAGGACTATATAAAAAGCGGTTCCGAGGCTTCCGTTGAAAAGCTGACGGAGAAAATGAACGAAGCTGCGGAGGAACTGGATTTTGAACGTGCCGCAAGGCTGCGTGACCGCATTTCCGCAATAAAGCGTGCTGCGGACAGCCAGAAGATAATAAACGAGGATATGAAGAAGGACACGGATATTATCGCCGCTGCACAGAACGGCGGTGAAGCCTGCGTTGCCATACTTATGTACCGCGGCGGACGGCTCTGCGACAGAAGCGAGATACCTGCAGGCGAACCGGACGACACAGGCGCTATGATACAGGAATTTATGGAGCTGTATTACTCCGTTCCCGAAAGGATACCCCGTGAGATAATCACCGAGGAGGAGATACCCGACCCCGAAATGATGACCCGTATGCTCCGTGAAAAGTGCGGACGGGCGGTTGATATTTATTCGAGAAAACGGGGCAGGGGACTTGAACTTATAACAATGGCAAAGGAAAACGCCAGCGAATCCCTTGCCATAAAGGTAGGCAGAACGGGACGGGAGATAGTTGCCCTTGAAGAGCTTGCCAAGCTGCTGGGACTTGAAGCTCCGCCTCTTTATATCGAAGCCTACGATATTTCCAACCTTGCAAGCTCTTCAATGGTTGCGGGAATGGTTGTGTTTGAGAACGGAAGACCCAACAAAAAAGCGTACAAGCGCTTCTCCATAAAGGAGGTCGCCGTGCAGAACGACTATGCTTCGATGCACGAAGTCCTTGAGCGCCGTTTTAAGCACTATAAGGACGATGCGGAAACGGACGAAGGCTTCAAGCGTCTGCCCGACCTTATCCTTCTTGACGGCGGAAAGGGACAGGTAGGCGCAGTTGAGCCTATTCTTCGTGAAATGGGGATAAACGTGCCTCTTTTCGGTATGGTCAAGGACAACAAGCACCGCACCAGAGCCATTGCAACAGGCGGCGGAGAAATTGCCATAAACGAAAACAAGGCTGCATTTATGCTTGTGACAAGAATACAGGACGAGGTACACCGCTACTCAATAACATATCAGCGCAGCAAGCACCGCAAGCAGTCCTTTGCCCTGGAGATCACCAAAATAAAGGGTATAGGGGAGAAAAAGGCGGCGAAGCTGCTTGGTGCCTTCAAAACACGGGACGAGCTGAAAAAAGCCTCCCCCGAGGAAATAGCCAAAGCGGCAGGTGTAAACGCCGAACTTGCCCGTGAGGTGTGGGAATTTATCAAATGTGAAATGTGAAAAGTGGAAAGTGAAATTATGGTATTGCCTTCGGCGATGTATTTAAAATCCGTGAGCGCTGCGAATACCATAATTCCACTTTTTACTCTTCAAATTCCAAATTAAAAAATTGCAATTAATAGAAATTTATAAAATGTTATAGACAACGCCGTTTTTTTGCGTTATAATATATTGTATGTGATAAAATAAAGCAGACTTGTCCGCTTCGAGGTTTTGTGACAAAGCGGAAGTATTATTATAATTAACGGAGAATTTTTTTTATGAGAGTTATTACGGGAACTGCAAGAGGAAGACGGCTTCAGACCTTGGAGGGTGACGATGTCCGCCCTACCACCGATAAGGTAAAGGAAGCGATTTTTTCCGTTGTACAGTTCGATATAGAGGGTTCGAATGTGCTTGACCTGTTTTCCGGTTCGGGACAGCTTGGCATAGAAGCTCTTTCAAGAGGCGCTTCAAAATGCACCTTTGTTGATATGTCAAGGAATTCTGTTAAAATAACAAATGAGAA
This sequence comes from Oscillospiraceae bacterium, assembly GCA_051881775.1. Taxonomy (GTDB): domain Bacteria; phylum Bacillota; class Clostridia; order Oscillospirales; family Ruminococcaceae; genus UMGS363. The sequence continues at coordinate 10,890 of JBJEQN010000048.1, read as the reverse complement.
TATCAAAAACTGCGGCTTTGAGGATAAGTCCTCGGTGCTTAATACGGACAGCATAGGCTATCTGCGCACCTGCCGTCTGACCTTTGACCTTGCTTTCCTTGACCCACCCTATAGAAAGGGCATTTTAGAGGAAGCGCTGCCTCTGCTTGAACCCCATATGTCACAAAGAGGCATTGCCGTGTGCGAGCATGAAACGGGACTTGTTCTCCCCGATGAGATAGGCAGGCTGAAAAAGTCAAAGACCTATAAATACGGAAAAATAGAAGTTACCGTTTTCAGAATACCCTTCGGTGACGGTGCTTCGGAGGAATAACGCACTTTTGCGGTATAACCCGAAAAGGAATGATATAAAATGAGCAATTCAAGGATAGCCGTGTGTCCGGGCAGCTTCGACCCCGTTACCTTCGGGCATACGGATATTATACACAGAGCTTCAAAGCTGTTTGACAAGGTAATAGTTCTTGTTTCCGTCAACGCAGTAAAAAATCCGTCCTTTACCACCGTTGAACGAGTACAGCTTATAAACAAGGTGCTTGACAGCCTGCAGCTTGACAACGTTGTGGTGGATATATGGGACGGGCTTCTGGCGGATTACGTCAAGCAGGTGGGAGCCGTGGCGATAATAAAGGGTCTGAGAGCGGTATCTGACTTTGAGTACGAATTCCAGATGGCGCTTGCCAATAAGATACTTTATGACGGCGCAGAAACGGTGTTCCTTACAACAAGCGCAGAAAATATGTACCTTTCTTCAAGCGTAGTAAAGCAGATAGCGTCCTTCGGCGGCGATATAAGCCATTTTGTGCCGGGATGTATCCTGAGAGATATTACGGAAAGACTTGTTCCAAAGGAAATTCAGAAAAATTAAGCAGGAGGTTAATGAAATGATTATTGACGAAATTCTTGATATGATGGACGATATGCTTGACGAAGCAAGCTCTGTTCCGTTCAGCAGCAAAAAGGGCGTTATCGACCTTGACAAAATGAGAGGCTGCATCAACGACCTCAGGCTTAATCTTCCCGACGAGATACGCAACGCCAAGAATATAGTAAGAGACCGTCAGGAGATAGTCAGCGACGCAAATAAGGAAGCCGATCAGATAGTCCGCCGTGCGGAGGAACGTGCGAAGGTCATTGTCTCCAACGACGAGATAACCAAGGCGGCAAAACAGCAGGCTGTAGAGATACTTAATCAGGCGCAGGCAAAGGCAAAGGATATACGGAATGCCGCAAGCAAGTATATCGACGATATTCTTCTCCAGACAGAGAATGTTCTGCAGGCAAACCTTGCAGATGTAAAGAGAACAAGACAGGCTGTGCGCAGCGTTCCCTCTAATGCAGGTACCGTGCCTAAGCAGCAGAAATAATTGGTTATATAGTGGGAATTGTCATTGCCATTTATGTAGGGGACGGATTTCCCGTCCCGATTTTCCGCACAAATTTGGCGTTTTTCACATTTTCTCTGTAGGGGCGCACATTGTGCGCCCGCTTTTGTTGCACCACATTGTCAGTTAATAATCTGTTTTGTGTGCATAACAACACCCCACTTTGTCGTGCCGCAGGAAAATGCTCGTCGCTTCGCTCCTTACATTTTCCTGCGAGGGTGACTTTGTTTTTATGGGATAAAATAGGCGCAATTCACATAGTCGGTTTTACAAGTTTAATGTCATAGGACACTTTACTTGGTTCCGCTTCTGAATGTGAATTGCGCCTTTGGATTTGCTGCTTCGTTTCTTTTACGCTGCAATGCGTGTGCCTTAGTTTTGGGGATTTCGCTCTCTGCGGAGAGCGACCAAAGGGCTTTGCCCTCTGGACACCCACCACCCTTTGAAAAGCGTGGACGTAAACTTTATTCCGCTTCGCGGTTGACAGAATTTCCTTTGGAATCCCGTTATTGCTTCGCAGCATCAGTTCATCCCGAAAACCGTCAGCTTATTCTTATCGTCACACATTGCAAGGAACACCTCTTTCGGATTATTATATCCCTGCTCGTGAAGCTGCTTCGTAAGCCATACCTCGTTGTTTCCAGTTATTTTCAGGTTCTTCTCATCTATATGTCCGTCCATTATGACCGCTGTAGTCATTTTTTCCTGCTCCGGCGCAAGTCCCGTATCGGAGGGGGTAACTGGGCGGTCGGTGCTTACGGGCAGAATACTTATCCTTCCGTTGAACTCCATTACTGCGGTCTGTATCTTGCTTACGTCAAAATATCCCTGTGAACGGCACTGCATAAGAAAATCACTCAGGTCAAGCCGTGCTTTTTTCATATTTTTGCGGAAGATCTTTCCATTGTCAAGAAGCAGGATCGGCTTGCCGGATATGAATTTTCTCACCTTCAGCGAGCGCTCCGACAGCAGAGAAACGGCTGCGGCTATTACTCCGTAGCATATCATTGCCGTTGCCGCATGAACGGGCGTTTCAAGGTCGGTGGCAAGCTCCGCCGCTATTGAGCCTATGGAGATGCCCACAATGTAGTCGAACATATTTAGCTGCGATACCTGCTTGCTGCCCATTAGCTTGGTAAGCAGGAAAAGCACGATAAGGGATACTATCGAGGTTATGATTATCTGCAATATTTCCATATTTTTGTTACCTCCGTATTTTTTTATGGAAATATTGTGTGCAGGAAAATGTGCTTTATTCTTCCACTTTTTCTGCGGACTTTATTTCCGAAATAAGTTTTTCGCATATTTTTTCCGTTTTGCTAAAGTCAACTGCGTCAATGTAAAATTCTTCAAGCTTGTCGTGGGCGGCTTTGGCGTTTTCAAGAGCTTTTACCGCCTCTTCCGTAAGCTCCGAAGCAGCTGCGGCGTTGAATTTAAGCCGTGCTTTTTTTGCCGAGAGAACTTCTTTGCTGTAAAAACGCATAAAATTAACGGGTATTTTTTCTTCAAGGCTTATCTTGCTTACGGGGTTTGAAGAAATAAAGGAAATGTTCAGTTCCGGTATGCGCAGATGCTCAAAAAATTCATCCTCATGCAGTGCGCTTACGCTTATTTCCGCAGTAAGACCTTTCCTAACGGCTTTTTCGGCAAAGCTGCGGAGAAAATAGTCCGTGCCTGCAAAATAGCTGTCGTTGAGCAGATAAACAGTATCATTTTCGGGAATAAGGGTCATGCAGCCCTTGGGCGTTACAGCCGAAATGCGGCGCAGCACCGTTTTTCCTTCGCCCACAGGCTTTTGTGGCAGCAGCTTTGCGGAAAGACGGGATATGAAGCCGTCCAGCTTGCTGTAGTTAAGGGCAGCCTCGGCTATTTGGGAAGTATCGCCTATAACGGAAGCGGCAGCGGCAAGACAGCGGCGGCAGCGTGCATGGTACTGCTTGTAACCCTTTGTTGCGGCGATAACGCCCTCCTTTTCCGAGCGCAGCCTTTCGCCGTCCCAGCAGTCGCCAAGGTTCACTATCTCCTGAACGGCTCCGGGGTATTCGGGGTCGTAAACGTGGGGAGCGGTGCCGTCAACGACTATGACCTTGTGCTTTTTAAGAACAACGGCGTCGGCGGAATCGGGGTCGGAGGAGCATATGTACAGTTCTCTGTCCTCATCGGGAAAGGCGGCAAGTATTTTTTTCATAAGGGAGGATTTCCCCGTTCCCGGACCGCCTTTTATAATGTATGTATAATAGTCCGTGTCGCCTATAACGTCGTCAAAAGCGGAACGGAAGCCGGCGGGGGTGTTTCCGCCGAGAAAATAGGTGTTAAGGCTCATATTCATCAGCTCCATAATATAAATTCATACCATTTGCAGACGAAAGCTGTGTGCCGGCACGTTTTTTTCGCTGCTCATGCTTTATTTTATGAAAAAAACGGGGATAGGTGAAAAAAAGCTGTGAAGATTATGCTGCGAACTATTGAAACCTGCGGAATGTTGGTGTATAATACAATTATCGGTTATTTTTTTTATGATTTTGAAAGGATATTTATGCTTAAAACTGTTTTCAGCGCAGTTATCCGCTATTTCCGCAAGCTGGACAAGGGACTTTTTATTGCCGTGTGCAGTCTTTCCGCCCTGTCCGTTGTGCTGATGTATTCTCTTGTTGATAACGGCGTAACATCCAAGGAACCGAGTATGTACTATATGCAGTTCATCTGCCTTTGCATAGGCGCCGTTATCGCTCTTATTATGTCGGGACTTGATTACCACTGGTTCACAAAGCTGTGGTTCTTGTACGCTCCTGCGGCCATAGGGCTTACGCTGCTGACCTTTACTTCTCTCGGCTATCAGCCAAATGCAAGCGCCGATGATAAGGCGTGGCTCAATCTGGGCTTTACCACATTTCAGCCGTCTGAGGTGTTGAAGATAGCCTTTATTATGACCTTTGCCATACATCTTGATAAGGTCAAGGACAAGCTGAACCACTTTGTCAACGTTATTCTGCTTTGCATACACGGAGCAATACCTACGCTTATCGTTGTGCTTCAGGGCGACGACGGAACTGCAATAGTTTTCCTTGTTATCTTCGCCTGCATGATATTTGCCGCAGGACTTTCGTGGAAGTATATTTTCCCTGTTTTGTGTGCTCTGCCCTTTGCGGTATGGTTCATATGGGAAAAGGTAATGCAGCCTCACCAGAAACGGCGTTTTATTGTGCTTTTCATTGACGACCCCATAAACGACCCCGAGTATGCCGATATTTTTTATCAGCAGTACTGGGGCAGGCTCGCTCTCGGTTCGGGACAGCTTTTCGGCAAAGGACTTCATGCGGACAGCTATGTAAACGTGCCTTACGTCCAGAACGACTTTATCTTCACCTATGTTGGACAGTGCTTCGGCTTTATCGGCTGCATTGCCCTTGTTGCGGTGCTTACCTATGTATGCCTTAAAATAGCCGCCGACAGCCGCATTGCAAAGGACTGCCTGGGCAGAAATATATGCGTGGGCGTTTTTGCCATGATATTTATCCATTGCGTACTCAATATAGGAATGGTGCTCGTTGTAATGCCTGTAATAGGCGTTCCGCTGCCCTTTGTAAGTCAGGGCGGAACATCAATGGTAAGTATGTTTATATGTATAGGTCTTGTGATGAGCGTTTATTCCCATTCGGAGAAAAATTACAGGGTGTTTTACGACGGAAAATAAAACCTGCTTGCTTTTTTTGCCTTAAAGTGCTATAATATGCATATATTTTATATAAAAAAATTCCGAAAGGATGGTCATAATTTATGTCGGGAAAAATCGATACCGCCGTGCGCAAGCTGATTTGCTACGGTCTTGAAAATAACCTTATTACAGCGGAGGACAGGATATACGCAGCAAATTCAATTATACACAAGCTGGGTCTTGACGAATACGATCCCCCCGAAGAAAATTTTGCGGACGTTGAGCTTGAACCCGTGCTTAAGGACATCCTTGATTACGCCGTTGAGAAGGGCATTATTGAGGACAGCATAGTTTACCGTGACCTTTTCGATACGGATATTATGGGCTGCCTTACGCCCCGTCCCTCGGAGGTCATAAACAAGTTCCGTCAGATATACCGTGAAAAGTCCCCCGAAGCCGCTACGGATTATTACTATAAATTCAGCTGCGATACCGATTATATCCGCCGCTACCGCATTGCAAAGGACGTTAAATGGACTGCCGAAACGGAGTACGGCACCCTTGACGTTACCATAAATCTTTCCAAGCCGGAAAAGGACCCCAAGGCTATCGCTGCCGCTCTTAACGCAAAGCAGAGCGCTTACCCCAAGTGTCAGCTCTGCGAAGAAAACGTTGGCTACGCAGGCCGTGTCAACCACCCTGCAAGAGAAAACCACCGCATTATCCCCGTTAAGATAAACGGTGAACGCTGGGGCTTCCAGTATTCGCCTTACGTTTATTACAACGAGCACTGCATTGTGTTCAACTGCTGCCATACGCCTATGAAGATAGACCGCTCCGCCTTTGCAAAGCTGTTTGATTTCGTGGAGCAGTTCCCTCATTATTTTGTAGGTTCAAATGCCGACCTGCCTATCGTTGGCGGTTCAATACTTACTCACGAGCATTTTCAGGGCGGACACTATACCTTTGCCATGGAAAATGCTCCCGTTGAGGAGACCTTCGTGTTCAAGGGCTTTGAGGACGTTAAAGCAGGCAGGGTAAAGTGGCCTATGTCGGTAATAAGGCTCAACTGCCCCGATTATGAGCGCCTTGTGGAGCTTGGAGATAAGATACTTACCGCATGGAGAAGCTACACCGACGAAAGCGCATTTATTTTCGCAGAAACAGACGGTACGCCCCACAACACTATTACTCCCATTGCAAGAAAGCACGGCAACAACTTTGAGCTTGACCTTGTTTTGCGCAATAACATCACCACCGAGGAGCATCCTCTGGGCGTTTATCACCCCCACGCAGAGCTTCACCATATAAAGAAGGAAAATATCGGACTTATCGAGGTAATGGGTCTTGCGGTGCTTCCTGCACGTCTTAAAGGGGAAATGGAGCTGCTTGCCGATACTCTTGTTAACAAGGGCGTAAATGCTGTCCGCAGCGACCCTGTGCTTGAAAAACACGCAGACTGGGTGGAAGAATTTGCACCTAAGAGCAACATTACTCCCGATAATGTACATGACGTTATCAAGGCGGAGATAGGAAAGGTCTTTGCAAAGGTACTGGAGCACGCAGGCGTGTTCAAGCGCACGGAAGAGGGCATTGCCGCATTCAATAAGTTTGTGGCTTCTGTTTGATAAAAATTCTTAACGGATATTAAGACCGGTCAGAGAGGACAGGCATCTTAATATCCGTTTGTTTTTTCGGAGGTTATTATGGTGGATATAATAAAGCTGACAATGAGCGCAATTGAATACGATAAGGGCGACCCCAAGCGCATACAGCATTTTATCAAGGTACATTCCCTTGCAAGGCTTATAGGAGAAGGGGAGGGGCTTGAGGGTGAAAGACTGTGCGTCCTTGAAGCGGCTGCGGTGCTGCACGATATAGGTATACACAACTGCGAGAAGAAATACGGCTCCTGCTCGGGCAAATATCAGGAAAAAGAGGGCGTTCCCGTTGCAAAGGAGCTGCTTTCACAGCTTGGAGCGGATGATAGCTTTACTGAGCAGGTCTGCTTTCTTATCGCACATCACCACACCTATGAGGGCGTTGACCGTTTGGAGTGGCAGATACTTCTTGAAGCGGATTTTCTTGTCAACGCATACGAGGACGGCTTATCCGCCGAAGCAGTAAGGACCGCAGGAAAAAAGCTGTTCTCCACAAAAACGGGAAAACGGTTGCTCTCGGAGATGTTCGGAATATAAAACAAACCGCACGGCATATCAACGTACCGTGCGGTTTCCACTTTCAACTTTCCAATTTCCACATTCATATGATGCTGTATTCAAGATCTTCCCACAGCAGCATAGTGCCTTCGTCTATGCCGTCGGGGAGCAGCGCCATGGCAACGGTTATGGTCTCGTCGCCGCCGTTGTCTGTCCTGAGCAGGTGAGCATAGTCGCCGTCAATGCGTATGACTTTGTATTCGTAGGGTCCCATGCTCAGTCCTCCACAACGATATAGTTGTCGGCTGCGTTTTCCTTTGTGGCGTACTCGGTAACGTTCAGCACCTTCACCTTAAGGGGGCGCTGTCCCATATTTATCTCGATTATATCGCCAACCTTAACATCGTATGAGGCTCTGGCAGCTTTGCCGTTTACCAGTACCTTGTCTGCGTCACAGGCTTCGTTTGCAACCGTTCTTCTTTTTATGAGCCTTGTGACCTTTAAATATTTGTCAAGCCGCATTTAATATCATCCTTTCGGTGTAAAATAAAAGGCAGCCCTGCTCCCGAAAGAGCCGGCCGCCCGAAAAAAGTCTTTGGAAATTACTTGGCAGCGTCTACTGCGTCCTTAAGAGCCTTGCCTGCCTTGAATGCGGGAGCCTTCTTTGCAGGAACCATGATCTTTTCCTTAGTTCTGGGGTTGGTAGCTTCCTTTGCAGCTCTTTCACGAACTTCAAATGTACCGAAGCCAACGATCTGAACCTTGTCACCCTTTACAAGAGCGTCAGAAATGGAACCGATTACAGCGTTGAGAGCCTTTTCAGAATCCTTCTTAGAAAAATCTGCCTTTTCAGCGATAGCGTTGATTAAATCTGCCTTTGTCATAATGTTTCTACCTCCATAAATTTTATGGCATTTCGCCATTGTTATTGATTTTTAGCCTTCTGCCAATATGCGTCAAGCTTATCTATGTCCAGGGATTTCATATCCATCCCATCGAACCGTACCATATCTTCCGTTTTGCGGAAACGGCTTATAAATTTGTCCGAAGACTTTGTAAGAGCCTCTTCTGCGTCAAATCCGCAGAGCCTTGCAACATTTACCGCCGAGAAAAGAACATCGCCTATTTCCTCTTCGGTATTGCTGTTTTCCGAAACCGCCTTTTTAAGCTCGGCAACCTCGCTTTCAAGAGCTTCTATTGCGGAAGAAACGTCCTTGAAGTCCATTCCTGCACGTTTTGCCCTTGTTCCTATCTTCTGCGCCCTCATAAGAGCAGGAAGTGCGGAGCAAACGCTTTCCAGGGTTTCGGTATAGGTCTCCTGCCCCTTTGTTTCCTGCTTGATGTTGTTCCAGTTGGCAAGGACTTCTCCGCTGCCGTTTACCTTAACATCGCCGAAAACGTGGGGGTGGCGTATTATCAGCTTTTGGCAGACCTCGTTAACAACATCGCCGAAATCAAAGCTGCCCTTTTCCTCTTCTATCCTTGAATGAAAGACCACCTGCAGAAGCACGTCGCCCAGTTCTTCTCTGAGCAGCTCCGTATCTTCAAGGTCGATAGCTTCAACAGCCTCGTAGGTCTCCTCGATAAAGTCCTTGCGTATGGAGTGATGATCCTGCTCCCTGTCCCACGGACAGCCGTTTTCCGAACGGAGTATACGCATTATTTCAAGCATATCGTTTATATCGTATCTGCTTTTGAATTCAAATTCCATATTTTATCCCTGTATGATTCTTTGTAAAATACCGTGCATTTAATATATTAACCGATTATTCTGTTTTTTTCAAGAGTTTTTTGAAAAAAATTCAGCAAATCAGCAATTTTAACGTAGATTTGGTTAAAACGCCCGTTAAATGTGTGCTTATTATGTAAAATAATGCCCCTACAGGGACGGAAATCAGCAGGGTGAAAGCGCTGTCCCAGGTTTTTGACAGTATATTTTCGGTAAGAAAAGCCGCCGCTCCGCACAGGCTGCCGCAGAAAGCCAGCTTGAAAAGCAGTTTGTATACTTCTTTTACATTTATTCCCGTACATTTTGACGCAGCGCTTACGGAAAGCAGCATTATCAGCAGATAGCACAGCGATGTGGAAAACGCCGCTCCCGTTACGTTTACCTTCGGCACGGCAACAAGAGCAAGGTTTCCTGCCAGCTTTACCCCAACGCCACACAGCATTATCTTAACGGGGGCGCTGCCTTTTCCCGCAGCCTGGAGCACGGCAAACAGCACCGACGATACCGACAGGAATATTACCCCTGCTCCAAGAACTCTTAACGGCAGAACGCACACCGAGGTCTCAAGGCTTCTTGATGGGAACAGCAGGTCAAGTATCTGCGGCGCAAGAACGGATATGCCTATGCCCGATGGAACGGCGATAAATGCGGAGGTGAAAATAACGTTCATCGCCGACTGCTTTACAAGCGACTTGTCACCTGCTGCAAAACCCTCCGCAACCGCAGGTACAGCGCCCTTGCCGAACATATTGGTAAAGGACGGGATAAGGTTGAACACCGTTACCGCAAGCCCCGTGAAGCTGCCGAAGAAGAAGTTTGGCAGGTCGGACGGAGATACGCCGCTGCTTATGTACTCCGAGAAATACTCGGGAGCGGCGGCAACGGCTTTTCCCAGTGAACCCACTATAGTTGCAAGGTCTATAAGTGAGGTAAGATTTGTTACCAGCGAGCCTAAAGCCACGGGGATTATTACCGAGATAAGCTGCGAGGCGACCTTCTTGGTGCTTTCGGAGCTTTTTGCGGCAGGTGCGGATTTTCTGTCTTTAAGTCCCCACAGCACCACAGCTGCCGTTCCTGCGGCGGAAGAGATCGTTACTCCCGATACAGCGGCTGCTGCGGCAAGGGGCATTACAAGATCCCCGGCGGTCATTGCCCTTATGCTTTCAAAGGGGAAGATGCGCTTTACTATGCTCAGAGCGGAAACAAAAAAGCTGTAGGGGCTGTTCAGCACGGCATAGCAGAGGGCAAGTCCCGAAATAAGCTTCACTGCCGCTTCTATGACTTGGGAAACTGCCGTGGGGTACATATTCCGCCGCCCCTCAAAGCAGCCACGGTAAACGGCTGTTATGCAGGCGAACAGCACCGAGGGCGCAATTGCCGCAACGGACAGCACAGCCTTGGGACTTTTTCCCACAAATGCGCAGAAGGGGTAAGCGAGGGCAAGCATAAGCAGCGTAAAAGCCAGTCCGCCCAGGGAGCAGAGCAGCAGAGCCGTTCGTCTGACCTTGCATATGCCTGCTTCGTCCTCCAAAGCGGAGCGCTCTGCCGTCAGCTTTGCCGCCGCAACGGGCAGACCCGTGACGGAAACGGCGTATACCGTCATAAAAACGCCGTAAGCGGAGGAGAAATACCCCATTCCCGTTCCGCCAAGCATATTTGCAAGGGGAATGCGGAAAATTGCGCCTATGACCTTTGAAACGGCGGCGGAGGCTATAAGGATAAGAGAACCCTGTATAAAATTCTGTTTTTTCATAAATAAATATCCTTTCGCTTTTATTTATCCGTAAATTACGGGTCGTACGCTGTTGATATGCAAAATATGAGCGCTTCGCTAAATGAATAGTGAATAATGAATAATTAATACTAATAACCAATTAAAAACTGTACAAAAAATCGAGCATAATCTTGCGTATATGGATTATGCGAAGATTTTTTGTCTACAGTTTTATTGGTTATTTGTATTAG
>JBJEQN010000047.1:0-16132 GCA_051881775.1 Oscillospiraceae bacterium | reverse complement strand
CGCCCACAATGATATAATATCAGCGTATAAAGAAATAGTTGATGATAAAGAAACAGAGTTTGTCCTCATGCTCGATGTGTTTAATTATGCGGATATTCCTTATTCAAGCAATACGTTTTCCGTATGCTATGAGTTTAAAAACGGAAGCAGGATGACAAGACACTTCCCTGTTATGACTGCGGAAGCGGTAAAATGCCTTATGCAGGTGGAAATATCGGAGGAATACAAAACTCAGGCTGCGGAAATGATAAAGGATGCGTTCTATCCCTATGAAGAACTTTGCAGAGACAGAGCAGTATCGGCAGAGCGTTCGGAAGATAAGGACGCCAATGTTTACCTCTATGTAAGCGACCCGAAAAAAACTGCCGTTTACTCATATACTGCAGAGGTGCGCAGCAAAACCTTGGTGGATGAGGAGTTTTACTATGAATTGCGTGATGCACTTGCAAAGGATATTGCAGACCGCACCGCTGAGGAATACTTTACTCCCTGCTCCGACAGAATGTATTATATGTTCATATCGGGAGTGTTCTACCGGGATATTGACGGCAGCTTTACCGAAACGCTGAAGGTACTTGCATCTCACGGCTGTCTTAACGGAGTTGACGCCGATATTGACTATATACTTGACGAGGATAATTACATTGACGGAACCTTGCCGAAGCTGACTATCGGCTTGCAGCAAAATATGTTTGAAAACAGTTCGGCAAGGGCGCTGTACTGTCAGAAAGAAAATATTTCCAGCACAGACTACTGGAACTATTATGCAACTGCTCCGGGAAGATATGTTGTTCATTATTCCGATGAGCTTGCAGAAATATTTAACGTTATGCAGGCAGGGTATATTACAGACGAACCGTGCTATACTATTACCGTTAACGGAAACCGCTATACGATACCGCCCGAATACTCCGATATTGCCGAAAAGGTTTATTTATCGGGAGAAGACCCATCCGAATACGGTGAAAATGTGACTTTTTACTACGGCGTGGGAGCGGCTGAAAGGGATTAAGCGTTTTTCCGTTATGGGGTTTGCCGACTTTTGATATTAAGCGGAAAACAGAACGCAGCAGGGCAAAACTCTGCGGGAAAGGACATTCCGATGAAAAAAACGGCAATAGCTGCTGCGGCTCTGACGGCTCTTATGCTCACAGGCTGCGGTACAGGCAATAATAATAACGGCGGAACAGGAAACGGAAACGGCACGACCGCTTCTTCACCTGCTTCCCAGTCGTCACAGACAAACAACACCTCTGCAAATAACGGAAATAACGGAAACAATAACAACAATAATAACAACAACGGAAACAACGGCGGCACCGTAACAGGCGACGTTGACGGAGACGGCATTGTTGAAAATATCATTACCGACGCCGAGGACATTGTAAACGATGTTGTAACAGGCGCAGGAGATATTATCGACGACGTTCTTCCCGGAGACGCCGACCACGATGAAAACGGTACAGCAAACAATTCCGACAACGCAAACGTGTATAACCATTCAAGATAACAAACAAAAAACTGCCGTTTCGGTCGCATCAATGACCGAACGGCAGTTTTTTAAATTCGGAATGCGGAATTCGAAATTCGGAATTATGGTATCGCCTGCGGCGATGTTATTTTTACAAATTTTTGTAGGGGCGCACATTGTGCGCCCGTGGGTAATACAGCATTGTCCGTTCAAATTATTCATTAAGCGCAGCGCAAATAATTCCGCATTCCGAATTCCTAATTCCGAATTCATTTAAGAACGCATTGCAGAAGGGGTGCAAACATTGCAAAGCCGAGAGCGATAAGAAGCTGCTGACCCGTAAGGGGAACGGTGGCGAAGATGATCTGCATAAAGGGCAGGTAAATTGCCCCGAAAATTACCGCAAGGGAAGTCAGCGCCGCAAGTATCAGCTTGGGATTGTTGAGATAGGGCACGGTAAAGATATTCTTTTTCTCCGATTTGCACTCAAAAACATGGGCAAGCTGGGTCATTACAAGGGTAAACAGCGCCGCTGTCCTTGCCGTGGCAATATCGGCGGTCATATATTTCGTAAGGGCAAAGCAGCCTAAGGTACATAAGCCTATCATAATGCCCCTGAAAATTATTTTCTGCATAAGTCCGCCGGAGAAAAAGCTTTCGTCCGAACGTCTGGGCGGTGCGTTCATATTTTCACGCTCCGCAGGCTCAATTCCCAACGCCACCGCAGGAAGTCCGTCCGTGGCAAGGTTAACAAGAAGTATCTGCGTAGGGAGAAGCACCGTTGGCATACCGATTATGATACCAAGGAACATCGTCAGCACCTCGCCGATGTTGCAGGAAAGCAGATAGCGGACAAATTTCCGTATGTTTGCGTAAATCCCTCTGCCCTGTTCAACGGCTTTTACAAGAGTTGCAAAGTTATCGTCAAGAAGCACAACGTCCGCCGCCTGTTTGGTAACGTCCGTGCCAGTTATGCCCATTGCAACGCCTATGCTGGCTTCCTTTACCGCAGGAGCGTCGTTCACGCCGTCCCCCGTCATAGTCACTATCTCTCCCTTTTTCTTGAAGGCACGGACTATCCTCAGCTTGTCGGCAGGAGTTACTCTTGCGTAAACGGAGACCTTGTCAATAACGCTTTCAAGCTCCCTGTCGTCCATAGCGGCAAGCTCTGCGCCCGTCAGTATCATATCTCCGCTGCGGAAAATGCCTGCTTTTTTGGCAACTGCGGCGGCGGTGTTCTTGTGGTCGCCTGTTATCATTACCGTGCGGATATGAGCGCTGCGGCAGGTCTTAACGGCTTGTATCGCCTCCGCTCTGGGAGGGTCGGTCATGCCCGTTAAGCCGAGAAATATCATTCCGCTTTCAAGGTCGCCGCTGCGGTATTTTTCGCTTTCAAGATTCTTTTCGCAGAAGGCAAGCACACGCAAAGCGTCCTCCGTCATCATATCCTGCCGCCGCTCTATCTCACGCCGCATAGAACGTGTCAGGGGCTTTACGCCGTCCTTTGTCATTATAAATCCGCAGCGGTCAAGAACAACGTCTGCGGCACCCTTTGTAAACGCCGTTACCCCCGAGCCGCTTTTGCAGATAACCGTCATGCACCTGGTTTCGCTGTCAAAGGGTATTTCGTCCGACCTGCGGAAGCTGTGACTTAGCTTTTCTGCGGTAATATCAGCCTTTGCCGCCGCAACAAGCAAAGCAATTTCAGTGGGGTCGCCCACAACGTTCCACTCTCCGGCGGCTTTAAGCTGTCCTCTTTCCCTTGAAGAGACCTTTGAGGGGGAATTTATTGCCGCATTGCTGCATAATGCTCCGCAGGAAAGAAGCTCGGTAAGCACCTTGTCTGAAAGGGGATTAACGTTTGCTCCGTCAAGGGTTATTCCCCCTGCTATCCTGTAGCCGCTGCCCGAAACATCGTATGTATTTCCCCCGCAGCAGATCTTTGAAACGGTCATTTTGTTTTCGGTAACGGTGCCCGTTTTGTCGGTGCAGATAACGGAGGTGCAGCCTAAAGTTTCAACGGAATGAAGCTTGTGAACAAGAGCCTTTTGTTTAAGCATACGCCTTACCGCAAGAGCAAGGGCGATAGTTACGGTTGCAGGAAGTCCCTCGGGAATTGCGGCAATGGCAATGGATATGCCCGTCATAAGCATATCAAAGGGCGGTTCTCCTCGCAGAACGCCTGCACCTGCAACAACGGCGCAGACCGCAATGCAGATGATCGCAACCACCTTGCCAAGCTCCCCAAGGCGCTTTTGCAAGGGCGTTTGTTCCTCGTCAATATCGGTGAGCATACCCGAAATTTTACCCATCTGCGCCGAAAGACCCGTGGCAATGACCTTTGCATCGGCGGAGCCTTTGGTTATAACGGTTCCGCTGTAAAGAATGTTGCTTTTGCCAATGGCGTTGTCGCAGTCGTCGGGGTCGCCGGCTATTTTGGAAACGGCGGCGGATTCTCCCGTTAAAATGCTTTCCTCCGCAAGCAGACCCTTTGCACGGATAATTGCCGCATCCGCAGGAACCTTGTCGCCTGCTTCAAGAATAATAACGTCACCGGGAACAAGCTCCGCCGCAGGAAGCTCCGTCAGATGTCCGTCACGGTAGACCTTGGCCACGGGTGCGGTCATATTTTTAAGGGCAAGGAGGGTCTTTTCCGTCTTGTATTCCTGCACAAAGCCCAGAACTGCGTTGAGAAGCACTATCACCACTATTGTAACTGCGTCGTAGACTTCTCCGAGGAAGAAGGACACCACGGTTGCGATAAGCAGGATAATGACCATAATATCCCTGAACTGCCCGAGAAAAATTTTCAGCGGTTTCGCTTTCTTTTCCGAAGCAAGAACGTTTCTGCCGTATTTTTTCTGCCTTTCGGCGGCTTCTTCCGAGGTCATCCCCCAAGTCCTTTTGCGTTCTTCCGATAATTCCGCCATTTTGATCGCTCCTTAAAGATATTTCCGTATATCTTATTCGGACAGGCGGTCATTTATACCAAGGGATCGCTGATCAAATCCTTAATTATTTTTTCAAATTTATAAATATAGGTAGTATTTTTTCTTTATTTGTGCTATAATTACAGTAACTATTTTTTAGGCAGGTCAACATTATGAATAATCGTAATTTACAGAGCAAAAAAGGCAGAGATATTGAGTTTAAGGTAACTGAACCCATGGGTCTGCTTGATTTTCTTTATAAAAATATGCAGGGCAAGGGCGTTAACAAGATAAAATCCACCCTTAAATACAGGCTTGTTTCCGTGGACGGGATAGTTACAACAAAGTTTGACTATCCTCTTGCGCCGGGGCAGACGGTGACGGTGGCTTCCTACAAGCCGGAGTACAAGCCCTATTTTATCCCCGATATGCCCGACATTATCTATGAGGACGACAACATTATCGTTATAGACAAGCCTGCCGGGATGCTTGCCGTTGCAACGGACGATGAAAAGCAGGACACGGCTTACCGTGCGGTAATGGAATATGTTAAGGTGAAGAACAAGAATAACCGCATTTTTATCGTTCACCGCCTTGACAGGGACACCTCGGGGATACTTCTTTTCGCCAAGAACGAGGAAACAAAGTTCGCTTTGCAGGACAATTGGGACAAGTATGTGAAGTACAGAGGCTACTGCGCCCTTGTGGAGGGTCACCCCGAAAAGAAGTCGGGAAGGATAGAATCCTGGCTCCGTGAGACGGACAGCCACTTTGTTTATTCCGCAAAGATAAAGGGCGACGGCAAATTTTCCGTTACCAATTACGAGATAAAGCGTGAGAGCCGTGATTATTCCCTTGCGGCGGTAAATATTGAAACGGGAAGAAAGAATCAGATAAGAGCGCACTTCAGCGAAATGGGCTGTCCCATTGCAGGTGACAAGAAATACGGCGCAAAAACAAACCCCATTCACCGCCTTGCTCTCCACGCAGACAGGCTTGTTATCTTCCTCCCTTATCTTAACGAGGAAAAGGAATTCAAACTCCCCGTGCCGAAAAAATTTCTTTTTTGTATAAAACAAGATATAAAATAAATCTCCGCAGGCGATACCTTAATTCCACTTTCCACTCTCCAAATTTCACATTTATCAGAAAGGTCTGTTACAAATGCCCGAAATGCTTAAACCATACGAAAGAACTGCCCATTATTACGAAACGGACAAAATGGGCATCGTTCATCATTCAAATTATATACGCTGGTTTGAGGAGGCGAGAATACACTTCCTTAAAGAAGCCGGTTACCCCTACGAAAAAATGGAGGAAAACGGCGTAATGATACCCGTGCAGTCCGCCGCCTGCGAGTATAAGAACGCCGTAAGATTCGGCGAAACGGTGATAATAGTGCTTAAAGTCGAGGAGTTCAACGGCTTTCGTTTCCGCATTTCCTACCGTGTTATCGGCAAGGAAAAGGGCGACCTTAAGGTAACGGGTGAAACAAGGCATTTCTTTACCGATATGAACCTTAAGCCCGTCCGCACAAAGACCGAATATCCCGAAATTTACAAGGTATTTCACGATTATATCGGGGTGGATTTTCTTGAAGTGCAGGAGGATTTGAAATGACTTCATATAAAGCAGATGAAAACAACGTCCGCATTATCGGACGTACCGTTTACCGTGACGGAGTGCGCTGGCTGGGCTATTCCTGCACGGCGGTGGAATTTGAATTTACGGGTACAAAAGTCTTGGCGGAGATAAAGACCGATTGGGTCAACGATGAGCCTTGGAAATGCATATTCCAAGGTTACCTTGCGGTGTTTGTTAACGCCAGCGAAGCTCCCGTAAAGCGTTTTGCTCTTGACGAGGGAACAAATACTTACGAGATTTATTCCGCAGACGAAGTAAAAACCGTTAAGATACGCATAATGAAAATGTCGGAAAACGCTTTCAGCCGTGCAGGCGTAGTTTCCCTTTCCGCAGACGGCGAAATAAGACCCACGGCAAGCGAAAAAACACGCAGAATTGAGTTTATCGGCGATTCCATAACCTGCGGTTTCGGTGACGAGGGCGTTTTGGGCAAGGACGGCTTTAACACTGCGCAGGAGAACCCTTGGGACAATTATGCCGCACTTACCGCAAGGCGTTTGAATGCGGATTTTCACCTTGTGTCCTGGACTTCCATCGGCGTTATTTCAAACTCCGTCAAAGAGGACGTAAACGAGCCTGACGATGGCTGGGTAATGCCGAAAATTTACGGTTACACCGACAAGGGCGTGGACGAATATCTTGGATATGACCCCGAAAAGTGGGATTTCTCACGGTTCAAGCCTCAGCTTATCGTTGTAAATCTCGGCACTAACGACAAGGACTACACAAGGGGCGTTCCCGAAAGAACGGCGGCTTTCCGGGAAGGCTACACCGAATTTTTGAAGGACATACGCCGCAGCAATCCCGATTCATACATACTCTGCACCCTTGGGGTAATGGGTCAGCAGCTTTGTCCGCAGGTTGAGGCGGCTGTGAAGGAGATGAACGCTTACGACAGCAAAATTTCCGCAATGCGTTTTGATGTTCAGAGCGAAGCTGACGGAATAGGCGCAGAGGAACACCCAAGTCTTGCTACCCATAAAAAAATGTCCGACAGGCTTGTTGAAGAGATCGAAAGGCTGAAAATCTTTTGATAAATGTGGAAAGTTGAAAGTTGAAAGTGGAATTGATTGAATTCGGAATTTGAAGAAGTTTGAAGTGTGAGGAGTGAAGAGTGGAGTTGTTTTGAATTCGGAATTCGGAATGCGTAATTCGGAATTATGGGCGCTTCGCTAAATTGAAAATCCGTGAGCGCAGCGAACACCGCAATTATTCATTCTTCATTATTCACTATTCATTATTCATTTTTTATGTAGGGGACGGGTTTCCCGTCCCGATTTAAACGGATTTGCGGCAAACGGAACTTTGCAGCTATTTCCTTGTGACAGGCAGAAAGTAATAAAACCTGCATTTGAAGTGATTTTGTAATTATAAGTTTAACGAGTGTAGCTAAACCAATAAACAGGAATTGGTGAGGAGAAAACTATGAGCAGGAAAAAAGAATGGATCAGTTTAACAGTAGGATTTTTAGGTGCTATGTTAGGATTGTATGGCGTAGTATCTTTCAATCGGTATGTACTTATGTCATTGCCTTTAGGTTTAAGGATGGCAATGATGATAGTGATTTATTGGCTGATCGCACTGATCCCGATAATTATGGCACTTGTAAACAAGGAAAAGCTAAATGATTATGGATTTACCAAAGAAAAAATAGGCACTCAGATCGTAACGGGCGCTGTAATTGGTATAGCGATGTCGCTTGTACTGACTTTGCTGCCGCATTTGTTTGGATTTGGTGAATATGTTGACAACGGAAAAAGGTATCAATTCATATGGCAGTTTGTTTATGAATTCATATATTGTATATTGGCGATCGGTTTTGTTGAAGAATTTGTATTCAGAGGTTTTATTTATGAGAAAATAAAAAGCATTAGTCAGAAGGATATGACGGCTGTTATTGGTTCTTCTGTTCTTTTCGGTGTGTTTCATTTGTTCGGCGGCAATATTGTTCAATTGTTTGTGACAGCGTGTATAGGAGCGTTTTTCTGTTTTTGCAGAGCAAAGATCAAAAGCTGCACTATTTTGTCCTTGATAATTGCCCACGGGATATATGATGCGTTAATAACTGTCTGGGCGTCAACTTTACTATAGTAATGAAGCGATTGGAATTTTTATAAGTTTAACGAGTGGAGCTAAACCTAAATAAATATGAAGCGAGGTCAACAGAATATGGATATGCCTTCAAACAGTGCCGTTGAAGAACTGATAGGCGCAAGCAAATTAAATATATGGAACAGCTTAACGGAGAGTATTGAAAGCTTGTATGATATGGACAAGCTTTGGAACAAGGGCTTCGGGGATTGGATATATGAGTATAAATACCGCAGAGGCGGCAAAACTCTGTGTACTTTCTACGCAAAACAGGATACTGCAAATATTCTTATCATATTCGGGAAAGCAGAACGTGAAAAGTTTGAAGCGCAGCGGAATAATTTTTCGGAACAGATACTTGCGATATATGATACCACCCAAACATATCACGACGGCAAGTGGCTTTGGATACCTATAGATGATACGCTTTCATTTGATGATATTCTTAATATGCTGAAAATAAAGAGGAAACCAAACAGGAGTTTGAAGTGTGAGGAGTGAAGAGTGGAGTTGTTTTGAATTCGGAATTCTGAATGCGTAATTCGGAATTATTTAAAATTTGGAATGTGGAATTATGGTATCGCCTGCGTAGATGATGTTTTTTATGTAGGGGACGGGTTTCCCGTCCCGTTTGCCACGAATTCGGTTAAATCAGAGCTAAAAACCCATTTCTTACATAAAAATTAATAACAAAATACCCATAATTCCGAATTAAGACAATTCCACTTTCAACTTTTCACATTCCACATTCAATAAACAACTTCCAATTTAACGAACAAAATGCAGGGGCAAAAACATTTTGCGCTGAGGAGATGAGAAGGTCAGCTATGAGTGAAAACAGAATTCTTACAGACACGCTTATATTTGAAAAGAAAAATAAAATAAGCGGTGGTATTTATCATAAAATGCAGGTAGATCTTGCCTATAATTCAAACCACATAGAGGGCAGCCGGCTTTCTCACGAGCAGACACGGTACATCTTTGAAACGCAAAGCATTGAGGGTAACGCTCTTGTTAATGATGTGTTTGAAGCCGCCAATCATTTTAAGTGCTTTGACATTGTTTTAGACACCCTTAATGAGCCGTTAACGGAGGAATATATAAAAAAGCTGCACTACACCTTGAAAAACGGCTTGATAACAGATAATGCTTCCGAAGCTGTTATCGGCGATTATAAAAAATACGCCAACACGGTAGGCGAAATAGAAACAGCCAAGCCGAAAGAGGTTCAGCGGTCAATGTTTGCTCTGCTGAAAAATTATCGGGATATAAAATGCCCCGATCTGTTCGATATTGCCCGATTTCACACGGAATTTGAAAGGATACACCCTTTCTATGACGGCAACGGCAGGGTCGGAAGGCTGCTTATTTTAAAAATGTGTCTTGAAAATAACATCGTACCCTTTTATATCAATGAAGAAAGTAAGCTGTTCTATTACAAAGGGCTTAAAGAGTGGCAGTTAAGCAATAAACCAAACAGACTTTTAGATGTTTTTTTATCCATGCAGGATGATATGAAGGCGATTCTTGACTACTTTGCAATTGAGTACGACAATTCCGAAATGACATCACGCAAACTTATTGAAAAGCACTGCTTAAATTAGTTTGAAGTGTGAGGAGTGAAGAGTGAAGTTGTTTTTAAATGCGGAATTCGGAATGCGTAATTCGGAATTATTTAAAATTTGGAATGTGGAATTATGGTATCGCCTGCGGCGATGATGTTTTTTATGTAGGGGACGGGTTTCCCGTCCCGTTTGCCGCCAATCCGTTTAAATCGGGACGGGAGACCCGTCCCCTACAAAATTACAATGAAATAGCCTGCCAAAGTTCGCTTTTAGGAGAAATGTTATGGCAATATCAATAAATATTTATTATACAGGTAAAAACGGAAACGCCCGAAAATTTGCGGAAGAAATGCTTGCAAGGGGTATTGTGGACGATATTCGCAAAGAAGAGGGCAATCTGAAATATGAATACTTTTTTCCTGTGAATGACGCAGAAACAGTGCTGTTGATAGACAGCTGGACCGACCAGCGTGCAATTGATATTCATCACTCGTCTGAAATGATGAAGAAGATCATCGGTTTAAGAGAAAAGTACGATCTGCATATGAAGGTCGAGCGTTATATTACCGATGAAAACGGTATTCCCGAACCGGACGATAAATTTATCAGGAATTGATTAAATTCGGAATTTATTTAAAATTTGGAATGTGGAGAGTGGAATGTGGAATTATGGTATCGCCTGCGGCGATGATGTTTTTTATGTAGGGGACGGGTCTCCCGTCCCGTTTGCCACGAATTCGGTTAAATCAGGGTGGAAAGCCCGTTCCTTATATTAAAATTAATAGCAAAATACCCATAATTCCGAATTAAGACAATTCCACTTTCCACTCTCCACATTCCACATTCAAAAATCAATTCCGGGTTTAACGAACAAGATAAAATAAAAAACGAAAGGCAATGATACCTATTGGCAAATTCATACGATTGTATTATAATAGGCGGCGGAGCGGCAGGACTTATGGCGGCGATAACCGCTTCTGGCTGCGGCAAGAAAACGCTCCTGCTTGAAAAGGGAAACCGCTGCGGAAGAAAGATAGCCATTACCGGCAAGGGACGGTGCAACGTTACAAACAACTGCACCGAGGAGGAATTCTTCTCCAACATTCCCGTTAACCCGAGATTCCTTTTTTCGGCGTACTCACGCTTCAACTCTCAGGACTGCATGGACTTTTTCGAGCGGCTGGGGGTTCCTCTTAAAACGGAAAGGGGAAACAGGGTATTTCCCGTCAGCGACAGGGCGCAGGACATTGTTCGGGCGCTTGAACAGGCGTGCAAGGACAACGGCGTTGAAACGGTATTTTCCCGTGTAACGGAAATTCTTACGCAGGGCGGCGCAGTTACGGGAGTAAAGTGCGGCGGCAAGGTTTATAATGCGCCTTCCGTTCTTATTGCAACGGGAGGAAGGTCTTATCCCGGGACAGGCTCGGACGGCGACGGGTACAGGCTTGCCGAGGCTCTCGGACACACCGTAACAGACCTTAAGCCCTCTCTTGTTCCCATTGTTTCCGATGATGATTACTGCGCCGAAATGACGGGACTTTCGCTGAAAAACGTTAATCTTACCTTAAAAGATACCGTGAAAAACAAAACGGTCTTTTCCGAAACGGGGGAGATGCTTTTCACCCATTTCGGCGTGTCGGGACCTCTTGTTCTCAGCGCTTCAAGCCATATCCCGTCCATCGAAAGCGGAAGATACATTTTTTACATCGACTTAAAGCCTGCTCTTGACGAAAAAAAGCTGAACGAGCGTATTCTCCGTGATTTCGGGGAGATACCCAACCGCATTTTTGCAAATTCTCTTTCAAAGCTGCTGCCCTCGAAGATGATACCCGTTGCTGTAAGCCTTTCGGGCATTGACGGGAACAAGCAGGTCAACGCCGTAACGAAGCAGGAGCGTGCAAGGCTTGTTTCCCTGCTTAAAGCCTTTCCTGTTCACATTCTTGATTTCCGCCCCATTGCGGAAGCTATCGTTACAAGCGGCGGAGTGAAGGTAAGCGAGGTGTCCCCCAAAACAATGGAGTCAAAGCTGGTGAAGGGACTGTATTTTGCAGGAGAGATACTTGATGTAGACGGCTATACAGGCGGTTTTAACCTGCAGATAGCTTTTTCAACGGGGCGCTGCGCAGGCTTTAATATGGCTGCCGAATAAAGGATGGATAATTTGACCATAATTTGGAATAAGACTATTATCTTATTCAACGGCGGAGGAAAAGTTCTGCCTGTGTATCTTTGGGAGTGCGAATAAAATGCCTGCTGTTTTAGTTGAACAAAAGAATAAAACCGAAGGGGAGAGCTTTGGCAGGAACAACCGTATCGACAGCCTTGACCTGTTAAGAGGGGTGGCTATCACTTATGTTATGGTCTATCACCTGCTGTACGACCTTGTGAATTACGAGGGGGTCAGGATAGGCTTCTTCGGAACGGACATATTTGAATTTGTGCATATGTTTTTTATTGACGTTCTCATTGTGGTTTCGGGCATATGCTCGGGATTTTCCCACAACGTCATAAAAAGGGGAGCGGAGCTGTTCCTTATGGGCAGTATACTGACCATATTCACAGACCTGTTCGTGCAGGATATGGTGTTCGTTTTCGGGGCGCTGTCCTTTTTCGGCGTTATGATGATGATATGCGGAGTGTGCAGGCCTGTGCTTGATAAAATAGACAGCAGAGCTCTGCTTGCAGTAAGTATGCTGCTGTATTTTATCACAATGGATTTTGACAACGGGGGAACGCTGCACCTGCTTTTTACCGATGTGAAGCTGCCGCTGCCCGAGGGTACTATGTACTCCTATCCCATAGGCATAAAACCTAAAGGCTTCTTCTCCGCAGATTATTTTCCACTTATACCAAATGGCTTTCTTTATCTTGCCGGAGAAGCGCTGTCGGGATTTGTTGCAAAGCGTAAGCTGCCAAAGTTTTTTTACAGTAAAATAAAGGTGCCGGCGGTGAATTTTATAGGCAGACACTCGCTGCTGTTCTATATCCTTCACCAGCCTGTGCTGCTGATGATAATGTTTATAATTTGAGAGGTTTTTATGGATAATCTTACCGATATAGGAGTAATAAAAGACATACTGAGCCGCCACGGTTTCTCATTTTCAAAGGCTCTGGGACAGAATTTTCTCGTTAACCCCTCTGTCTGCCCGAGAATAGCGGAGCTTGGGGGAGCGGAAAAGGGCGTCGGTGCAATTGAAATAGGAACGGGCGTAGGTGTGCTTACCCACGAGCTTGCAAAACGTGCGGACAAGGTAGTCGCAATTGAAATTGACAGCCGCCTTATTCCCGTTTTAAAGGAGACCCTTACAGAGCATAACAACGTTACAATAATCAATGACGATGTTATGAAGCTTGACCTGCACGAGGTGATAAAGGAGCATTTTCAGGGCATGGACGTTGTTCTGTGTGCAAATCTGCCTTATTACATCACCTCGCCCATAATAATGATGCTCCTTGAAAGCCGCCTGCCCTTGAAGTCGATAACGGTAATGGTGCAGAAGGAGGCAGGAACAAGGCTCTGTGCGGAAATGGGAACAAGAGAAGCAGGCGCAGTCACCGCCGCAGTAAGATATTATTCCGAGCCGGAGCTGCTTTTCAACGTTTCAAGGGGCAGCTTTATGCCTTCGCCCAACGTTGATTCCTGCGTAATTAAGCTGAACGTACATAAAGACGGCGGCTTTAAGGCTGCGGACGAGGAATTTTTCTTCAAGACGGTAAGAGGTGCGTTCTCACAGCGCAGAAAGAACCTGCTGAACTCGCTTTCTTCCTCAATGGGTATCGAAAAAGCAAAGGTGACGGAGGCTGTAGCGGCGGCGGATATTTCCCTTAACGCCCGTCCTGAACAGCTTTCAATGGAGGATTTCCTGCGGCTTGCGGAATCCCTTAAACAAAAAATGTAGGGGCGCACATTGTGCGGTTGACAGTCTTCCGAAAAAATGCAGAATGTCGGGCGGATAATATCCGCCCCTACAAGAAACGACAAAATACAGCCAATCGTAGGGGCGGCTATCAGCCGCCCGTTATATAATGGGAATCTCTAATATTAATCTGAAAGGAATGTAAACTTATGCCTGTAAATATTGCAATAGACGGACCTGCAGGAGCAGGAAAAAGCACAATAGCAAAGGCTGTTTCCAAGCAGCTTGGATTCATTTATGTTGATACGGGGGCGCTGTACAGAGCGGTGGCTTATCATATGCTGTCAAAGGGAATCGCAGCGGACGACAGAAAAGGCGTTCCCGAGGAGCTTGAAGGGCTGGAGGACGGCTATTTTTCCCTCCGCTTCATAGACGGCACACAGCACGTTTTCTGCGGTGATGAGGACGTTTCGGGTAAGATACGCACCCCCGAGGTGTCAATGGGAGCTTCCGCAGTTTCGGCTATACCCGAGGTGAGAAAGTTCCTTTTCGAGCTTCAGCGCAGGATAGCAAGTGAAAACAATATCATTATGGACGGCAGGGATATAGGAACGGTAGTCCTGCCAAATGCCGACCTTAAGATCTACCTTACCGCTTCCCCCGAGGAAAGGGCGAACCGCCGCTTTAAGGAGCTTTCGGAAAAGTCCGACTGCCCCACATATGAGCAGGTGCTTGCAGACATAAAGCAGCGTGACTACAACGATATGCATCGTGATATTTCTCCCCTTAAAAAAGCTGACGACGCAGTTCTTGCGGACACCTCCGACGTTGACCTTGAGGGTGCGATAAAAATGGTGCTTGATTTAATTAAGGATAAATGCGGCATAACATAAGGACTTGTTTAAAATAACTAAAAACAGCGCTTGCTATTGTATATTTATACAAATTTAAACGGAAATGAAAAATAACGGGAAGTTGAATTGTTTTATAGTCAGAAAGACAAAACAGAAAGGAGCTTTTCTATGAAAAAGCAGCTTATAATGAAGATAGCTTCAATGGCAATGGCACTTTCACTTGTGGCTTCGAGCGGAGCGGCTGCCGTTTCTGCGGCTACTAAAACCACGGGTACTTCTTCCGGTTCTTCCGCAGAGGAAAAGGAGCAAAGGGCAATGAAGGAAGCCCTTACCGTTGTAAAGAAAAGAGTTAAGATACCCGACAGCATTTCCAAATTCAATTACAGCGTAACGCAGAGCTACGGCGAGGAATGCTTCAACTTCTCCTGGGAGACTCCCGAAGATTCAAAAAGCAACATCCGTGAGTGCATAAACATTTCCGTTGTGCAGAATATTATCGTAAGCTACAATTACAGCAAATACTACACCGACGGAAGTGATAAAAATGATTGGGCTCCCGCATTTGCCAAGCTTTCCGACAAACAGCTTATCGAAAAAGCAAAGGGCTACTGCAAGCAGCTCAACCCCGACCTTACCTCGATCAGCGACATTGAGATAAGCTCCGTAAGCCTTTTTGAAGACTATGCTTACGTTACCTTCGGCAGAAAGGAAAACGGCATTGACATTCCCGACAACGGCGGTTCTGTTGCTATGAACAAGGACACGGGCGAGCTTATTTCCTACGGCATTTCCGGCTGGTATTATGACGGAACGCAGTTCGCTTCACCCAAGAGCAAGCTCACCGCTGCCGAGGCGCAGGCAAAGTACAAGGAATACTGCACCCTTACTCCCTCTTACAGAATAATCAGCACATGGAACGAGGAAACGAAGGAATACGACCGCAAGCCTGTTCTTATATATTCCCCCGATTTTACAGACGAGATAGACGCTCTTACCGGCGAAAAGTCCACTATCTGGAATGATATGAGCAAGGACAAGGGTACAAACTGGTTCCCCTTCGCAAATCATGCAAATCCGTCGTTTTGGAGTACCGAAGCCGAAGAGGACTGCTGTGATGAGGAAGTAGCCGCAGGCGCAGCCGACAACGGCGTTGTTTTCACCAAAGAAGAGCTTAAAGAAATAGAAGCGGACGAAACTATGCTTAAAAAGGAAGAGATAACCGCTCTTCTGCAGAAGGATAAGTACATACAGCTGCCCGATTACGTTCCCATAAAGAGAGCCGAGCTTGTTAAGGACGAAAAGAAAGACCTTTACAAATATTCTATGTATTATTACTATAATGATGGAGAAGAGGAACCTATAGATTACGCAGATGGCGAAGAAGTGTCTGCGGAAAGCAAGCCTTATTTCAGCCTTTCCGTTACTCTTAACGCAAAAACGGGCAAGGTCGATTATTTCAGCAAGAACTATGACGCAAAACTTGACAATTCCAAGGCTTACCCGGTTAAAAGCTGCAGCGCAATTGCGGATAAGGTAATAAAGTATTATTACCCCGACATATGCGGCGAGTACAAGGCAGACGAAAGCAACTTGGCAGCCTCCGATTCATGGACGAACAGCACGGGCAAAACGTATTACGAGACCTCACGCCGGTTTGTTTATCACCGCTATGTTAACGGCGTTATCGTTGAGGGCGACAATATTTATGTTACCGTTGACA
>JBJEQN010000046.1:0-16758 GCA_051881775.1 Oscillospiraceae bacterium | reverse complement strand
GTATTGAAAAGCTGTTCAATGAAAAGGATTGGAAAAATTATGTTATCGAAGTCCACGCATTAAAGAGTTCGTCCCTTACCATAGGCTCAAAGCAGCTTTCCGAGCTTGCAAAGGAGCTGGAGCTTTCGGGCAAAGCAGGAAATTACGGCGTTATCGAAGAAAAGAACGGCGAATTGCTTGCTTTGTATAAAAAGGTTACGGAGCTTGGAAAAGAGTATCTCGGTGAAACGGATGCGCCGAAAGAGGAAGCTCCTTCCGAAAATGAGCAGCTTACCGAAATTGCTGCGGAAAAGGCAAGGGAATACCTCAATTCAATTAAGGACGCCTGTCTTTCTTTCGACGCAGATGAAGCGGAAAGGCTGTGCGGTGAAATTTCGGGCTGCTCGGTAAACGGCGAGCCGCTTAAACCCGTGCTTGATGAAATTTTAGCTGCAGCGGAGGATTTTGAATACGAAGCTGCAGCCGATGCGGCGGAAAAATATGCCGAAAAGCTCTGATATAATCGTATATTATATAATCTGATAACAAAATATAAGAGATAAAAACTACCCTGTTCAGCAGATGAATATGTCATTATTTATGCGGTACAATGTCTGCGATCTTGTGTACAACGGCATTATTGCAGGCATAGTAATATAAAAGCGCAACGGTTTGTATTAAGCTTTGCAAAATCGTTTGCCAAAAATGGAGGAAAATATTATGAAAAAAAGTATTGTAACAACGGTGATGGCTTTTGGAATGGCACTTCTGTGCTGTGCCTGCGGAAGTACGGGTACGGCGGAACAGCCCGATAACTCTGCACAGGCTGAGGTACAGGAACAGGCTGAAACAGCTCAGACTGATGCGGAGGTACAAGATCAGGTGGATTCATCTTCTATCCTTATGGAGATCGCATCCGCAAATAATTTTAACACTTTGGTGGAGAAGTACGGCAAAGCAGCAGGAAGAACCGCCTACATCTTTAAGGATGGCACCGAATTCAGCGAATACTATTATAAAGACGCTGACCTTTATGTATATGAGAGCGGAAGCTATGTGTACATAGATGAAAACGGTGATGTTTACGGCTTTGACGATGCCATAAATCTGCCGTACAGAACTATATTTGTCGGTGATAATTACAGTGAAGAATACAGCTCCTTGGTAGAGGTCGTAGAATTATTCGGTTATTCGGACCATGAAGAGATCACATCTCAGAAAACGGAGAACGGCGTTATTGTTATTGAAACCGCTGTTCAGAAGGATTCTGATACATGGCTTTATGAATTCTTGGGATATACTGCTGATGAGGTCGATCATTACAAATATGTTTATGAAGCCGATGAAAACACAAAGGAGCTGTCAGGCTACAAGGAATATATTGTCAAAAACGAACAGGAGATTCTCGTTTTTGCAGTCACCTTTATTACCGACTGCGAAACCTATGTTCCCGATGAACAGCTGCGTGCAAGCATTTTCGGTGATGATTTCAGAACGCTGACAGTAATTACCGATCCCGGTACAGAGAATGAAAAAACATATACTCAGACAGTTACAAAGGGCAGTGTTTTCAAAATTGCTGCCTCCGAGGAATATGATCCGCAGTTTTATTCCGACAAGGAATGTACTCAGGTATTCACCGACGGAAACTTAGACACATCAGCTGATCAGACTGTTTATATGAAGAAAGCAGAATAATTTTTTCTGAAACATATCAATACTTTTGCATTATTAAATTTGAGTTGTAACGCCTTCAGCAAGACAGCGTAGTTTATTATTGAATTCCGCTGTCTGTTAGCTCCTTGAACTTTGAACAATAATTCTGATCCGCATAGACTGCATTACGAGGTTATTATGTATCATTTACTGATTGTTGATGATGACAAAATAAATCTGTCCGCCGCCAAAAACGCTCTGTCGGGGTCATACAAGATCACAGCCGTAACTTCCGGAGGACAAGCGCTGATTTTTCTGCAAAACAACACCTGCGACCTTATCCTGCTTGACATAAATATGCCCGAGATGGACGGATTTGAGGTTATGACAAAGATACGGGAAAATCCGAGGCTTGCGGATATTCCCATAATCTTTCTTACTGCCGACAACGATCCGGAAATTGAAAGCCGCTGCCTTAAAGAGGGAGCTATGGACTTTATCACAAAGCCGTTTGTACAGAATGTTATGCTTTCGAGAATAAGCCATGCTCTCGAACTGGAGGCACTCCGACGGGATCTTTCGGCGGAGCTTGAAGCGCGTACCATTCATATAAAGTATATTCAGGAAATGATGGTCATAGGCATGGCGACAATGGTAGAAAGCCGTGACCTGTCCACAGGAGGACATATCAAGCGTACAAGCATGGTCATGAGAATATTTGCGCAAAAGCTTTCAAACGAGCCGGACAGCCTGCCGAAAAGCTTTCTCGATAAGGTCATCAGAGCTGCGCCTATGCACGACCTCGGAAAGATCGCAGTCGATGACAGAATTCTCCGCAAGCAGGGCAGATTTACTCCGGAGGAATACTCCGAGATGAAGAAGCATTCTGCCGAGGGACAAAGGATCGTAAAGCATATCCTCGAAGGAGTCGAGGAAGCGGAGTTCGTGAAAATAGCCGAAAATATTGCTCACTATCATCATGAAAAGTGGGACGGCTCGGGTTATCCCGATGGGCTGACCGGTGAAAATATACCGATCGAAGCAAGGATAATGGCGCTTGCGGACGTGTTCGATGCGCTTGTCAGCAAGCGTTGTTATAAGGAAGCATACTCTTATGATAAGGCTTTTTCAATAATGGAGGACTCTATCGGCACACATTTCGATCCGAATCTCGGAAAGATATTTCTGAAATGCCGTCCCGAATTGGAAGCACTGTATGATTCGGTATGCAATGACTTGGAAAAAAATATTTCAAAAAATGAAGCCGAATAATATATGGTGTAATACAAATAACCATTAAAAGTGTAGACAAAAAATCTGCGCCGAAATCCAACATAAAGTTGTTTTCAACAGCTGCAAGATTATCGGCTTGATTCTTTCCAAATTTTAAATGGTGCTTAGTATTACTTCTCGATAAACATTACCCCAAAGGATTTAGGACCGCAGTTACTCGAAACGGTCGCCGAAGCCTTTGTCACGATCAGATCCTCAAAATCGCATTCCTTTGAAACCTCGGCTTTTATCCATTCGATCATCTTCGTGTTACAGCCTGCCTGCACAATGAAAGCCGTGTTCTTCTCAATCGACTTTGTGTTTGACAGCGTCCTTCTGATGTAGCGTTTGCATGCTTTCCGGTAGTCGCCGTACGTCACCGATTTCAGCTTAAGCTCGCCGTTTTTCATCGCCAGGATCGGGTGAATGTTGAACGCCGAGCATATTTTTTTCACCTTCTCGGAAACCCTGCCGTTCCTATACAAATAATCTGCGCTTTCGGCAATAAAGCTCGTCGAAACTTTGGTTTTAAGCGTCTCGAGAGACGCAAGAATTTCGCTTGCCGAATGCCCGTTTTCAGCCATTTTCGCTGCCTTTATCACGAGATGTCCAAGTCCCGACGACAGATGACCCGAATCAAAAACATACACTCGTTTGCCGTTTTCGCCAAGCTGTTCGACAGCTTTAGCCGCATTTTCACAGGAAAGACTGATTCCGCTGCTTATTGAAACTAAAATTACCTCGTCATATTCCGCAAGATTTTTCTCGAAAGCCTCCTTGTAAACATTCGGCTCGGGTGCGGATGAATGCGCTTTTTTGCCGTCCGTCAGCATATATGAAATGATGTTGTCGGAGGTGATTTCGAGTGTGTCTAAAAACACGCCTCGATCTGTTTCGATCGTACAATACACGATGTCCACATTGTGCGCTTTTAGCCAATTCGCCGGCAGATCACACACGCACTCCGCAACGATCTTCACCTTCTGTTCAGCCATTTTCCGTGCCGCCTTTCAAGTTATCAAGAATTTTTTTGATTTGTTCTTCCGCTTCGTCGTATTCAAAGTCCTTCACGAACTCCTCAACTTCGTTAAACAGAGGCTTAAGGTCAATTCCGCCGCAGCTTTTTCCGTAGATTTTTTTGCAAACTTCGATCACCGCATCAGCATCAAAATTTTCGCAAGCCGATCTGATCTCACGAACAAAACTTTCAACCTCATCGATCGATATTTCCGTCAGATTTTCCGGCAGAGCGTCCTCTTTTGCGGGAGTGGGCTTTTTCTGCGCAATGTACTCGCTTCCGATTTGTGCCACTTTCTCGTAAAGCTCGATCATCGCTGCGTGCTTTTCCTCAATCAGCCTGTAGTTCTCATTTTTCCCTGCAAGCTCAAGCTCTTTCGCAAGCTCGGAGAGCGGTTTTGAGCCGATGGTAAGAGATGTGCTTTTCAGTGCGTGTACCTCGATAACATAGTTTTTCCAGGATTTTTCCTCGAACAATTTTTGTATGTAATTTTGTTTTTCTTTGGCTTTATCAACGTATATTTCAAGGATCTCCAGGTATGCTTCCTCGTCGCCGCCCGTGTAGAAAATTCCCGTTTCCGCATCAAAAAGCGAAGTCGTTTTATCGGGCTGCGGAGCGGTTTTGCGCTTGTCGTCGGCGTTGAACTTGTCCTCGGTTGGCGCTTTAATCAGTTCCTTCGGCAGCCATGTTCTCAACACTCTGTCAAGTGCCGACAGCTCGATCGGCTTTGCAATAAAGTCGTTCATTCCTGCTTCCAGAAATGTTTCACGTGCACCGCTCACCGCATTTGCCGTAAGAGCGATTATCGGCAGATTCTTGTAATAGTCGCCATCTGTCGCACGTATGATCTGCGTTGCCTCAACGCCGTCGATCTCAGGCATCATATGATCCATAAAGACAAGGTGAAAATCCTTGGAGCGCAGCAGTGAAAACGCCGCTTTTGCGCTGTCGGCGGTTATTACCTGCATATGATAAGGCCGCATAAGTCCCACAGCAACTTTCAGGTTTATGGGGTTGTCATCGACTATGAGTATGCGTGCTTTTGAGGCGGAGAAATGCGTTGTCAGTGTTCTCCGCTCCCCAAGATTTGTCACAACGCTTTCGTGGTTGAAAATTGCACCGACCGACAATATGTAAAACGGCTTGTACATACATTTCACGCCATCGGGCATCTCGATCGCATTCAATCTATCCTGCACGACAACTAACTCGGCGTTTTTGGCTTGGCTCAAAAAGAAATCCGAATGTTCGATGTAGTGCTCACGCGGCGTGAAAAAGTGCGTGAACTTGTTTTGTTTCGCCGCTTCCCTCAGCTCGTCCATGGTTTCGTACACCTTGATGTCCGTGTGCAGCGTTTTCGCCAGCTCGCTGATGAGCAAACGGTACTCTTCGGCAATTTTCGGGTGCGAATATTTTTTGAAATCAATATAGCCTGCTGCGTGGATCTTGTCGGCATCGGTGATAGTCACAAACGGCTTTGCATCGCTCACTTTAAGCGGTATCACAAACCGAAATTCCGAGCCCTTTCCGTACTCGCTCGTTACGTCTATGAATCCGCCCATCTGCGTTATCAGCCTCTTTGATATAGCAAGACCCAAGCCTGTTCCCTCAACAGCACGGTTTTTCTTTGTGTCAACCTGCTGGAAGCTTGAAAACAGCTTCTCGAGGTTTTGCTCTGTGATGCCGATACCCGTGTCCGAAACCGAAACCGAGAGATTTATACCATAGTCGTGCTTCGTTTGCGAAACTCTTATTGAAACGCATCCCTCGCGCGTGTATTTGATCGCATTTGTGACGAGGTTTATGATAACCTGGCGTATGCGGATCTCATCGCCGATCAGCCCACATGGGATCTCGGGGTCGGCGTGAACGATGATCTCCAGCTTTTTGTCGCTCTTTCGTGTTATCGCCATATTTATCACATCGTTGAGTGTGGATGCAATGTTGAAATTCTCCTCGATAAGCTCCATTTTTCCCGACTCGATTTTCGAGAAATCCAAAATGTCGTTGATTATCGACAGCAGGCTCCGACCTGAATTTTGTATGTTGAAGCAGTTTTCCTGCACGGTTTCGCTTATGTCATGTTCACGCAGAATAAGCTCGGTCATTCCCACGATCGCATTCATCGGCGTGCGGATCTCGTGACTCATATTCGCAAGGAAGTTGCTTTTTGAGCTGTTCGCAGCTTCCACTTCCTCAATAGCATCGGCAAGCGCTGCGCTGCGATTTGAAAGGTATTTTGTGGTAAACCAGCCGAGTATGCAAAAGGAAGCGATTATCAGCACCGTAAGCACGGTTTCCGGTATCGCCGAAAGTCCGAAATTCGGGTCAAGCAGCTTGGCGATCAGTCCGGGCGCCATTCCTACATAGCTGAATATGCTCACAGCGATGAAAAAACGGCGGTTTTCGTAAAGTGCGGCAATTATTATCGGCGCAATGAACGAGCAGAACACAATGAAAAAGTCGTAATGTGAGAAGCAAACATCGGCCATTATTGTCATAAGTCCTGCCATTAGTGCGTACCTTTCGGTGTAAATGTTCAGCTTGAACAGCTTTATCGCAATTCTGCTCAAAAAAAGCGCACTGAAATTGATTATCGTTGTTACGACAAAATAACGGAAAAACATATACCCTATATTTTCATCGGAATATCTGGGGTCGCCGGTTTTATAGAGTACAATGTTCGTTATGATCTCGATGAAAAAAATGCTGAATGCCATAAACCACTGCGTATTTCTCAACAGCTTGTTGCAGCGGCGAAGGTTTTCCTCGGGCAGGTTACTCGTTTTCATAAATAGCCCCTCTCTGTATTATTCTATTTTTATTATACTATAGTATTGTTTTTTTGTAAAGAAATTTTTATATAATCTGTCGAATGATGTATGTTTAGTATTAATATTGCGATGCAAATAAGTATCTGATTAAAACGCATCTGCTGTAATAAAAATCTCCTATGATATAATTACAATGGTGCCACAAGCCAAAGTAAAAATCATAGGAGGTGTTATAATTCAAGAATAATAAACAGCATACAAATCAGGAAATCAATTCCAGTATCCTTTCTTCAGACCAAAGATCATTTGGGAATATTGAAATATCATCCTTATGCTTTCTTATAATGCGTACAGGCTCTACCGTGTTATCATAAACGTGGAGAATATCACATAATTCCATTAATTTCTTGATGTTTGCAAGTGATTTTTCATATCTGTTCCTTATCTTCGATTCGTCAACGTTATGACCGCCGAGAGCAACCCTTGCGGCTACTCGTGCAACATTGACGGAGGGGTCAACCGTGAGTACGAAAATACACTTTATGAAATATCCTTCTGATTTTGCTTTTTCAAGGATATCTGTTTTATAATGCGAGGAAAGAACGGTCTCAAAAGTGAGGTCTTCTTTCAATTCAATGGAACGATACCTCATTTTGTCTGCAAGAATAGCAGCTTCTTCGTTGCTCATCCCCGTTGATGCAACCATATCATCAGCATTTGTGTAATTTCCGACAATATCAAAGAATTGTGTGATCGTGCTTTTACCCGAGCCGTTTGGACCGGCAAGCACAAGGACCATCGGTTTACGTTCAGACATATTTCCTCTCTCCGTCAGCGGTTTCTATATATGCTCTTTTATTAACTTTGTCATACTTTGCGATCGGCTTTTTGCAGATAACGGCCTTGTTTATCGCTGATCTTACAGCTTCTCTTGCTCTTATATCCATTTCCGCATCACTTTTGGAGATACCGTCGTTTAGGTCGTTTGAAGAAATGACAGTAACAGAACGGTTATTGCGCAATGTAACTGTTTTATTCATGTATATACCTCCTTTAAAAGGGTACCACGCTTTATCATATTCGTTTATTGTATTATATCATATTCCCCGAGCAGATTCAAGAGATATTTTTTATAACGGATAAATTATGTTGTTCTATAGACAAAGCCGACAGATAGAATAATTCAAATTAGGTGAACTTATTAACCTTGAAGACGACCGCAGTAAGACTTGTTGCCTTTCAAGGGAGTTTGACACAGTGTTTAAATACAAATTCCGCATTTTTATACTTGACAAATAAACAATGACATGATATAATATATCAAAACGATATATCAAATTGATATAAGAAGAGGGCTATATGAAACGGCAAAAAATTTGCAGAACGGTTATCTTTATTTCTTTTTTACTGTTTCCCATTACAATGTGGTACTTCTCGCCATATCTTATACAAATAACCAATAAAACTGTAGACAAAAAATCTTCGCATAATCCATATATGCAAGATTATGCTCGATTTTTTGTACAGTTTTTAATTGGTTATTAGTATTATTATTCAGGCTGCCTTCCGTCATATACTGAACGGAAGCTTTTGGGCGTTTATGGGAATGCTTGTACTGTCAATGGTTAACTCAAAATGCACCGAGTGTATTCAGTGCGGAGAATGTGTGGACGAATGTCCTAAAAAAGTGCTGAAATACAAGATCTTGTGGAGGAAAAACAAATGAAGAAAATCATTATTTATTATTCGCTTACCGATAATACAAAAAACGCTGCAGAAGTATTGGCAAAGCTCTTGAATGCCGATGTATGCAGAATAGAAACAGTAAAGCCTATGCCGTCGGATAGGGGAAAGCAAATGATAATTGGCGGTATGAAGTCAGTCTTTGGAATGTGTCCTGAGATAAAGGGAGTGCTGCCGGATATATTGTCATACGATGAAATTATTGTCGGTACTCCCGTCTGGGCAGGAAAGAATGCTCCTGCTGTCAACACATTATTAAAGAATAAGAAAATCAAGGAAAAGGTCACTGCTGTATTTACACTCAGCGGCGGAGGGGATAATGACAAGTGTGTGGCAAGACTTCGGAAAATGCTGCCGAATCTGAAACACACGGCGTCACTTGCCGACAGAAACCACGAATCAGCTTGTTATAACGAAGATAAGCTGTGCGCTTTTGCAAAGGAGATCGCCAATGGCTAAGGACAGAAAAATTGATATGGTCATACTGGGCTTGCTGGCACACGAAGATCTTTCGGGATATGATATAAAAAAGCACATTGACAGCAGCATAAGTTTTTTCTGGAAAGGCAGCTTTGGAAGTATCTATCCGTCGCTTAGTGCAATGGAAAAAGAAGGTCTGGTACGGAAAGCGGAAAACAGTGAAAACAGCGGCGGACGTGAGAAGATCTGTTATTCGATAACACCGGATGGCAAAAAAGCATTGATATCCTGGCTAAAAGATTCAAAAGCAGTAAACGATCTGAAATATGAGACCTTACTGAAACTGTTTTTTGGCGGAGTAACAGACGCTAAGACCTCTGTCAATACAATAAATGCATTTGAAAATGAGATCCGTGAATCACTTGAATTGCTGAAAATGTATAAAGAAAATTTGTCAAAGGTAATGGATAATAAAGATCATATTTACTATTATCTTACTGTCTCTTTTGGAGTGGAAACTTACGAAGGGTATCTGAAGTGGTGTAAAGAAGCAAAGAAAATGCTGGATAATTTAGGAGCAGACTGAAACTGCAGCCACTTGTTCTATAGTTTGTCCTGAGTCAGACAAAAGTGAGCAAAAAAAGTCGAGACAAACTGTCTGATGTGTGATATGCTGTAATTACTGCACAGATGATAACATTGAAATTGTTATCACATTGCACATCGCTTCGGCAGGTTTACGAGATTTAATTCAGAAAGAGGATAGGTTATGGATAAGATAAAGATAAGAGGACTTCGGCAGAATAATCTGAAAAATATATCTTTGGACATTCCCAAAAACAAAATCGTTGTATTCACCGGTGTTTCGGGGTCGGGTAAATCCAGTATTGTTTTCGACACCATCGCAGCAGAAAGCCAGCGTCAGATGAATGAAACATACAGCGCATGGGTAAGAGGGCGTCTGCCTAAGTATGAAAAACCAAATGTGGAATTGATAGATAACCTTAGTCCTTCGGTAATAATCGACCAAAGCAGACTGGGCGGCAATTCAAGATCTACAGTTGGTACAATAAGCGATATGTATTCTGCATTACGGCTGCTTTTCTCAAGAATAGGTACTCCGAGTATAGGACCGTCTTCATATTTTTCCTTCAATAATCCCAATGGTATGTGTAAGACCTGCGCAGGTATCGGAAAGGTCATGGATCTTGATATAAAGAAGCTTATAGATGAGGATAAAACTTATGATGAGGGATGTTTTTTGCTTCCTGCCTTTGGACCGGATAAGTATTACTGGAAGGTGTACAGGCGTCCCGAATATTTCAGAACGGATATCCCTTGGAAGGAACTGTCTGAAAAGGAGCAGAATATAATTCTTTACGGAAGTTATACGCCTGACGGCGAAAGAATAGATAAGAAGCTGGAGGGTATATATAACCAGTTCAAAAGGCTTGTCCTTATGAAAAGCCCCGAGGAGCAAAATGACTATACTCTGAAAAAAATCAGTCAGTATATGTATGAATGCGAATGTCCTGACTGCAGGGGAAAAAGATTAAATGAGCAGGCGCTCTCATGCAGGATAAACGGCTTAAACATTGATGATATGTGCAGAATGGAGTTTTCCGAACTGCGTGAGGAGCTTGGAAAGATCACCGACCAAAGGGCAGCTTCAATTGTTGCTCAGCTTACGGCTTCTCTTGACCGTATGATAGATATCGGACTTCCGTACCTGTCAATGAACCGTGAAAGCTCAACCTTATCGGGAGGAGAGGCGCAAAGGCTTAAGCTTGTAAGATATATGGGAAGCTCTCTTTGCGGATTGATCTATATTTTTGACGAGCCGAGCACAGGAATGCACCCGAGAGATGTTCACAGGATGTCAAGGCTGCTTAAAAGTCTTCGTGACAAAGGAAATACAGTGCTTGTTGTTGAACATGACAAGGACATTATCAGCATCGCAGATGAAGTTGTTGATATAGGTCCTCTTGCAGGAAAAAACGGAGGACAGGTGATGTTCCGGGGAAGCTATGAACAGCTTCTGAAAAGCGGAACGAAAACAGGAAATGCATTATCCGCCAAGGTAAAGGTCAAGGAAAAGGTTCGTACACCTAAAGGATATCTTCCGATAAGAGGTGCGAATACTCATAACTTGAAGAATGTTGATGTTGATATACCTCTCGGTATCCTGACAGTTGTAACAGGAGTTGCGGGAAGCGGCAAGTCGTCGCTTATAAGAGATGTTTTTGCAAAAGAATATGCAGAGCAGGTCGTTTTGATAGACCAAAGCAGCATAACTGCAACAGGCCGCTCAACGGTCTGCACATTTATGGGGTTTTTCGATGAAATAAGAAAGGTATTTGCAAAGGAAAACAACGTATCGGACAGTTTATTTACTTTTAACGGGAAGGGTGCGTGTCCCCACTGTAAAGGGCGCGGAGCTATCACGACCGAATTGGTTTTTATGGAGCCTGTAACTACTGTTTGTGAACATTGCGGCGGAACAAGATACAGCGATGAAGCTCTCAGATATTTATACAAGGGAAAAAATATAGTAGATGTCCTTTCAATGAGCGTGGAGGAGGCTTTTGCTTTCTTTGAAGGAAATAAGAAAATCAGGGAAAAGCTAAGTGCGCTTATAGAAGTCGGGCTTCCGTACATTTCTCTTGGACAGCCGCTGTCGACCTTCTCCGGCGGCGAACGTCAGAGGGTCAAGCTGGCTTTAAATATCAAAAATAAAGGCAACATATATATTCTTGACGAACCAACAACAGGATTACATGCAGCTGATATAGAAAAGGTCGTAAACATTCTTGAGGGGATCGTTGACAGAGGAAATACTGTGATCGTGATCGAGCATAACACCGATGTCATCAAGCTTGCCGACTATATCATAGATGTAGGACCCGACGGCGGAACCAAAGGCGGACAGATCGTTTTTACGGGAACACCGGAGGAAATGATAAAGAGCGGAGATACTATTACTGCAAGATATTTGAAAAAATGAGTGTGATACTAAGGAAACGTATTAATCAGCGTTTCCTTATACTAATTCTAAATCGTTCTATAGACAAAGACGGCAGATAGAACACAGCCAATCAAGGAAAGCGACCGCCGCAATGCTTGGTGCCTTGCAAGGGAGCTTGACGCCGAGTGGCTGGGTTATAGCTGTCGAATTTGTCTATAGGTTGATTTGGAATTAGTATTAGTATAAAGCAGGCAGAAAGGGCAGTCGGATTGATATGGGATAATTGTCAGCTTGTTGAAACTAAGGACAGCACTCATAATATTCACGGTACACATACCATATTTTAAGGCTTTGGGAATAGGATCGGTTTTGATTATTATTGATAGTTATGCTTGACAAACTTAACATTGTCATGCTATACTGTATTCAGTTAGCATACGCTAATTGAAAGAAGGTGAAAAAATGAG
This sequence comes from Oscillospiraceae bacterium, assembly GCA_051881775.1. Lineage (GTDB taxonomy): Bacteria > Bacillota > Clostridia > Oscillospirales > Ruminococcaceae > UMGS363. Next base: position 4,464 of record JBJEQN010000046.1, on the reverse strand, counting down.
CGTAGTAGTAATAGGCGGAAACGACCGTATGGCAACAAGATACAAGGACATCTGCGAGGAATACAACTGCAAGGCAAAGGTGTTTACGCAAATGCCCTCGGATTTTGAGAACAAGCTTGGAGTTCCCGACCTTATGGTTGTGTTCACAAATACCTGTTCACACAAAATGGTGAACAGAGTAAATCAAAAGTCAAAAAAGCACGATATTCCCGTTGCAAGAATACACAGCGCAAGTGCAAGTGCGCTCAAGAACGTTCTGGAGCAGTATTGCATATGATATATTTTTGCAGATAGGTTAGCATATGCTAATTGAATGGAGGTGATATTATGTCAAAAACGGAGTATAATAATTTCGGGCGTAAGCTGGCGTATCACACTGCGCCCACATTGCTGGGAATAAAATGCGCAAGCCTTGTTTCCTTTTCATCTGCGGAATTTGACATTGATTTTCACACGGCATATTTCAACCGAAAAACAGCCGAAAAAGGGCTTAAATGCAGGGTATTATGCAGCTGCAAAAACCGTGCGCTGATGCTTGTTTACAGCGAAAAATTGCTGAAAAAACGCATTGAGGATAACGCCGTGCGGAGTATTCTGACGGAGTACGGTTATCCCGAAAATTATTCCCTTGAAGAATGTCTTGACCGTCTTTCACAGCGTATTCGGGAGAGCAAAAATTTCCCTCACGAAATAGGTATTTTTCTCGGTTATCCCGTTGAGGACGTTGTTGGCTTTATCGAAAACAAGGGCGAAAATTTCAAGCTGTGCGGCGCATGGAAGGTTTACGGCTGCGTGGAAAATGCCAAGCGCACATTCTCAAATTATGATAAATGCAGAATTTTTCTGTGTAATAAATTAAACGAGGGCGAGGATATTTATCAAGCCCTGAAAATCTCATAGGAGGAATTTTTTATGAAAACAGCAGTTATTTATTGGAGCGGTACGGGCAATACCGAGGCTATGGCAAAGGCTGTGGCAGAAGGCGCAGGTGCGGAGCTTTTCAGCGTGTTCGATTTTTCCGTCAGCATTGATGATTATGACGCAGTAGCTTTCGGCTGCCCTGCGATGGGTGCGGAAGAACTGGAGGAAAGCGAGTTTGAGCCGTTTTTTTCTTCTGTTGAAAGCAAGTTAAGCGGTAAAAAGGTCGCTCTTTTCGGCTCTTATGGCTGGGGCGACGGCGAATGGATGAGAAACTGGGAGGATCGTGTCAAGGCGGATGGTGCAGTTCTTGTGAATGGTGAAGGATTAATTGCGAACGAAGCACCTTCGGACGATGATTTGGAAAAATGCAGAGAGCTTGGCAGAATTCTTGCGGTATAATGGTGAATTTTTAATATATAGTTACCTAAAGCTAACTGTAAAATCTGTGCAGTTATACAAATCGCATGAAACCGCCGGAAAAACTCTTGACAAGAGTTAAAATATGAAGTAATATAATTATGGTTAGCGACAACTAACCTTAATTAATGAATGCAAGTTAGCTATATCTAACTTGTGTAAGGAGGCTGTTTATGATGCCGCTTACATTTGCAAATACAGGTGAGGAAAATATCATCAAGAAGGTCGGAGGAAATCCCGACACAAGGAAATTCCTTGAAAATTTAGGCTTTGTGGCAGGCGGAACGGTAACTATCGTCAGCGAAATAGGCGGAAATGTTATCGTGAACGTTAAGGATTCAAGAGTTGCCGTTTCAAAGGAAATGGCTTGCAAAATTATGGTTTAAAGGGGGATATTGCAATGTCAACGCTTAAAGAAGCTAAGATAGGCGCTACTGTTACGGTGAAAAAGCTGAACGGAGAAGGCGCAGTCAAGCGCAGGATCATGGATATGGGAATAACCAAAGGCACGGGGATTTACGTCCGCAAGGTCGCACCGCTTGGAGATCCTATTGAAGTTACTGTGAGAGGTTATGAGCTTTCTCTTAGGAAAGCCGATGCCGAAATGATAGAAACAGTTTGATTTTTACATATAAGTTAGCTATAACTAACTATTGAAAGGATAATTGCTATGGAAATAAAAATTGCACTTGCGGGAAATCCCAACGCAGGCAAGACCACGCTTTTTAACGCCCTCACGGGGTCAAATCAGTTTGTTGGAAACTGGCCGGGCGTTACTGTTGAGAAAAAAGAGGGAAAGCTCAAAGGTCACAAGGACGTTATCATCACCGACCTGCCGGGTATTTACTCACTTTCGCCATACACACTTGAAGAAGTTGTTGCCCGAAACTATCTTATCGGCGAGCGCCCCGACGCTATACTTAATATAATCGACGGAACAAATCTTGAACGAAATCTATACCTTACCACACAACTTGTTGAGCTTGGAATACCCGTTGTCTGCGCAATAAATATGATGGACGTTGTGCGCAAGAACGGCGACAAGATAAACATAGAGCAGCTTTCAAGCGAGCTTGGCTGCAAGGTTGTTGAAATTTCCGCATTAAAGGGCACAGGCATTGACGAAGCTGCAAACGCCGCTGTTGAAGCTGCAAAGTCGGGCGAAAAAATGATACCACGGCATAAATTCTGCGGCTGTGTTGAACACGCAATTGCACATATTGAAGAAGCGGTTCTCCACGACATTCCCGAAGAACAGCAGCGCTGGTATGCCATAAAATTATTTGAGCGTGACGAAAAGGTGTACGAAACTATCGGCATTTCCGAGGAGAAAAAAGCGCATATTGAAGCGGATATTGCCGCTGCAGAAAAGGAAATGGACGATGACAGCGAAAGCATTATCACCAATGAGCGTTACATATACATTGCAACCATTATCAAGGACTGCCTTAAAAAGAAAAACAAGGGTGGCTTGACCGTTTCCGACAAGATAGACAGGGTAGTGACTAACCGTTTTCTTGCTTTGCCAATATTTGCGGTGGTTATGTTTGTAGTATACTTTGTTTCGGTTACAACGGTCGGAACGTGGGTGACCGACTGGACAAACGACGGTCTGTTCGGCGACGGTTTCCACCTGTTTGGCATAGGAACTTCCGAGTATGAAGAAGCAACGGACGCTTACGCCGAAGAATACATTTTCACCGATGAAGTTCTCGCTATGGCGCAGGCTGCCGCAGACTCGGGGGTTGTAGGCGGAGAAGAAATTCTCGGCACAGTAGAAGAAGCGGACTTCGGCGGTTTTGACGAGGCTCTCGGTTCTTATGGCGACAGCCTTGCAGAAGCAGGTTACGACATCAATGCGCTGGTTGAGGAGCCGATGGAGGGACTTCCTGCAGCGGAGGATTACGGCGTATGGGTACCCGGCGTTCCCGTTCTCGTTGAAAGCGGACTTGAAGCTGTGGGCTGTGCAGAATGGTTAAGCAGCCTTATCATCGACGGTATTGTCGGCGGTGTTGGAGCAGTTCTTGGCTTCGTTCCTCAGATGCTTGTGCTGTTCATCTTCCTTGCTTTCCTTGAAGCCTGCGGATATATGGCTCGTATCGCATTCGTTATGGACAGAATTTTCAGAAAGTTTGGTCTTTCGGGCAAATCCTTTATCCCTATGCTTATCGGCACAGGCTGCGGCGTTCCGGGCATTATGGCAAGCCGTACAATCGAGAACGAGCGTGACCGCAGAATGACAATTATGACCACAACATTTATCCCATGCGGCGCAAAAATGCCTATCATTGCACTTATCGCAGGCGCGCTTTTCGGCAACGCATGGTGGGTGGCTCCCAGCGCATACTTTATCGGCGTTGCGGCTATCATCATTTCGGGAATCATGCTTAAAAAGACAAAAATGTTTGCAGGCGACCCTGCTCCCTTTGTAATGGAATTGCCTGCATATCATATGCCAACCGTCAGCAACATTCTCCGTTCAATGTGGGAGAGAGGCTGGTCGTTTATCAAAAAGGCAGGAACAATTATCCTTCTTTCCTCTGTTATCATCTGGGCAGGCTCGGTATTCGGAACACTTCCCGAGGGCGGCTTTGGATTCGGCGCAGACCTTGAACTGAGCGACAGCGTTTTGGGCATTATCGGCAACGCTATCTGTCCCATATTTGCACCTCTCGGCTTCGGCGAAGCAACAGCGGCTATTGCAACCATAATGGGACTTGTTGCAAAGGAAGAGGTCGTAGGCGTGTTCGGCGTTCTGGATTTTATGGGAATGACACCTCTTGCAGGCTATTCCTTCCTTGTGTTCAACCTCCTCTGCGCACCCTGCTTTGCGGCAATGGGCGCTATCAAGCGTGAGATGAACAACGGCAAGTGGACGGCGTTTGCAATTACTTATCAATGCTTGTTCGCTTATGCGGTATCTCTTATCATCTACCAGTTCGGACTTCTTTTCACAGGCTCGGTAAATGTTATCGGACTTATCTTTGCGGTGGTCGTGCTTGTGTTTATGGTATATATGCTTGTACGTCCCTACAAGGAAAGCAGCAGACTTACAGCAAATGTTAAGGTGAAAACGTAAATTTTCGGAAAGGTCGTGACGATATGGCTACGGTAATTATTGGTCTG
>JBJEQN010000045.1:0-3012 GCA_051881775.1 Oscillospiraceae bacterium | reverse complement strand
ATGGTTTTATGCTGGGGCTGTCGCTTGGGGGCGGAGGTTCGGGGGGAGGTGATGAGGATTGGATATTTCCGGAGCATTGGCTTGATATTCCCGACCCGGAACCGAATCAAGTTATATTGTATGTTGAGGCAGAATCGGCGGGGTATGGGTTTGTTGTGCAGTTTTACAGTAACAGTGATACAGATTATACCCGGAGCGGTGTCGTTGAATGGGGCGACGGCACAAGCAGTGCTGTTGTCAGCACGGCTGAACTTAGTGCGTCTAATTTTAGGATATGCCACAAATATACCGATGCCGGACAATATATTGTTAAAATAAATTGCAACCGAGGTGAAACTGGAGGTTATGCCGTAATGTTAACTAATACATATGGTAACGATGCAGATTCTGGAGATTACGTAAATAGTCTAAATCTTGGCTGGGTCAAAGCAGTCAAGGTTGGTTCAGAGGTTGAAGTGTGCGCTTCTTCTGATGAATCGGTAGACGGGACGAATTATGCTGCATTTAACACATTTTCAAATCTTATGTATGTGAAATTTATCGGCGCACCTTCTTATTGCTGTTTTTCAAACTTGAGATATCTGAAAAAAATTGAATTTGGCGGCGACATAACAAAACTTCCGTTTTCTGCTTTCAGCGGATGCCATAACCTTGAACGTGCAGATTTTACAGGAAAAATTACTGAATTTCCCCGGTATGCTTTTAACGCATGTCATAATCTCAAAAGCGTTGATTTATCTTCTGCAATTACGATAGGGATACGAGCTTTTAGCAGTTGTGAGTCTTTGAAAAATATATCAATAACGGCTGTTACTACAATTTCTGATTATGCATTTTCATATTGTTATGCTCTGACAAATATTAAAGCACCTGCATTAACTGAAATTCAGAACAAGTATGCGTTTTCATATTGTCACAACTTAAAAACGTTTGAAGCACCATTACTTACAACTATGAACAGCGAATCATTTTCATACTGTTATGGCTTGAAAACATTCAATGCCCCTATGCTTGCAGAAATAGCCGTAACTGAATTCACAGGTTGTTATGCACTTGAAGAACTCACTCTCGCAGCAGATTGTAATTACAACGGCAATACATTTTCAAACTGTCAGCTTTTATATCCCAAACCACAATAAAAAGGAGGAATTTTTATGGTAAATGAACAGGTAACCACAATCGAACTCACGGCAGGAACGCCGTCAACCGTTGAATTTTCGGGAGCGTATCCTTACTATTGGGTCGATAATCGTTCTGCCGGTGATGTTTACGCTTCGCTTGGTACACCCGAGGCAGGAACGGACGGCACTTATACCATTGCGGCAGGCTCTCAGCTTCGCATTTCCGGCGGAGCGTTTAACACTAAGCTCTGTTTGCTCGGCAGCGGAAAGGTGCAGGTAATTGCTTCGGCTATTGCAAGCTGCCCTTTTAAGATGCCCAGGAAAGGAGGTGGTAATAATTATAAAAGCAAAATAATATATAATATACCTCTTAAAACAAGTCTTGAGGACATAAGCGGATATAGCCGTATTACTACATATTCGGGCGATACGGAGCAGACTATTTCGGCGGTCAACGGTTTGTATTTATACAACAATTCCATAAAACTGGATATGAATTTCTTAAACAATGTTATAAACGATAAATTTGTTATTGATTTTGATTTTCAGTTTAATTCTACCGGTACAAGTTCGAACCCATATTGGCGACGTATTATGTATTGGCCTAAATTTATTATGGAAATTGCCTACAGCGGCAAAACATCGCTGAATACAATCTGCTTAGTAGGTACAACAAGTAGTACGTCAGTGAATACATATGGTGATATGATTTGGCACCATGGCAAATTATCTATTGATTTAACATCAAAATCGTTCATTTTTGATATTGACAACGGTGCCGAAACATTATCTGCGACAGTAGCAAGTACATTTGATTCAGGATTTTACTTTGGTCATGATAGTTACGGGCTTAACGGATATATCAAAAATGTAGTTATTACTACTGGCGTATAAAGGAGGCTTATTATGAATAACGAACAGAAAAATGAAATCATCAAATCCTTTGCTCTCGGAATGACAGCTGAGGAAATTTCCAAGGTCGAGGGCATATCTAAAGCCGAATTGGAGCAGATCGAATACGACAGCGCCGATGAGATTGCCCGTAAAAAGGCTTTCATGGAACGTGTCGGGGGGTGCTGACAATGACAAAAATCATTGATATTTCAAAGCACAATGGCGCTATTGACTTTGCCAAGGTCAAGGCTGATGGCATTTCGGGGGTAATTATCCGTGCAGGCTACGGGCGACACATCTCCCAGAAAGACCCCACCTTTGAAACCTATTACAGCGGCGCAAAGGCTGCAGGGCTGAATGTGGGGGCTTACTGGTACAGCTATGCAGATAATCCTTCCGATGCCAAGGTCGAAGCGGCAGTTTTCCTTGAAGCTATCAAGGGTAAGCGGTTTGAGCTGCCGTTATACCTTGACATTGAGGAAGAAAAACACGTTGCCCTTGGTAGAACAATGTGTACTGCCATGGTCGAGGCATTCTGCAGCACGGTTGAAGCTGCAGGCTATTTCGCAGGAGTTTACAGCTTCGACAGCTTTTTCGGGAGCAATCTCAACGCCGAAGTGCAGAAAAAATACTCCTGCTGGGTGGCAAGAGTGGAGAATGTTAAGCCTACCTACTGCAAAAGCTATGCAATGCACCAGTACACTTGGAAAGGTGCTGTAAAGGGTGTTTCGGGGGCGGTGGATGTGTCCTACTGCTACAAGGATTTTCCTGCTATCATAAAAAAGGCAGGGCTGAACGGGTGGAAAAAGGCTGCTACATATGTGGTTGCCGCAAAAATAAGCGGATGCTCGGCGGCGCAGGCGGAGAGTATTGCAAAGGCTTGTTCTAAAATGGGTATGACGACGATAACTAAAGAGGAGGAATAAAAAATGGATGCAATAGCAGTAAAAAATGCGGTTCTCGGATTTATTGCGACTGCCGGAAGCGTTATAGCAAA
>JBJEQN010000044.1:0-16907 GCA_051881775.1 Oscillospiraceae bacterium | reverse complement strand
AAATTTATAAAAGCCAAGGGGCTGTTGCAGAATATGCTGCAACAGCCCTGTTTTTATGCAAATTATCTGTAGGGGCGCACAGTGTGCGCCCGATTCGACCAAATTCGGTGCAATCGGGACAGAGACCCGTCCCCTGCATAAAATGAATAATGAATAACAAAAAATGAATAGTGAATAATTAAGGTGTTCGCTTCGCTCACGGATTTTAAAATAACATCGCCGCAGGCGATACCATAATTCCACTTTCAACTTTCCACATTCCAAATTCAATATAATTCCGCATTAAAGTTTGCTGCATCGCCGTTTTGTGATAATTTAAGGAAATAATCGGGAAAGCACTTGTAAAATAAATACGGTTGTGGTAAAATAAAAAGGTATGAAAGTTTTACCGCTTATTGATGAAAGGAAGATATATATGGCAAAGAAACCCTTAGTACCCATAACCCTGCTCACGGGCTACCTTGGCGCAGGAAAAACTACCCTTATCAACCACGTTCTTAACAACCAGGAAGGATATAAAGTCGCTGTTATCGTTAACGACATCGGCGAAGTAAACATCGACGCTGAGCTTATCCAAAAGGGAGGCACCGTTACTCAGAAGGACGACAACCTCGTTCCACTTTCAAACGGCTGTATCTGCTGCACCTTGAAGGTCGACCTTATGAATCAGATAACCGACCTTATCAAAACAGGCAGATTTGATTATATCCTTATCGAAGCCAGCGGTATCTGTGAGCCTCTGCCTATTGCGCAGTCCATTTCCGTCCTTGAAGGCAAGGTCGACAGGCGTTACCCTGCAATATGCCGCCTTGACAACATCGTAACGGTGGTTGACGCTCTGAGAATGGCGTCCGAATTCGGCTGCGGCGACGATCTGCTCAAAGAGGACGTTGGCGAAGAGGACATTGAAAACCTCCTTATCCAGCAGATAGAGTTCTGCACCACAATTATCCTTAACAAGGTGGATAAGGTCACTCCCGAACAGCTTGGCAGAGTAAAGGCTATGATAAAGGTCCTCCAGCCCAAGGCACGGATCATTGAAGCAAGCTACGGCAAGGTGGAGGTCTCCGATATCCTTAACACCAACTGCTATGATTTTGAAGAGGCTGTTACCTCCGCAGGCTGGGCAAAGGCTTACGAAGAGGGCGTTGACGAGGACGAAGAGGAACACGAGCATCACCACCACGACCATGATGATGACGAGCACGAACACCACCACCACGACCACGATGATGAACACGAACACCATCACGACCACGATGATGAACACGAACACCACCACGACCACGATGAACACGAGCATCATGAGCATAAATATGACGAATTCGGCAACTGCAGCTGCGGACATCATCACGACCATAACCATGCAGAGGGCGAAGCCGAGGAATACGGCATCGGCACTTTCGTTTATCACCGCCGCCGTCCCTTTGATCAGGACAAGTTCGGCGAATTCGTGGACAAGTGGCCTAAATCCGTTATCCGCTGCAAGGGTATGCTTTGGTTCTCCGACGACAGAGATACGGCGTATGTATTTGAGCAGGCAGGCGTACAGATAAACGCTACCGACTCCGGCAAGTGGTTCGCTTCCGCTCCTGAAAAGGAAAGAAAACGTCTGCTGAAGCAGTATCCCGAAATTGAAAAGGATTGGGACGAAATTTACGGCGACCGTGAGATAAAGCTTGTTTTCATCGGTCAGAAAATGGACAAGGCCGCTATCACAGAAGCTCTTGACAGCTGCCTTGGAAAGTAATACACAAAAAAATAAGGCTGTTACAGCGATCTTCACAGATCGTTTGTAACAGCCTTTTATTTTTTTCAGCTTTTCTTTAAAAACATTCTTGCCGCCGAGAACATAAGCAGCACGATACCTGCAAAGGTCAGCGCAAACATAGCCATGCACAAGGGCAAGGGGTCCGAAACATCGCTGCAGAGCAGATCTCCCAGCATTGTGGACGCCGTACCTGCCGCTATAACAAACATAGGCATTCTTTTATTCCTGCACAGTATCAGCATAAGTATGCCTATCATCAGCGGGAGTGAGTAGACCGAGGGTCTGAACCTGAGACTTCCCAGCCGTAGCGCCGCAAAGCCTACCGCCACCTGAAAATGCGAGGATATCCATATCAGCCCAATGGACAGGCAGATTATTCCGGCAACTATCAGAAGCATATCACGGAAGGAAGGCTCCTTTTTCTGCTTTATTTCATATCCGAAGGTCTCGGCGTGGTCACGCTGCATTTCCTTTATATCCGATTCCAGCTGACGTATTTTCTTTTTCTTGTCGTTTTTACTTTCCATATTACCAACCCCATTCAAAGATACTACTATTTTAGCACACCTTTCAATGAATTGCAAGAAAAAAATGTCATTTGCTGAGCACAGGGAAAATTTGGCTTAAAACGGTCTTTCGTCGGGATTTGCGTGGACGCCGCACTCCCCTGTCATTTCGTTAAGCGCCTTCACATCGGAGGGTTCAAGCTCAAAATCGAAAATTTTAAGGTTCTCCGCTATATGTTCGGGAGAAACAGCCTTTGCAACGGGCAGAAAACCGCTTTGCAGGCTCCATCTCAGGCAAATTTGTGAAACGCTCCTGCCGTATTTTGCGGCGAGTTCCTCCAGCATTGCCGATTCAAAGGCTTTTCCGCTGCCGAGAGGGCTGTAGGCTTCAATGAGTATGCCCTTGTTCTTGCAGTAGGAAAGAACATCGTCGTCAACATCGCCGGGGCAAAGCCTTATCTGGTTCACGGCAGGCATTATCTCCGCCGTTTCATACAGTGCGTCAAGGTGCCTTGCGCAAAAGTTGCTTACGCCCACCGCACGGACCTTTCCGTCCTTGTAAAGCTGCTCAAAAGCCCTCCAGACATCGGCGTTGCGCTCCTTCCAGCAGCTTCGGAATTTAAGCGGATTTGGCCAGTGGATAAGGTAAAGGTCGATATAATCGGTGCCCAGCTTTCTGAGGGAATCCTCGCAGGCGGCGATAGTTTCATCGTAGGTTCTGACGTTGTTCCAGAGCTTTGTGGTAAGGAACACATCGCTGCGCTTTACTCCGCTGCGCTTTATTCCTGCACCCACCGCTTCTTCGTTTTCGTAGGCAGCGGCGGTGTCGATATGGACATATCCTGCACGGATAGCCTCTGCAACGGCGGTCTCGGCGGAATTTCCGTCAATTTTCCATGTTCCGAAGCCTACGCAGGGTATCTCTGTACCGTTTATCAAGGTATAAGTTTCGCTTGCACAGTTCATAAACATACCTCTCCATAATAGTTTTGTTTATTATATCACATAAAAATCAGCTTGGCAATGAATTTTTTGTGTTTTTTTATAAAACTTGTATAAAATTCGGTTCAAGTCAAATTTTTTTGAATTTTTACTTGACAAGCATAACTTGCTGTGATATAATAATTAAGTCGGTACGGAGAAGTCGCCTAGCCCGGTTTATGGCGCACGACTGGAACTCGTGTATGTGTTAATAGCACATCGAGGGTTCGAATCCCTCCTTCTCCGCCACAAAAACCTCGTAAACATTGCGTTTGCGAGGTTTTTTATTTTTGTTTTGAAGCATTGATCCGGCACATTATTTCTGTAGGGCTTTCTGTAGGGGCGCACAGTGTGCGCCAGTTTTTGGGTCACGGATTTGTTTGGATTTAACCGCATTGTCGTGGCAACAACTTTTGGGTTTGCTTTGTCGGATAAAATGCACGTCGCTCCGCTCCGCACATTTTATCCGAGGGGTACTTTGTTTATACGGGTTAGAAATGGCGCAATTCACATAGTCGGTTTTACAAGTTTTGTGTCATACGCCACTTTACTCGTTTCCGATTTTTTATATGAATTGCGCCTTTGGGTTTATTACTTTTTTTGCTTTTGCTGTTACTTTGCTGTATGCCTTACTTTAGGGGATTTCGCTCCTGCGGGAGCGACTTAGGGGTTCCGCACCCCTAAGAACCTGCGCCAAAGGGACTCGTCCCTTTGGAATCCCGTTATCGCTTCGCTGTCGGGTCAGCCTCTTATTCCGTAATTTTTCCCTTACAGAAATTCTCTATGTATCTGTCGATGCAGCGCTCAACGATAGCAATGGCTTCTTCCCTGCCCTTTACCTCGTCGATTACAGTTTCCTTGCCTTCAAGTGACTTATACACCGTAAAGAAGTGGGACATTTCCTCAAAAACGTGCTTCGGCAGCTCGGCAACGTCCTTGTAGGAATTGTATGTGGGGTCGTTAAAGGGGATAGCGATTATTTTATCGTCCCTTGCGCCGTTGTCAAGCATTGAGATAACGCCGATAGGATAGCACTTCACCAGTGCCAGCGGTTCGATCGATTCGGAGCAAAGCACCAGTACGTCCAGCGGGTCGCCGTCCTCGGCGTGTGTTCTCGGGATAAAGCCGTAGTTTGCAGGGTAGTGTGTAGAGGTATAAAGCACACGGTCAAGCATAAGGAAGCCCGTTTTCTTGTCAAGCTCATACTTCATTTTGCTGCCCTTTTCGATCTCGATAACAGCGAAAAAGTTGTCCTTTGTTATGCGGTTAGGTGAAATATCATGCCAGATGTTCATTTTTTAGTCCCCCTTGGTTTTTTTATATATTTTTTCCGTTTCCCTTACAAGGTACTTGGGTCGGTTCTTTATTTCAAGGTAAATTTTTGAAAGGTACATTCCCGTAATGCCGCCGCAGAACAGCTGCAAGCCGCCCACAAAGGTTATCAGCAGCGAGACCGCAAGCAGCGTTCCCACGGTATCCGTACACGCCTTTACGACAGTTACGATAAGCAGCACCAACGCAGCCGCAAGCAGCAGTATGCCAAGCAGCAGCGAAAGTGCCATTGGAGCCGTTGAAAACGCCATTATGCCCTCAAGGGAATACTTAAACAGCTTCCAGAAGGACCAGGTGGTCTTTCCTGCGGCACGTTCGGTATTTTCCACCTCGATATACTTTGTCTCAAAGCCTACCCAGCTGAAAATTCCCTTTGAAAAGCGGTTGCACTCCGGCATTGCAAGGATAGCGTCCACCATTTGCCTTGTCATAAAGCGGAAATCCTGTGCGCCGTCGATTATCTGCGTTTGGGAAATTTTGTTTATTATCTTATAGAACATACGGGAGAAAAAGGAAAGCAGCGCAGGCTCGCCCTTTCGTGATATACGCCTTGTTGCGGCGCAGTCGTACTCCCCCGACTTAACATATTCATACATCTGCGGAATGAGCTTCGGTGGGTGCTGCAGGTCTGCGTCAAGGGTCACAACATAGTCCCCCTGTGCGTTTTCAAGTCCTGCAAAAAGCGCCGCCTCCTTGCCGAAATTCCGTGAAAAGGAAACGTAGCGCACTCTTTCGTCACGCTCCGAAAGCTGCCGCAGAGTTTTCAGCGTTCCGTCCTTTGAGCCGTCGTTGACAAAAAGAAATTCAAATCCAAGCTCCGGGTGTTCACTTGTCATACCGCCGCTGACCCTTACTATTTCATCGTAAAAAAGAGGGAGCACCTCTTCTTCGTTATAACAGGGAACAACTACGGAAATCAGTTTTTTATCCATTTAAACAGTCCTTTTTTGCTGCATTATTCAACCGTTACCGACTTTGCAAGATTTCTCGGCATATCAACGTCGCAGCCTCTCAGTACAGCCGTATAGTACGCTATCATCTGCAGCGGAACCACCGTCACAAGCGGCATAAGCAGCTCGTTTGCAGAGGGCAGACCCACCTTGTAATCCACGCTTGAAGCGTCAGCGGCGGTTTCCTCTGCGCATATCATTACTACCTTTGCACCTCTGCTCTTGACCTCCTTAACGTTTGAAGCGGTCTTTTCAAAAAGTGCGCTCTGTGTAGCGATTGCAATAACGGGGGTGTCCTCCGTAACGAGGGAAATTGTGCCGTGTTTAAGCTCACCTGCGGCGTAAGCCTCGCTGTGTATATAGGAAATTTCCTTCAGCTTCAAAGAGCCTTCCATACTGAGAGAGTAGTCAAGCCCTCTGCCGATATAAAGCAGGCTGTCTGCGTTCATTATCTTTGAAGCAACGAACTGGTAAGCGGCTTCGTTGTCTATACATTTCTGAATGGTGTCGGGAATGTTAAGCAGCTCGTTTGTAAGCTGTCTGCACCGTTCCTCGTCTATCCTTCCTCTTGCAAAGGCTACCTCAAAGGCAAAAAGGTACATAAACGCCACCTGCACGGCGTAAGCCTTTGTTGAGCAGACGGAAATTTCGGGACCTGCGTTGGTGTACATTACCATATCCGCTTCACGGGCAATTGACGAGCCTACCACGTTAACGATAGCGAAGGTGTCCGAGCCGACCTGCTTTGCTAATTTCAATGCGGCAAGGGTATCGGCTGTTTCTCCCGACTGGGAAATTATCACAACAAGGTCTTTTTCGGTAATAAGAGGATCTCTGTAGCGGAACTCCGAAGCAATATCCACCACAACGGGCATTCTCGCCAGCTTTTCAATAAGAGCCTTGCCCACAAGACCTGCGTGCATAGCCGAGCCGCAGCCTACGATATAGATATTTTCATAGCTTCTGAGCCGTTCTTCCGTAAGACCGCACTCGGAAAAGTCGGGCATACCGTTTTTAACTCTTGGAGAAACGGTATTTTTTATTGCGGCAGGCTGTTCGTGTATTTCCTTAAGCATAAAATGCTTGTAACCGCCCTTCTGAGCGGCGGAAACGTCCCAGTCAGCCGTTTGTATCTCTTTTTCTATCTCTTCTCCTCTTACATCGAAGAATTTAATGCCGCTTTCGTCAAGAACGGCTATTTCGTTATGTTCAAGGAGGTAATAATCACGGGTGTATTCAAGGATAGCCGTAACGTCGGAGGCAATGAAGCTCTCCCCCTCGCCCTTTCCAACGATAAGAGGACTTTCCTTTCTTATGGCGAATATCTTGTTCTTATGCTCTCTGAAAATTATGCCAAGAGCGTATGCGCCCTCAATGTCGTTCATTGCCCTTGCAATAGCTTCAAGAGGGTCGCCGTCATAGTAATAGTCAAGCAGCTTTGCAACGGTCTCGGTGTCTGTTTCGCTTTCAAAGCCGTAGCCCTTTGAGATAAGGAACGCTTTAAGCTCACGGTAATTTTCGATAATACCGTTATGAACGATAGAAACTCTGCCGTTGCCTATAGGGTGGGAGTTGATGTCGGAGGGTTCGCCGTGGGTCGCCCAGCGTGTGTGACCTATGCCCGAGGTTGCGTGAAGCGTTCCGGTCTGCTCCAGCTTTTTGACAAGTCCCTCGTTTATCTTGCCCTTTGCCTTAACGGTCTTTATTTTATCGTCCTCAAAAACGGCAATGCCTGCCGAATCGTAGCCTCTGTATTCCAGCCTGCGCAGCGAATCCACAAGTATCTGCGTACACTCTTCTTTTCCGACATATCCCACAATTCCGCACATAAAGCATTGCTCCTAACCGCATTGATTTGTAAACAGTTTATTCCTGTACGGGCGCAAATATCCGTCCGCACAGGAATCTCATTAATAATTATTTTGTACCGAAAATTCTGTCGCCTGCATCGCCAAGACCGGGAACGATGTAGTTCTGGTCGTTAAGACCTTCGTCCACAGCTCCGCAGTATATCTCAACATCGGGGTAAGCCTTGTTAACAGCCTCAATGCCCTGGGGAGAAGCGATGATGCACATAAGCTTTATGTTCTTAACGCCTGCTTTTTTGAGAATATCGATGGTTTTTACGGAAGTAACGCCTGTTGCAAGCATAATATCCGTAATAATAACGTCACGCTCGGAAACATCCGAAGGCAGCTTGCAGTAATATTCAACTGCGTTGGTGGTTTCGGGGTCACGGAAAATGCCGATGTGTCCCACCTTTGCGGCAGGGAGAAGCTGTACGATACCGTCAGTCATTGCAAGACCTGCTCTGAGAACGGGAACGAAAGCCAGCTTTTTGCCGGAAATTATCCTTGACTTTGCAACAGCCACAGGGGTCTGTATCTCAACTGTTTTAAGGGGAAGATCTCTTGTAGCTTCGTAGCACATAAGCATTGCAGTCTCGGAAGCAAGCTCCCTGAACTCCTTTGTGCCTGTGTTTATATCTCTCATAAGGGAAATTTTGTGCTGAACAAGGGGGTGGTCGATTATCTTGACATTCTGCATAGTATATTCCTCCAAAGATTATTTTTCAAGGTCTGTAATAAGGTCAACACGGCGCTGGTGACGTCCGCCCTCAAATTCCGTGTTAAGGAAAATTTCAACCATTTCGCAGGCAACACCTGCACCGGTAACTCTGCCGCCCATGCAGAGAACGTTGGCGTCGTTGTGGAGACGGGTATATTTTGCGGTGTAAGCGTCGGTGCAAAGAGCAGCTCTTATGCCCTTTATCTTGTTTGCAGCCATAGAAATGCCGATTCCCGTACCGCAGATAAGGATAGCCTTGTTAACGGTACCGTCGGTAACTTTTTCGCATACTTCCTTTGCAACAAGGGGATAATCGCAGCTTGAACCGTCCATACAGCCCATTTCAATAAATTCCACATTGTTTTCACGGAGCCACTTTACAACTTCGCACTTAAGACCGTAGCCTGCGTGGTCGCTTCCGATAGCAATTTTTTCGCTCATAATTTCAATTCCGCCGTATTTATGTACCTACGGCAACTCCTTTCGGAAAATATATAAATATTGTAGCATATTTTCCCCTGCAAATCAAGTGCTTTAAAAAACATTTTTAATAGTTTGAAGTGTTAAGAGTGGAGAGTGAAGTTTTTTCAATTTGGAATGTGGAAAGTTGAAAGTGGAATTGTTTTAAATTCGGAATTCGAAATTCGGAATGCGGAATTATAGGCGCTTCGCTAAATGGAAAAATTATGTAGGGGACGGGTTTCCCGTCCCGTTCGCCGCAAATTCGGTTGAATCGGGACGGGAGACCCGTCCCCTACATAAATTAATGCCTCACGCAAACAATTTCGTCTAAAAATAATTCCGGATTCCGAATATTAATTAGGGATTCGGAATTATAGACGCTTCGCTAAAGGAAAAAATAATTCCGAATTCCTAATTCCGAATTCCGAATTAATTACAATTCACTTTCGTTTCAAGTATCCTGATCGGCGCATATTCCGTCATGTGGGATAATTTGCCGTCATAATATTCCCTCATGCAGAGCTTTTCGCCCGTTATGCCGCGGTCGTATTCGTACAGGGTGGTGTAAACGCCCCTGCAAATGCCGTTCATCTCATCGTCATAGTCGCCCTCAACGGTCTCTACGGTCTTGCTCAGGTCGCCATATTCGTTGTAAAAATATTCGGTGGTAACCGTAAGTCCGTAATCGTAAATTTCTTCTGTAAGGCGGTTTTCATCGTCATATTTGTAACGGTATGTATAAACAATGGTCCTGTCGCTTTCATCAGGCTCTTCCCGGTAAAAATCGGTAACGTCGTGATCCTCGTAAATAAGGTTTCCTCGGCTGTCATAGTCGTATGTGGTGACAAGGGCAGGGTGTCCAAGGCTGTTGTACGTTGTAACAACGGTTTTGGTGCCGTCATAGCTGTATTCATCAAGTAAGCGTTCCTCACCGCCGTCACGGGAAACGTATGACCTGCTTATCCTGCCGTTTTCATAATAATAGGTATATACACAATTATGATAGTTCCATTGGGTTACCGACTTTTCAAGCTGCCCGTCTGCGCCGTAGGAGTAGTCCACCGTTCTTAATATTTCATCGGCGGAGCCTCTGTAATAATAGGTCTCCCTGATAAGCCGCCCCTGTTCGTCATATTCTTCAAGAACGTTTCCTTTTGAAAGACACGACAAGGAAGCTGCCGATAAAGAGCCTCCGCTTTCGCCGTAGTACGTTACGGAATCATAAGTGCCGTCGGGGTTGTAGTCGTAAACGTATTTTCCCTCGGAAGGATACTCCTCACCATATATCCAAAAAGAAATATCCGCCGAGATAATATTTCCTGCAAGGTCGTATTCATAGCTGTTTACATTTGTTTCGTAGCCGTAGCTGTATTCCTTTACGGGCAGGTATTCCACTCTGTAGGGTATATCCTCGTTAAAGAACGCCAGCTTTTCCTCCCTGTCAAAATAATCGTCAAGCAAATAGCAAAGCCTTCTCAAATTTGAATCAAGGTCATTTCCGCCGATTATTTTACAGTCTTCTGCGGAATTTACCCACCCGGGTTCAAGGGAAGAAACAAGCTCGCCGTGTTCATATTCAAAGCCGTATTCAAGAGCGGAGTTCCTGCCGAATTTATAGCTTTCGATAATTTCGGACGAAACCTTTTCGCCGTCAAAGCTGACCCGTAAGATGCCGCCTCTGCCCGAAGCGCTTGTGCCGGAAAAATATTCGGTAAGGAACAACGTCTCCTCTCCGCACCTGTAGGGCGTAAGAAAGCCGCCGTCAAAGCTGTATTTTCCGCTGTCAGGGCTGACCCATTTACCCTTGCCGCGTTCGTTAAGGGAGAAAATATTGCAGCTGTCCGTGCCTGCAATTTTAAATATCATTTCGGGAGTGCCGTCAAGGTCAAGGTCGATTATCTGCGCTCCCTCCGCTTTTTCCAGCGTTTCGGTAAATTTTGTGTTCCTTGCAAACCTGCTGATATGATCGGCGGTTTTTTCGCTGTAAAGCTCGGGTGAAATGCTCGCCGTTTGGCTGCCGCTGCCGAAGGTGATCACGTCCCTTTCCTCAGTCTGCTTTTCAGGTTCGGCAGGCTTCTCCTCCGTGACCGAAGCGGCAGTCTGCTCCTCTGACGTTGTAACGGAAGATGTCTCCGCAGAAGAAATTTCCGAAGTTTCCGAAGCAGACGGAGCCGTTTCCCCGTTATCCCCGTTTTTGGCGCAGGAGCAAAGAATAACCGCCGCCAATATCAATAATGCTGTCCTTTTCATTGTTATACCCCCGTATTGTGTCATCTTGTTATAAATAGGATAACATACTGCCTTATAAATAGCAATTTCAAGGGTATTACAAATAGTTACAATACGATTTCCGTGCGTAGAAAAGTGTAATACCTATTCCAAAAAGTGATTTTATTGCATTTCATTCCGTTTTTTATACCTTTAGTTCCCTTTTTGTTGATTTTTGTACATAAAAGATGTAAAATAATCTCTACATATATTAAAGAGACATCACCAAAAAGCGGAAAGGGGTGATCACGAAAAATGGTAAACAGAATTGCAGAACAGCGGATAAAACAAGGTCTGACCGTTGAACAGCTTTCTGAAAAAAGCGGAATTGCCCCGACCGAGCTTAAAAACATAGAATGTGACGGCTGCGCTATCGAAGAAGTATCAGCTGTCAAGGCCGCTGCAATTGCCGAAGCCCTCGGCTGTCTGATAAAAGACCTTATTTATGAAGATCAATAAAAAAAGCGCCGGTAAGATCGTCCGAACAACGGTTTTACCGGCACTTTTTATTAGGCTATGTCACAAAAAATGGATGATACATTGTGTAGTTTGGAGTGTGGAGAGTGAAGAGTGGAGTTTGTTTTGAATTCGGAATTCGGAATGCGGAATTCGGAATTATTTTAAATTTGGAATGTGGAAAGTTGAAAGTGAAATTATGGTATCGCCTGCGGCGATGTTATTTTAAAATCCGTGAGCGCAGCGAACACCTTAATTATTCACTATTCATTATTCATTCTTCACTATTCATTAAAGCGAAGCGCCTATAATTCCACTTTCCACTTTCAACTTTCCACATTCAAAACCAACTCCACTCTTCACTCTCCACACTTCAAACTTATTCAAATTCCGAATTTAAAAGTTATTCGCATGGCGAGAGCCGCATAAAAAGAGGATAGATATACTCGTCATTGTCAAGAGCCGCTTTGAACTGCATCGCAAAGGACTCCAGAAGCACGCAGTCATCGGCGTAGACCGTAAACATATCCGTTTCCGTTTCAAACTGTATGTCGTCAAGAATATCGGGCATTTCCTCACCGGCAAAAAGCTCGGCAAGCATACGCCATTCCGTAGAGCTGCCCGTGAAGCCCTCGCTTTTGCGGCTGTCGAAAAGCTCACGCTTATAATCTTCAACGCTGTAAAGCTGAAGTGTGCCGCCGGTCTCGTATTCCACGATAACAAAAGGTTTTATCTTATCCCGTATTGTCATTTTACACCGCCTTTAATGTTCTTAATATTATTTTTACAGCAGCTTTAAGGTTGGAGAAGAACAAATACGGCGAAACGGGGCAGAAATAATCTCTGCTTTTTGTTTTGACCGTCATATATTCCGCAAGGTCGCCTTTGAAAACTGCAAAGTCCGCAAGAATGTCAAGCAGGTCGTCGGGCTTGTATTCCCAAAGCCTGTCCGACAGGGGTATTCCAAGATATTTTAATATGTACGCCGTAAATTCAATACAGGAAAAGGCTTTGTAGGTGGAAAAGCCTCTTGTTACGGGGTAGGAAAGCACCGAAAGCAGGTTGTACATATACTCGGGGTCCTTATATATCCTGCGCATTGCTCCGCTCACACGGATATACTGCTTGTCCGTGACGGGAATGCGGAACACAACGCAGGGTACACGGTATCTGCCACCCAGAGTAAAACGGTCAAGGGTCTCCCTTACGAGCCTGCCCTTGAAAAAGGAATACTGCTGGGGACGGGCAAAGGAATACATTTTAGTAAGCTCCGGGTCAAGACTGACGGAGGCGTGGTTATATTTTGTTCTGCCGAAAAATCTTATACATCCGGCGAATTTGGTTCGGGTCGCCGTTAAAACGATATAAATTGCTTTCTGATCCATCTGATTTCCTTTTTTAAGAAGCATTTTTTCAAGGGCTGTAGGGGTTAGGCTTGAAAAGCAGTATGATAAGATCTATTACTACGCCTATGCCTGCAAGACCGCCCGTACAGAGGTAAAGAATACCCATAAGGAACTTGCCCTCATAAAACTTGTGCAGACCGATAACGCCGCCGAAAAGGCACAGCAGGAAAGCCAGCCACTTATTCTTCATATGCCTTTCCTTAACGGGGCGATAAACGGGGGTATTGTTGTTATTATTGCTTACATTGTTGTTAATTATCACGGGCGTGGGCGCAGGGGGCGGCGTTTGGGCAGTTCCCACCTGACAGCCGCAGTGTACGCAGACAAACGCCTGAGCCGGTATCTTTCCGCCGCAGTATTTGCAGTACATAACGGGGCCTGCGTATCCGTCGGGGAGACCGTCGTCCTTTTTTGCAGGCGGCTCCGTTCCGGGATAAGGCGATGTGGTGTAATTTATATTGGGGCGCTTAGGGTAAAGCTCCTCACGGTCGTAAACTTCCGTTTTTCTTTCACGCATTGACTGCGCAGCCTGTGAGCCTTCGGGGTAAAATTCCCCGTCCGGACCGTAAAAGCCCTTTGAATCATTTTCATCGTAATTTCGTGACATATCATTTCTCCGTCATGCAATATATAATAAAGGTATAGCGAAATTTATCGTAATTTATCGTAAAAAACAACGTTTTACTCATTAAATCACTTAAAAGCAGACCTGATTTAGTGCAAAATATTAAAATATTTGATAAATCTGAAAAAATCCTTGACAAATGAAAACAGCTATTGTATAATAATATACTGTATCATAATGCAATTCTATGCTTGTTTTACTGTTTTTATATAGTATAACACATATCTTTCAGAATTGCAACTGTTTTTTTCAGAGCAGGAAAACAGTAACCCTATTCCCGCAATATAATAAGGAGGGACCCGCCTATGGTTAATGTCAAGCCGGTGCAGCTTGGTAAAACGACCCGTATGAGCTTCGGTAAGATCGATGAAGTTCTGCCCATGCCTAACCTCATCGAGGTGCAGAAAAATTCCTACAAATGGTTTCTGGACGAGGGACTGAAAGAGGTATTCCGAGATGTTTCCGCTATTACGGACTACAACGGAAATCTCGTTCTCAATTTCGTTGATTACAGAATTGACGAAAACCCCAAGTATTCCGTTGCCGAATGTAAGGAACGTGACGTGACCTATGCAGCGCCTTTAAGAGTAAAGGCAACTCTCTGGAACAAGGAAACCGGAGACGTTAAGGAAAATGAAGTGTTTATGGGCGATTTTCCGCTCATGACCGAAAGCGGCACGTTCGTTATCAACGGTGCGGAGCGTGTTATCGTTTCTCAGCTTGTCCGTTCTCCGGGCGTTTATTACGCTGTTGAAAAGGATAAGACAGGCAAGGATCTTTTCAAGTCTACCGTTATCCCTAACAGAGGCGCATGGCTGGAATACGAAATGGATTCCAACGACGTTGTTTATGTCAGGATCGATAAAAACAGAAAAATTCCCCTTACAACATTTATAAGAGCTCTCGGCTGCGGTACGGATCCCGAAATTGAAGAAATGTTCGGAACAGACGAGCGCCTTAATCAGACTATCCTTCAGAAAGACCCTACAAAGAACACGGAAGAAGCTCTCCTTGAAGTTTACAAGAAGCTCCGTCCGGGCGAGCCTCCTACGGTGGAAAGCGCAGTCGCTCACCTTAATATGCTGTTCTTTGACGCAAAAAGATACGACCTTTCCCGTTTCGGACGCTATAAATACAACAAGAAGCTGGGCGTAGGCTCCAGAATTTCCGGTCACCGCCTCTCCCGTCCCGTTGCAAACCCTCTTACGGGCGAAATAATGGCTGACGAGGGCGACCTTATCACCTATGATAAGGCTATGGAGATCGAGCAGGCAGGTGTTTCCGAGGTTTGGCTCACCGTTGAGCATAAGGAATTCTACACCGCTCCCACAGGCGAATCCGCTCACCGCACCGAAGAAAGAGAAGTTAAGGTCATCGGCAACGGTATGGTTGACATTGCTCCCTACGTTGACTTTGACGCTGCCGAGTACGGCATAAACGAAAAAGTCTCCTTCAAGGTGCTTAAGGAAATACTTGAAACGGCAGCAGACAAGGACGAGCTTGCTGAAATGGTAAAGACCCGTGCGGACGAGCTTGTTCCAAAGCACATCATTCTTGACGATATTTACGCTACAGTAAGCTACTTCCTTAACCTTTGCGAGGGCGTAGGTCTTGTTGACGACATCGACCACCTGGGCAACAGACGTATCCGTTCCGTTGGCGAGCTGCTCCAGAACCAGTTCAGGATAGGCTTTGCAAGAATGGAAAGAGTTATCCGTGAGAGAATGAACATTCAGGCTCAGGATATGGAGACCATTACTCCCCAGTCCCTCATCAATATAAGACCTATCACAGCCGCAATAAAGGAATTCTTCGGTTCATCACCTCTTTCCCAGTTCATGGATCAGACGAACCCCCTTGCGGAGCTTACTCATAAGAGAAGACTTTCAGCCCTGGGTCCCGGCGGTCTTTCCCGTGACCGTGCCGGATTTGAAGTTCGTGACGTTCACTACTCCCACTACGGAAGAATGTGTCCTATCGAGACTCCTGAAGGTCCTAACATCGGACTTATCTCCTATCTTGCTTCTTATGCAAGAATAAACGAATACGGCTTTATCGAAGCGCCTTACAGAAAGGTCGACAAGGCTACGGGCGTTGTTACCGACGAGGTAGTTTACATGACTGCCGATATGGAGGACAATTACACCGTTGCTCAGGCTAACGAACCTCTTACCGAAGATCACAAGTTCGCAAGACCTATCGTTAACGCTCGTTACCGCGACCAGATACTTGAATGTGAGAGAGAACGCATCGACTACATGGACGTTTCTCCTAAGATGGTCGTTTCTATCGCTACAGCTTCCATTCCCTTCCTTGAAAACGACGACGCAAACCGTGCGCTCATGGGTTCAAACATGCAGCGTCAGGCTGTTCCTCTTCTTAAAACAGAGGCTCCTATCGTCGGCACAGGTATGGAATACAAGGCTGCCGTTGACTCGGGCGTTTGCGTTGTTTCCAAGCACGACGGCGTTGTTGAGCGTGTTTCCGCAGACGAGGTCGTTGTCAAGGACGGCACAGGCGCACTTCACCAGTATAAGCTTATCAAGTTCAAGCGTTCCAACCAGGGTACCTGCGTTAACCAGCGTCCTATCGTTGACAGAGGCGAGGAAGTTCACGTTGGTCAGGTGCTTGCAGACGGTCCTGCGACCTGCAACGGCGAAATTTCTATCGGCAAGAACGCTCTTATCGGCTTCATGACCTGGGAAGGCTACAACTACGAGGACGCCGTTCTTCTTAACGAGCGTGTTGTCCGTGAAGATATGTACACTTCTATCCATATTGAAGAATACGAGATAGAAGCAAGAGATACAAAGCTTGGTCCCGAAGAGATCACAAGAGATATTCCCAACGTTGGCGAGGACGCTCTTAAGGACCTTGACGACAGAGGTATCATAAGAATCGGTGCGGAAGTCCGTGCAGGCGATATTCTCGTCGGAAAGGTAACTCCTAAGGGCGAAACAGAGCTTACTGCGGAAGAAAGACTGCTCCGTGCTATTTTCGGCGAAAAGGCAAGAGAAGTAAGGGATAATTCCCTTAAGGTACCTCACGGTGAAGCCGGAATCATCGTTGATGTTAAGGTATTCACAAGAGAAAACTGCGACGAGCTTGCTCCCGGAGTAAGCATGCTGGTACGCTGCTACATCGCACAGAAGCGTAAGATCTCCGTGGGCGATAAAATGGCAGGTCGTCACGGTAACAAGGGTGTCGTTTCAAGAATTCTCAAATCCGAGGATATGCCTTTTCTCCCCGACGGCACACCCCTTGACATCGTTCTTAACCCTCTGGGCGTTCCTTCCCGTATGAACATCGGTCAGGTGCTTGAAGTTCACCTTGGCATGGCTGCAAAGAAGCTTGGCTGGAAGGTAATGACCCCTGTATTCGACGGCGCTCACGAGGAAGACATCAGAGAAATGTTCAGACAGGCAGGCATGAGAGAAGACGGTAAGACTGTAGTTTACGACGGACGCACGGGCGAAAAGTTCGATAACCCCGTTACCGTCGGATATATGTACTACCTGAAGCTCCACCACCTTGTTGATGATAAGATACACGCACGTTCCGTTGGTCCTTACTCCCTCGTTA
>JBJEQN010000043.1:0-3042 GCA_051881775.1 Oscillospiraceae bacterium | reverse complement strand
AAATATGTCAGAAATAAAATATATCAACGATTTCCTCGACAGCTATCGTCACTACAAGGATTATTGGAACTATGAGGACGGCTGTGTGCTTATGGGCTGTCAGCAGCTTTATTTTGCCACAGGCGAACAAAAATATCTGAAATTTATTCTTGATTATCTTGATCCTCTTATTGATGAGGACGGAACTATAACGAATTTTGAATTCGGAAAGCATAATATTGACGGATTTAATGCAGGAAAGGTCCTGTTTCTTGCATATGATGAGACTAAAAACGAAAAATACAGAAAGGCACTGGACTTTCTGGCAGGACAGCTAAGGGAGCAGCCCCGTACAAACGAGGGCAATTTCTTCCATAAGGCTATCTATCCGTATCAGGTCTGGCTGGACGGGCTTTATATGGCTCAGCCGTTTTATATGGAATATGAGACCCGATACAATAAAAAAGAAAATTACAATGACATTCTGGCTCAGTTCAGAAATGTCAGAAAATATATGTATGACCCCTCAAAAAAGCTGTACTATCACGGTTATGACGAGGCTAAGGTGCAGCCTTGGGCAGATAAGAAAACGGGACTTTCACCGAACTTTTGGCTGCGCTCTATGGGCTGGTATCTTATGGCGCTTATTGACGTTATAGACAATATGTCTGAGGAGATATACGAGCAGTACCGTGAATACGGCGATCTTTTCAGGGAAGCGATAGACGGTATTTTACAGTATCAGGATAAAAAGACAGGTCTTTTCTATCAGGTCATTGACCACGCCGGAACAGAGGGCAATTATACCGAGACCTCCGGCTCCGCAATGGTTGCATACGCAGTAATGAAGGGTGCCCGTCTTGAGGTCATAAGCCGTGAAAAATATGCAGGCATCGGCACGGATATTTTTAATGGCTTGGTAAGGGAAAAGCTTGTTCCCAAGGGAGACGGCTTTGAACTGAAGGACATATGCTGGGTGGCAGGTCTGGGTCCCGGAGAAAAGCGTGACGGAAGCGTTGAATACTATCTTTCGGAAAAAATAGTATCCGATGATTCCAAAGGGGTGGGACCGTTTATGATGGCATACGCCCAAAAGCTTATGCTTGAAAAATGTTTATAATTCAGGGAGGGTATTATGAAAGAAAAAACAGCAAAAAAACCGGCGAGTTTTAAGGTTTTCTGCAAAAGAAACTTTGGCTTCGTGTTCATTATTGTGTGGTTGGTGGGATTTCTGATCTTCAGACTGTACCCGTTTGCCTCATCACTCGTGTACAGCTTTTCCGATTTTCATCTTTTCAACGGCATAAAAGAATGGGGACTTATGAATTATCAGGAGATATTTACCGATAAGAAAATAATGAGTTCTCTCGGCATCACATTCTCCTATGCGTTTATTACTGTACCTCTTAAGCTGATATTCGCACTTTTTATCGCATACATACTTAACTACAAGATCAAGGGCGTTAATTTCTTCAGAACAGCATACTATATCCCGTCCATTCTTGGCGGCTCGGTAGCTATCGCCGTTCTTTGGAAAGCATTGTTCCGTGACGAGGGTCTTATCAACGCTATCATCAGAGCATTCGGCGGTCAGGGCGTAAACTGGCTTGCAGACCCCAAATATGCGCTGTTTATCATCTCTCTGTTAAGAGTTTGGCAGTTCGGTTCGGCAATGGTGCTTTTCCTTGCGGCGCTCAAGGGTGTTCCTCAGGATCTTTACGAGGCTGCAACCATTGACGGCGCAAGCAAGACAAGACAGTTCTTCAGCATTACAGTCCCCCTTATCACTCCCGTTGTTTTCTACAACCTCGTTACACAGCTTTGTCAGGCGTTCCAGGAATTCAACGGTCCGTACATCATCACCCAGGGCGGTCCGAGAGGCGCAACAACGCTCTTCTCGCTCCTCATTTACAACAGAGCCTTCAAGATGAACGAAATGGGTATGGCAAGCGCAATGGCGTGGGTACTGTTCGTTATCGTAATGGTACTGAGCCTTATCGCATTCGTCAGCCAGAAGTTCTGGGTTTACTATGGTGATGAAAAGTAAGGAGGCAAGTTTGAAAATCTTTGATTTTCAAACTACGAGTTTTGTTTCTTCGGCTGCCGCCTCGATTTCCTGGCGGAAAACACAAAACTCAGAAAGGAATGGTCTATTATGAATTATACGCAAAGGCAAAAGGTCGGAACCGTTATCAAGTATGTTATACTTATACTTGTCGGCTTCGTTATGATATATCCTCTTATCTGGATGGTCGGTGCAACGTTTAAGACAAACAACGAGATATTCAGCAATCTTACTCCGTTCACCGCACACCCTACCCTTGACGGCTATAAAAATGCCATGAACGACTACGGCGGACAGATCAACCTTTTCAAGTCAATGGTCAACACATACAGCTACGTTCTGCCCAAGGTATTGTTCACCGTTATTTCCTGTACCATTACTGCATACGGCTTCGGAAGATTCAACTTTGTCGGAAGAAATGTACTGTTCTCCGTTCTGATGGCAACGCTGTTCCTGCCGCAGGTAGTTATGAACGTACCTCAGTTTATCCTTTACAACAATTTCGGCTGGGTAGATTCCCCCATATATCTCCCTCTGATAATCCCGTCCCTGTTTGCATTTGATACATACTTTGTATTTATGCTTATCCAGTTCCTGAGAGGTATCCCAAGAGAGCTGGACGAGGCTGCTACCATCGACGGCTGTAACGCATTCCAGACCCTTACAATGGTAATTTGTCCTATGCTCAAGCCGGCTATCGTAAGCTGTGCGCTGTTCCAGTTCATGTGGTCGTCCAACGACTATATGGGACCGCTGCTTTACGTTAAGGACCCCACCCGTTACCCCGCAACAATTTTCGTTAAGCTTTCCATGGACGCCGACACAGGCTTCGACTGGAACCGTGTTCTTGCAGTATCGCTTATCTCGATAATTCCTTCTCTCGTAGTTTTCTTCTGCGCACAGGATCAGTTTATCGACGGTATTTCCGCAGGAAGCGTAAAGGGTTAAAATCATATAAGGCAGGGCGTTTCGGCGTTCTGCCTTTGTGTCGTTATATA
>JBJEQN010000042.1:0-17107 GCA_051881775.1 Oscillospiraceae bacterium | reverse complement strand
GCCGTTCTGATAAAGCCCCAGTTTGAAGCAGGAAGGTCAAATATCGGCAAGAACGGTATTGTTAAGGACAGAAAGGTGCATATCAGCGTACTTGGAGATATAATTTCATTCTGCGGTCTGAACGGACTTTCGGTAAAAGGACTTGACTACTCTCCCGTTTCGGGCGGAGACGGAAATATTGAGTATCTTGCTTATATTACGGCGGAGAAAAACAAAACCGCTGCCTTTGACATTGCAAATATCGTAAACACAGCTTTTTCGGAGCTAAGGAAAGGACGGGAATTAAAATGAAGATCGTATTATATCCTAATTTTAACAAACCTAATGCGCTGCCTACGGCGGTAAGACTTTGCGACAAGCTGTGCGAACTTGATATAGAAGTCCTGACCGATAAGATGTATGAAAAGGATTTTTCGGGAAAGAATTTTGTGCAGTACGGTACCATTGACGAGATCGCCGCCCTGTGCGATATGATCATTGCCATAGGAGGAGACGGAACTATCCTTGAAGCGTCGCACTATGCTTCGGAATACGACAAGCCGCTTCTCGGCATCAACACGGGACATCTCGGATTTATGGCTTCAATGGAAATAGACGAGCTTGACAATATTTCAAGGCTCAAAACTTCGGATTACAAGATCGAAACGAGAATGATGCTTGATATTGCTCAGATACGGGATAATACCGTAGTTTCAAAGCATACTGCGCTGAACGACATCGTTATTGCAAGACCCTATTCAAAAATAGGCAATTTTGAAATTTCAACGGATAATTTCATTGTAAGCTCCATTCGTTCGGACGGCGTGGTTTTTTCTACGCCTACGGGTTCAACGGCGTATGCTCTGTCAGCAGGAGGTCCTATTGTTGAGCCGCTTATGGAATGTATACAGCTTACACCTATTTGTCCTCACTCGCTTTCATCGAGAACTATGCTGTTTTCCGCCGACAGAAGCATTGAGGTAAAGCATTTTGCAAATGATACGCCGGATGTTTATTTTTCCGTTGACGGCAGAGATGTTGTAAAGGCGGAAAGCAATGATATTCTTGTCGTTTCACGCTCGCTGAAAAAGCTCAGGCTTATAGATATAAAGGGTCATTCGTTTTTTGACGCAGTGAACAACAAACTTATGAATCCAATAAAATAAAGGGTTTCCCATAAAAACACGGAGGGTCATATGACGAAAAAACAGCGTCAGGATAAAATAATTGAAATTGTCGGCAGCCATGATATAACTACTCAGGAAATGCTGAAAAAATATCTTGAGGATATAGGGATAGACGTTACTCAGGCAACGCTGTCAAGAGATATAAACGAGCTTAATCTTAAAAAGGAAGCCGACGGGATATACAAGTATACAGTTCCGCTGAAAAATATGGTGGAATGTCCGGCTATACTTAAAGATTCTGTGGTAGATATTGTGTACGCAATGAATACTGTGGTGATAAAGTGCCATACGGGCATGGCTCAGGCTGCCTGCGCAACTATCGACAAGATGCAGTGTACGGGAATTGTCGGCACTATTGCCGGAGATGACACCATTTTTGTTTTGATGCCCAATGAAAATTCAGCCGCAGAGCTTTGCGGAAATCTCAGAGATATGATTATGTGATCGAGGTAAACAGGGTTATGCTTAGTGAGCTTTGTATTGAAAATCTTGCCGTTATACAGCAGGCGGTCATACCTTTTTCGGACGATTTCAACGTTTTTACCGGCGAAACAGGCGCAGGAAAGTCTATTCTTATCAACGGTATAAACGCAGTTCTCGGAAAAAGGGTCAGCAAGGATATAGTGCGCTCCGGCTGCGACAAGGCAGTAGTAACGGCGCTGTTCAGAGGACTTCCGACGGCGGCAAAAAGCAAGCTGGAGGAGTTCGGCATAGACTGCAGCGACGATGAACTGCTTGTTACAAGGGTCATTATGGCGGACGGCGGCAGTACGGCAAGGATAAACTCCAGAACATCATCTGTATCGGTGCTGCGTGAAATAGGAGCACTGCTTATTGACGTTCACGGTCAGCATGACAACAGAATACTTATGTACCCCGAAAAGCATATTGACATTGTAGATAATTTTGCAGGACTTGATGCCGATGTTGCTGATTACCGGGACAGTTTCCACAAGCTGCAGGAGGTATCAAGAAAAATAAAAAGGCTTTCCGCCGATGAGCAGTATAAAAGCACAAGGCTTGCCGCATTAAAGATAATGACCGATGAGATAGGCGCCGCAAAGTTGTCCGATGAAAACGAAGATCAGAAGATAGAAAATGAATTTACGGTAATAAACGACAGCAGCAATATTTCGGAAATGCTGTCAGAAGCGGAAACCGTGCTTACGGGTGACGACGACAGCTCGGGAATAACAGAAATGATAGGCTCCGTTATTGACGGAATGAAGCGTTATGCAGACGTTATGCCTGAATTCGGCGGCATTATGTCCCGTCTTGAAAGTCTGAAAATAGACGCAGAGGACATTGGCGGCGAGATAAAATCCCTGAACGGAAAAATTGACGTTGACGGAGAAAGGCTGGCTTTTCTGGAAAACAGACGGGATCAGCTTATCTCGTTAAAAAAGAAATACGGTCCCGAGCTTAGCGACGTTATTGAAAAATACAAGGCGGCAATAGGCGAGGCGCAGTCCATTATTGACAATTCAAGCGAAATAAAAAAGCTGTCCGAAGAAAAGAACAGGCTTCTTGTTGAGGTAAGCGACAAGGCAAAGGTGCTTTCGGAAAAGCGCAGAGCCGCTGCAGACCGCCTTTCGGAAAAAATAGAGGACGAGCTTAAATTCCTTGATATGCCTAACGTAAGGCTTGCAATTGAACAGACCGTGGGCAAGCTTACGGGCAATGGTATGGATACAATGGAAATAATGATTTCCGTTAATGCTGGAGAACCTCCCAAGCCCATAGCAAGAATAGCGTCGGGCGGCGAGCTTTCGAGAATAATGCTTGCCATAAAAAATGTTATTGCCGAAAAGGACGATGTTCCCACAATGATATTTGATGAGATAGACACGGGTGTAAGCGGACGGGCGGCGCAGAAAATAGGCGTTAAGCTCCGTGAAATATCCCGTGACCGTCAGGTGCTTTGCGTTACACATCTGTCGCAGATAGCGGTAATGGCGGACAGCCACCTGCTTATCGAAAAAAACACGGACGGACAGCGGACGTTCACCACCGTTACAAAACTTGAGGGCGATAAACGCACGGCTGAGATAGCAAGAATTCTCGGAGGGGACAATATTACCGAAACTACTCTGAAAAATGCCGAGGAACAGCTTACGTCCCGGGATAAAGTCTATGCCGATATGCTTGATAAAGTGAAAAGCTGATAAAATAACACCCCGTAATATACGTCGGTTTTTTCGTATATTACGGGGTGAAATTATTTGTAATAATGATTTATCACTATTCGGCGGCGTTTTCTTCGTTTTCGGAAGATTCCTGCGGTGTTTCGCCTTCTGCGGTCTCTTCTTTGAGCTCTTCTTCGCCGTGCACCTGCTTGTAAAAGCTGTCGATAAGGCTCAGGTCGTCCTCGGTCATGCGATCCTGAAATTTCAGCATTTCGTTTATAGCTTCATCGTAGCATTCCATAGCCCTTTCGGATATTTCGTTTTCCGGCTTGCCGAGAGGGTATTTCTGGAGAGCGTTTCTCCATATCCTGTTCAGCATCGCCGTTAACGCAGCAGGCTTATGATTCAGAAAGCTGCGTTTATACACGGTAGGAACAGGGTTTTTGAAGGAATAATAAGGTTCAAGTACAATAAGCTCTTCAAGGCAGCTTTCAATTTCATCGCAGTATTTGAAAAACATTTCCGGGATTTTGGTGGAATGTATGCTTTCATAGTTTGCGTTGATGGTTTTCATTCTTTTTGATATGTATTTTGCTGCCATATTATTTAAAAATTCGTCCGAAACCATTAGTTTTTTTTCGGATGTACCGAACAGAAGATTCTGAAGTGCGATTTTTTCCTGCTTTGTACGCTTAGGCGCAGTATCTTCGGGCTTTTGTTTAGCTCTTTTTTCAGCGGCAGGCTTCTTTTCAGCAGGTTCGGCAGGTTCG
Organism: Oscillospiraceae bacterium; assembly: GCA_051881775.1. Taxonomy (GTDB): domain Bacteria; phylum Bacillota; class Clostridia; order Oscillospirales; family Ruminococcaceae; genus UMGS363. The sequence goes on along the minus strand of JBJEQN010000042.1, from coordinate 13,045 downwards.
GAAGTTTCTTTTTCTTCGGTTTCCTTTTTGGTTTTTTCTTTAGCCATAGATTTTTCCTCCGAATGTAATATAAAAGTATTATATCACATAAATATGAATTTATGATAAAATTATATGAATAAATAATTAATAAATATATTATTTGTTCAAAAATTTTGTCGAATTTGGATAAGATAAAGGCAGTAAGAAGCTGTTGACGAAGTTTTTTCGTGATAACGTCTGACGAACGCTTTTGCGGCTGTGTAATTTTTTGATAAAATGTTGCAATTAAACAGAAAAAGTGATATAATTAATATTGGCTAAAACTGCGGCCTTATAAGGTAAAGCAACGGCGGTGAAATGAAAAATCTGCCGTATAAGACGCAGTTTTTAAGCAAATATCGGTAAGACCGTTTGGTTTTTATTGAATCAAATTAGGAGTTTGTGATTTTGAGTAATTATAAAGAAAAGGTTGCGGAAATTCTCGGCAGAAGCGAAGCTCCGCCCTTGTGTTTTGTTCACAGCTTCGGCTGTCAGCAGAACGTGAGCGACGGCGAAAGAATACTGGGTATACTTTCCGAAATGGGTTACGGAGTTACTTCGGATATAAATTCTGCAAGCCTTATTATTTACAATACCTGCGCAGTGAGAGAAAACGCCGAAAACCGTGTTTATGGTCTGATAGGCGAGCTTAAGCATATGAAGGAACAGCGTCCCGACCTTATAATTGGTCTTTGCGGCTGTATGGCGCAGGAGGAGAAAACGGTGCAAAAGGTAAAAAGCACCTACAAGCAGGTTGACCTTATTTTTGGCACACACGCCTTATCCGAACTGCCAAGGCTGCTTTACGATGTTCTTACGACCCGTAAGTTCGTCTGCGATACCGAGGAACACAGCGAGCCGGAACAGGAAATAAACGCTGTAAGGTCAAGCAGCTTTAAGGCAAGCGTACCAATAATGTATGGCTGCGACAATTTCTGCTCATACTGTATTGTACCCTATGTGAGGGGCAGAGAAAAAAGCCGTGAGCCGGAAGCGATAATCAGGGAAGTGCAGGAACTTGCGGAAAAAGGCTATAAGGAAATAATGCTTCTCGGGCAGAACGTTAATTCTTACGGAAAAAATCTTGACAAACCGATTAATTTTGCAGAGCTTCTCCGCAGGATAAATGAAATAAACGGCGATTTTAAAATAAGGTTCATGTCGCCCCACCCCAAGGACTGCACAAATGAGCTTATAGATACAATTTTTGAGTGCGATAAGGTGTGCAAGCATCTTCATCTGCCGCTGCAGTCGGGAAGTGACGAGATACTGAAAAAAATGAACCGTCGGTACACGGCGGAAAAGTATATGGAGATCGTTGATCATGCCAGAAGCAAAGACCCCGGATTTTCACTTACCACAGACATAATCGTAGGATTCCCCAATGAAACCTACGACGACTTCCTTAAAACGCTGGAGATCGTTAAAAAAGTTAAGTACGACAATATTTATTCGTTCATATATTCAAAGCGCACGGGCACTAAGGCTGCTGAAATGACCGATATGACTTCCGATGAGGACAAAAGCAAATGGATGACGGAGCTGCTTCAGACCCAGCGTGAAATTTCCACAGAGCATTACAAAAGATTCCTCGGACGTACTCTTGAGGTGCTTTTTGACGGTGAAAGCAGGCATGAGGGTATGCTGTCGGGAAAAAGTGACGAATTTATTATTGTTGAAGCACCCTGCGACGATAAAAGTATTATCGGGCAGAGAAAAAAAGTTAAGATCACAAAAGCCTATAACTGGGCTTTATGCGGTGAGATAGTATAAAAAGGAGTAATTACAATGAACGTTATTGATAAAGCAAGAGAACTTGGAGCTATGATACAGCAGGACGAGCGTTATGCCGCTTACTATGCCGCAAAAGATGCAAACGACAAGGACGAAGCTCTCCAGGGTATGATAAACGAATTCAATATGAAGAGAATGCAGCTTAACAGCGAAATGGCAAAGGAAGAAAGAAACGAAGAAAAGCTGGGCGAGCTTGACGATAAGATCAAATCACTGTACGGCGAGATAATGGCAAACGAAAACATGGCAAGATACAATAAAGCAAAGAGCGCAATGGATTCGCTGCTCAATCAGATAAATATGGTCATCACCTATTCGGCAAACGGTGAGGATCCAATGACCTGCCCTTGTGAAGAGGTGACCGTAAACTGCAGCGGAAGCTGTTCCACCTGCGGCGGCTGTCACTGATCGGAACAAGGAGCGATTGACCTGCCCTGAAACGGCGGGTCAGTTGCGTTTTAAGGAGGAGGGTTATTTTGCAGAATATAGATTTTGACAGGCTTTCTCCGATGATGAAGCAGTATTTTTCGGTAAAAAACAAGTGTCCCGATTACATACTGTTCTTCCGTCTCGGCGATTTTTATGAGATGTTTTTCGACGATGCTGTTGTTGTTTCAAAAGAGCTTGAACTTACGCTTACGGGTCGTGACTGCGGACTTGACGAACGTGCGCCTATGTGCGGAATACCTTATCACGCTTCCGATATTTACGTCAAGAAGCTTATTGAAAACGGTCATAAGGTGGCTATCTGCGAGCAGCTTACCGACCCCAAGGAGGTCAAGGGCGGAAATATTGTGGAGCGTGACATTATAAGGATTGTCACCCCCGGAACACTTACCGAAAGCAGCCTTCTTGACGATTCCAAGAATAACTATATCGCTGCTGTTTATGCTGCGGACAAGGAATGTGCAGTATGCTTCGCCGATATTTCTACAGGCGAGGTGCATCTGTTCAAAAAGACCTCGAAGAATATTGAAAATGAGATCATTAACGAGCTTGCAAGATTTGCGCCCGTAGAGCTTCTTTTCAATGACAGGTTCCTTGATTACAAGCAGGTGCAGGAATTTATAAGAAACAAGATGAACATTTCCGTTCAGCTTCTTGATGAAGAATGCTTCGATGTTTCGCTGAAAAAAGAAGAGGTGCTTCGTCAGTTCAACGCAGGCGACCTTGACGAGATTTCCCTTCACGAAGGAACAATAGAAGCGTCCTGCGTATGCGGTCTGTTTGACTATATCTGCAATACCCAGAAAGCACTTGTGGGAAGATTTACGGAAATAAAGCGCTATAACGATAATTTCTTTATGGAGCTTGACCTTACCGCAAGGCGCAATCTTGAACTTACGGAAACTTTGCGCAATAAGGAGAAAAAGGGAAGCCTGCTTTGGGTGCTTGACCACACAAGCACTTCTATGGGAAAAAGGCTTCTTAAAGCATACATTGAACAGCCCCTTGTTAAGCTGGCTATAATCACCAACAGACTTGACGCGGTTGAACAGCTTTGCCGCAAATCGGTACTCAGACAGGAGCTTTCCGAGGCGCTGTCAAAGGTTTACGACATAGAACGCCTTATGACGAGAGTTATGTATAAGACCGCAACGCCCAGGGATATAAAATCACTGTCGCTGACGGCTTTGCAGCTGCCCGACATAAAGCGTATCCTCGGCGAGTTTTCCGCAAAGCTGCTTAACGAGCTGAACGGCAAGATAGACACACTTTCCGATATTTCCGACCTTATTGAACGTTCCATAGTTGATGAACCGCCCGTAACTGCAAAAGAGGGCGGCGTTATAAAGGACGGCTTCAACGAGGAGCTTGACCGTCTGCGCCATATCATCAAAGACGGAAAGAGCATTATTGAAGGCATTGAGCTTCGTGAGCGTGAAAGAACGGGCATAAAGAATCTGAAAATAGGCTACAACCGTGTATTCGGATATTATATCGAGGTCACAAAGTCCTATTACGACCTTATCCCCGATACCTACATAAGAAAACAGACTCTTGCAAACTGCGAGCGCTTCATTACGGAAGAGCTTAAGAAGACAGAAAATGAAATTCTCGGCGCAAATGAAAAGGTGCTTTCTCTTGAAGCGAATATTTTTGCGGAAATAAGGGATTTTATCGCCGAAAAGATAGTCAAGGTGCAGGAAACGGCTTCGGCGCTGGCGCAGCTTGACGTTCTCTGTTCCTTTGCTTATGTTTCCCTTAAAAACGAATATACAAAGCCCGAAATTGCCATTGACGGCGTTATCGACATAAAGGACGGCAGACACCCCGTTGTTGAGCTTATGCTTTCGGACGAAATGTATGTACCTAACGATACTTATCTTGATATGAACAGCAACCGTATGTCAATAATTACGGGCCCTAATATGTCGGGTAAGTCAACATATATGCGTCAGGTGGCGCTTATAACTCTTATGGCGCAGATAGGCTGCTTCGTTCCTGCCAAAAGTGCGAAAATAACCATTGTAGACAAGATTTTCACAAGAGTTGGAGCCTCAGACGACCTTACCGCAGGTCAGTCTACCTTTATGGTGGAAATGAGCGAGGTGGCGGACATACTGAAAAACGCTACCAAGCAGAGCCTTGTTATTCTTGACGAGGTAGGCAGAGGAACTTCGACATTTGACGGAATAAGCATTGCCACTTCCGTTGCTGAATATATTGCAAACCCGAGAGTTCTCGGCTGCAAGACACTTTTTGCCACACATTATCACGAGCTTATCAAGCTGGCAGACCGCATCGAGGGCGTAAATAATTTCAGCGTTGCGGTAAAGAAGATAGGGGAGGATATAAGATTCCTCAGAAAGATAGTTCCCGGCGGCGTTGACGACAGCTACGGCATTGAAGTTGCAAAGCTGGCAGGACTTCCGAACAAGGTGCTTAACAGAGCCAAGGAGCTGCTTAACGAAATGGAGCTTGCAAAGGCTGAGGAGAAAAACAGACCTGTACAGGATGACGGTCAGATCTCCTTCAGTGCTATGCGTGACGACAGGGTGCTTGACAGGCTGAGAAAAACAAATCCTGATGAGTTTACCGATGCAGAAGCAAAGGCTTTCCTTAAGGAACTGACCGCTTCATTATAATTTTACGGTGGGTGTTATGGGCAGAATCAATCTTTTAAACAAGGAGACCTCCGAGCTTATTGCGGCAGGAGAGGTCATAGAGCGTCCCTGCTCTGTCATAAAGGAGCTTATTGAAAATTCCATAGACAGCGGTGCGGATAATATTACCGTTGAGATAAAAAACGGCGGTATATCATATATCCGTGTTACCGACAACGGCTGCGGAATGTCGGCAGAGGATGTTCCCGTTGCGTTCCTACGCCATGCTACAAGCAAAATAACATCAAAAGAGGACCTTAACAGTATTTGCACTCTGGGATTCAGAGGAGAAGCACTGGCTTCAATATGTGCCGTTGCAAAGGTAGAGGTGCTGACAAAAACTCCCGGCAGCCTTTACGGTACACACTATGTTATCGAGGGCTCGGAGGAAAAGCTGAAAGAACAGTCGGGCTGTCCCGAGGGTACGACTATTATTATACGGGATATTTTCTATAACGTGCCTGCAAGACTTAAGTTTCTGAAAAAGGACACGGCAGAGGGCAACGCTATTGCCGATATTACAAGCAAAATAGCCATTTCCCACCCCGAGATCTCTTTTAAGTTCATAAGAAACAACCGTCAGGAATTTATCACTCCGGGAGACGGGGAGCTGTACTCTTCCGTTTATTCCATAATGGGCAGGGATTTTGCAGAATCAATGATACCCGTTAAATATAAGCTCAACGGCGTGAAGATAAGCGGATTTACGGTAAAACCACTGCTCGGACGTCCCAAGCGGAACTTTCAGTATTTTTTCGTTAACGGAAGATATGTAAAGACCTATACCTGTACACTTGCGCTGGAGGAAGCCTATCAGAACAGTATAATGGAGGGTAAATTTCCTGCCTGCGTCCTGCTTATAGACATTTCTCCCGGTATGCTTGACGTTAACGTTCACCCTGCAAAAATAGAGGTGCGCTTTACAGATGACAGAGTTGTTCATGACGGGATATATTTTTCGGTAAAGAACGCTATACTTTCCGATTCAAAGCCTATGGAAATGCAGATAAAACAAAGTATTCCCGATTACACCCGTCCTCTGCCCGAGAGCTTTAACACGGGAAAGCAGCTTTCTTTCGGCAATGCTCCCGTTTCGGTCAACGAAGTGCCTAACGAAAGCGTAAATGCGCCTGTTTACGGCAGCGCTTCGGTGTCAGCCGCAAAAACATATGACAGCGCAGCAGCGATCCCCCCGAAAAGCAGCTTTGTAACGGCGGAGCGCCCCCAACCCGAGCCGGTATATGAGCAGGTCAAGCCGGTAACGGTCAACGTTGAATACAACGATTCCGGCAGCGATCAATATCAGACGGACATACCCTATAATACCGAGGTACCGCCCGAAGAAGCTCTGAGCGAAATTCCTAAGACAGAGCCTCATACCGCAGAATATAAATACATCAACACCGCAGTAAAGCAGGAGCCTGCAGTCTCGGAAAAACCCGAAAAGGAGATATTCTTCCGTGTTATCGGAGAAGCGTTCAAGGATTACATCATTGCCGAGGTGGATAACGAGATAATTTTTGTGGACAAGCACGCCGCTCACGAAAGAATACTGTTTGAAAGGCTGAAAGCAGGACAGCAGCAGCTTCAGTGCCAGATGACCCTTGTTCCCGTAGATGTAATGCTCTCAAACGAGGAGTTTGACGCACTTGTGCAGAATAAGGAGACCGCTTTTAAGCTGGGTTTCAGCTTTACAGAAAGAAGGGGAACCTCGGTAAGCGTGAACGGTATTCCGTCTATTTTGGACGGCTGCGACATATCCGACCTTGTTATAGAGCTTGCGCATAATTTCAGCGTGAACAAAAACAATCCCATGCCTGTCATTCTTGACGATATGTATCATACCTTTGCCTGCAAGGCGGCAATAAAGGCTAACGACAACAATTCTCTCAAGGAGCTTTCTTCCATTGTAAAGACCCTTCTTGAAGATGAAAGCATACGCTATTGCCCTCACGGCAGACCTGTTATGTTTAAAATTTCTAAATACGAGCTTGAAAAGCAGTTCAGGAGAATCGTCTGATCATGAATAAAAAACAACCTCTGATAGCGGTGGTAGGACCGACGGCTTCGGGCAAGACTGCAGTCGGCGCAGCACTTGCAAAGGAATACGGCGGAGAAGTGGTTTCCGCCGATTCCATGCAGATATACAAAGGTATGGATATTGCCACGGCAAAGCCTACTGAGGAAGAAATGCTGGGAATACCGCACCATCTTATAAGCGTTATAGATATTGGTGCGGAATTCAGCGTTGCCGATTATGTGAAGTTAGCGAGAGAAAAGATCTCGGAGGTAGCTTCAAGAGGCAAACTGCCCGTACTTGTAGGCGGAACGGGACTTTATGTTTCTTCCCTCATAGACAATATCAGCTTCGACAACGCCCTCACCGACGGAAGTGTAAGAAAACGGCTTACGGAGGAATGTGAAAAAGAGGGGAACGAAGCTATGCTTGAAAAGCTGCGCCTTGTGGACCCCGAAACAGCCGCAGTTCTTCCTGCCGGAAATATTACAAGGATAATAAGGGCTCTGGAGGTCTACGAAGTCACGGGAATACCTTTCAGCAGGCATAAGGAACTGAGCCGTGCCGAAGAACCCCTTTATAACGCTTGTATGATAGGTCTTAACTACGCCGACAGAAGTATGCTTTACGACAGGATAAACAGGCGTGTGGATATTATGGCGGAAAAGGGCATGGTTGAGGAGTGCCGTGCCATATTTGAAAACGAAAAAACAGGCACAGCCTGCCAGGCCATAGGCTACAAGGAGTTTATCCCGTATTTCAAGGGCGAAAAGACAAAACAGGAATGTATTGACAAAATAAAACAGGATTCGAGGCGTTATGCCAAGCGTCAGCTTACCTGGTTTCGTCGAGATGAACGAATTAACTGGATAGAATTAACTGATGTTATATCATTTGATAAAATTATTGAAGAATGCAAAAAAATAGTAGCCAAATCAAATATTTTGTGATATAATAGTTAATATGTATAAAGTTGATGTTATACATAAAAAACGGTTAAATTAATATTAACAAAATGTTGCGAATATTAGTTTTCAGAAATGAGGACAAGCTGTATAAGCTGCCAACCGTGTTGTAAGGGTTTAATCGGATCGGTTTCATAAGGAGTGCAGATATGAACAAAAACATGAATTTACAGGATGTTTTCCTTAATCAGGCAAGAAAAGACAAAACCTTTGTTACATTCTATCTTACAAACGGCTTCCAGTTCAAGGGAATCGTAAAGGGATTTGACAATTATGCTGTGATTCTTGACTGCGACGGCAAGCAGGAGCTTGTTTACAAGCATGCGATATCCACTATCGTTCCCGTTAAGCCCATTCCTATACTTGACGCCGAACAGTAATTTTCCTGCCGGTCAATAATCGGGGGTTGTATAATGGATACGATTACGGCAAAAATACTTGTTTTTCTCCTTTCCGTGTTTGTCCTTATTATTGTTGCGCATCAGGTAACGCTTCTTTTTGACGACAGCTACGAAACCGAAACGGCGACGCTTTATTCATCGGCGGAAAAGGTATCTTTCAAGGGAATTTACGTCAGAAATGAAACGGTGGTCAAAAGCAGCACAAACGGAGTGCTGAGTTATCCCGAGCTTGACGGAAACAAGATCGCCAAGGATTCGGTGGTGGCTTATGTATATAAAAGTGCCGAGGATATTTACATCAATCAGCGTATCGAGGCGCTTAACCAAGAGGTAGAACTGCTTGAAAAGGAGCAGAATCCGGGTACAACGGCTGTTGTACGTCCCGAATTTATCTCGGCGCTTATTGAGGAAAAATATCAGACCATAACTTCGCTGATAGCGCGCGATGATTTAAGCCAGCTTGCGGAGGAAAGGAAAAATTTTCAGTCTCTTCTCGGTATCTATCAGATAATTATTGGAGAGGAAACTGATTATAACGACAGAATCGACAGACTTAACAAAGAGATCGAGGAGCTTGAAAAGAAAAGGTCTCAGCCGATAGACGTTATAACCGTTCCCGATTCGGGATATTTTATCAGCTATGCGGACGGCTATGAAAGCGTACTTTCGCCCGATAAGTTAAGCGGAATAACCGTTGACAAGGTGAAGGAGATCATCGAAAACGACGGCTATGACTCATCTAAAGTTTCCAAAAACGCTGTCGGCAAGATAGTTAACGGCTATGAGTGGAAGCTGATAGGACTTATCAACGAAAACGACGCTTTCTTCAGGACGGGGCAGGATGTAACGGTCAAGCTGTCGTCTACTCCCGACACCGTCAATGCAGTTATAGAAGACATAATCGAGTCGGAGGATTCCAAGGAAAGTATTATCGTTCTTTCCTGCGAAAAGCTGAATTATAATCTTGTTCAGTGCAGGACGGAAAGAGTTGAGCTTATCCTTAACGATTACAGCGGCATAAAGGTTCCGAGAGAAGCTATAAGATTTAACAAAAATAACGAAAAAGGCGTATATATTCTGCAAGGTCAGAAAATTGCCTTTAAAAAACTTGACGTTATATATGAATGTGATGATTATCTGCTTTCAAAGGTAAACTCCGATACGGGTTATATAAGCGTTTATGATGATATAATCACAAGCGGAGAAATTCCTGCAGAGATCATCGAACAGGCAAGCGAAACAACGGCTGCGGAGGAGGAAACTACAGCTCCGCAGGAAACGGGAAGTTCGCTTAAAACCGATTCCGCTTCGGAAACATCGGGAGATGGTGAAAATGTATAGCGATGTAACTGAAAACTACAAAAGGGTCAGGTTTAACGTGGAAGAGGCTGCGGCTAAATACCGTAAGCCGGGAGATACTGTGCGGCTCATGGCTGTAACAAAGACCGTACCCTATGAAGTTGTTAACAGGGTCATCGGACTTGGTGCAGACCTTCTGGGAGAAAACCGTGTCCAGGAATACCTTGAAAAAAAGGATAATTACCAAGATGCAGAGGTTCATTTTATCGGACATTTGCAGACAAATAAGGTAAAATACATTATTGACAGCGTGAAGCTTATCCATTCCGTGGACAGTATACGTCTTGCGGAGGAGATAAACCGCCTTGCCGCTCAGAAAAACATTGTAATGAATGTTCTCGCCGAGGTAAATATCGGCGGCGAGGAATCAAAAAGCGGCGTTTCGCCCGACAGGCTGGAGGAGCTTGCTTATGGTATTGCAGAGCTTGAAAATATAAAGCTCTGCGGACTGATGACTATCCCTCCGCCGGGAAATTCCGAGGCTTATTTTGCGAAAATGCAGGAGTTGTTCCATGAGCTCGGAAGTAAAAAAATCCATAACATATCTATGGATATTCTTTCAATGGGAATGTCCGCAGATTATGTGGAAGCCATTAAATATGGTTCAAATATAGTAAGAATAGGCTCCGGGATTTTCGGTGCCAGAAAATAAAAGAGAGGATGTATTGATAAATGGGATTTCTTGATACTATTAAGGAAGCATTCGGCATGGGTTCCGACGCTGATGAAGGCGCAGATAACGAAGATTATGTAAACGATCAGCCCAGCTATGACAACGATGAAGAAGGAAAGAGAAACAGAGTTGTTAATATCCATGCAACGGCTCAGCTGCAGGTGATCCTTGTAAAGCCTGAGGTCTTTGCAGATACAAAAGAAATTGCAAATCACCTTAACTCCAAAAAGACGGTTGTTCTCAACCTTGAATCCACAACTCCCGATGTAACGAGAAGAATTATTGACTTCCTCGGCGGCGTGGCTTATGCAAACGGCGGAAATATCAAGCCTGTTGCAAACAATACCTTTATTATTACGCCCTATAACGTTGGCTTTGTAGGCGAGGATCTTGTGGGCGAGCTTGAAAACAACGGTGTGTTCCTTTGATAAAAAAACAAGGCGGCTGTTATGACAGGCTTTCCGGCGAGGACGCTTTGCTTGCTTCCCACGTTGCGGATATGGCGGAAATTTGCGGTAAAAAATATATACCACGTTTTTCTGCATTCCTTGACGGCAGGCAAGCTGCAATAGCCGAATCGGTGCTTAATTACGAGGGCTTCGACAATTTTATGTTCTTCGGAGGCTTTGAGGGAGCGTCAAGAGTTGTTCTCGGCGTTTTTCCGCCTTATTCCGAATGTGAAAAAAGCGAGTTCCCCGTAAAATGTCTTGCTTTCCGTTACAGGGAAGGGGACAAGCTGACCCACAGGGATTTTCTCGGCTCTGTTATGGCTTGCGGCGTTAACCGCAATATGATAGGTGATATAATCGTCAACGACGGCTATACGGCAGTTTTTGTATACGACTCCGTGTGCGGCGCTCTTGCCTCCGAAATAAAGAAAATAGGTTCGGTGGGAGTGAAAATTTCCGTTGAGGACGAGCCGCATATTGTGATAAACGAGAAATTCAGCGAAATAAGCGGTACTGTTTCTTCTTTAAGGCTTGACTGCGTGGTCAGTCTTGCCACAAGAGCAAGCCGTGAAAAGTCTGCGCAGTACATAAGGTCGGGAAATGTTACCGTCAATTACGACAGCAATGTTTCTGTCAGCGATGAGATGAAAAGCGGAGACGTTTTTTCGGTAAGAGGTTTCGGTAAGTTTATTTTAAGCGATATAGACGGAAAGACCAAAAAAGACAGACTGCATATCCGAATAAAAAAATATATTTAGAGGTGAATACAATGCTTAGCGCAAAGGATATAAACAACAAAAAGTTTGAACAGACAAGACCGGGCTACAAGCCTGAGGAGGTAGACGATTTCCTCAGAGAGATCGCACTTCAGATAACTCAGATGCAGAAGGACAAGGAAGAGATCGAAAAGAAGATCGAAGTCCTTGTTGAAAGCGTAAGAGAATATAAAAAGGACGAGGACGCCCTTAAGGACGCTCTTATAGGCGCTCAGAAGCAGGGCAGAGCAGTTATTCAGGAGGCTCGTGAAAATGCCGACAAGATAATTGCCGACGCTCATGTAAAGGCTGACGAGATCATCGGCAACACAAGAGTTCAGCTTGAAAAGGAAAAGCACTGCCTTGCAAGAATGCAGCAGGAGGTTTCCGAATTCAAGTCTAATCTTCTTGCTATGTATAAGGCTCACCTTGAGCAGATCACGGCTATTCCCGACTTTGACGAGGATGAGGAGGAAGAAGAGGCTCCCGTTCAGGAGGTCAAGCCCGAACAGCCTGCTGCTGCCGCACCTCAGCCCCAGCAGAAAGCCGAAGCCGATAATATGGAGGCTACCAGAGTTATGGACAGCGCTTTAAGGCGTGAAAAGCAGGCTCAGGCATTCCCGTTTGCGGATAATACGGGCAGCTCCGAAAACAAGTTCGGAAATCTTAAATTCGGTCAGAATAAATAACTTAAATATTTCAAGGACAACCGGCTGCGCAAAGGAGCCGGCGTCTTTGCTGTAAATAACGGGGCGACGCCCTTATTGAAGGAGAGTTAATCAAATGGCGCAGGATTATAATGCAACACTTAATCTTCCCAAAACAGATTTTTCCATGAGAGGAAATCTTGTTCAGAAGGAACCTGCAATGCTCGATGAATGGGCAAAGAACAGGACTTATTATGCAATGATCGAAAAAAACAGCGGAAAACCCAAGTACGTTCTTCACGACGGTCCTCCGTACGCTAACGGAGATATTCATATGGGTACCGCTCTTAATAAGGTGCTCAAGGATATTATTGTAAGATACAAGAATATGAGCGGTTATTGCTCTCCTTATATTCCCGGCTGGGATACTCACGGTCTTCCTATCGAATTGAAGGCAATGAAGGCTATCGGCGTTGAAAACGGTGCTATCCCTCCCGTAGAGCTTCGCAAGCACTGCCGTGACTATGCTTTGAATCAGGTGGAAAATCAGAAGAAGCAGTTTAAGCGCCTTGGCGTTTGGGGAGATTTTGACGATCCTTATCTTACCCTTAAGCCCGGCTTTGAAGCTCATGAGATCGAAGTTTTCGGAAAAATGTACAAGAAAGGCTACATTTACAAGGGACTTAAGCCTGTTTACTGGTGTCCCGACTGTCAGACCGCTCTTGCCGAAGCTGAAATTGAATATGCAAACGACCCCTGCCATTCTATCTATGTAAAATTCAAGGTAACAGACGACAAGGGTAAGTTTACCGCTCTTGGTCTTGACCTTGACAAGACATATTTCGTTATCTGGACAA
>JBJEQN010000041.1:0-17293 GCA_051881775.1 Oscillospiraceae bacterium | reverse complement strand
ATAAATGCGCTAAAATACGCAGTTTTATGTAGGGGCGGATATTATCCGCCCGCAATTTTATGATTTTTTGATCAACGTGCAACAGCCCCTTTTGTTGTCACACTTTTCACAAAAAAATTTTCAAACCCTATTTACAGAACAAAAGTTTCGTGGTATAATATTTTTATAGAACAAACGTGCGAATTTTTGAACTTAAAAAGGTCTGATTTTTATGGAAATATCGGAAAAGCTGACAATTTTATCGGACTCCGCAAAGTATGACGCCGCCTGCACTTCAAGCGGAGTTGACCGTGCAGGAGGGAAAAGCGCAGGTATGGGAAACGCCGCAAAGTGCGGTATCTGCCACAGCTTCGCCGCTGACGGACGGTGCATTTCCCTGCTGAAAATACTTATGACAAACTACTGTATGTTCGACTGCAAATACTGCGTGAACCGCCGCAGCAACGACGTTCCCCGTGCAAGGTTCACCCCCGGGGAAATTGCAGAACTGACCTACAATTTCTACCGCCGAAACTACATCGAGGGTCTGTTTCTCAGCTCGGGCATAATACAAAGCCCCGATTACACCTGCGAACAGATGATAGAGGCGTTATCCCTGCTGCGGAACAAGTACAATTTCACAGGCTATATTCACGCAAAAGCCATTCCCGGCGCTGACAGCGAGCTTATAAACCGTCTTGGCGTTCTTGCGGACAGGATAAGCGTTAACATTGAACTGCCTTCGCAGCAAAGCCTTAGCACTCTTGCTCCCGATAAATCAAAGACATCTATCCTTCTTCCAATGGGTCACATTTCCGGCCGCATAAAGGAAAATAGCACGGAGATAGTCAAGTATCACCATGCGCCGAAGTTCGCCCCCGCAGGTCAAAGCACACAAATGATAATCGGAGCAACTCCCGACAGCGATTTTCAGATAATGCGGCTCTCCGAGGCGTTATACCGCAAATACAGCCTTAAAAGAGTGTTTTATTCGGCGTATGTTCCCGTAGGCGACCAGAAAATGCTGCCTCCTGCAGGAACGAAGCCTCCCCTGCTCCGTGAACATCGGCTTTATCAGGCGGACTGGCTGCTGCGGTTTTACGGCTTTTCGGCGAACGAGCTTCTTGACGAAAGGCACACGGAGCTTGACCCTCTGCTTGACCCGAAATGCAGCTGGGCAATGCGGCACCCCGAGCTGTTTCCCGTGGAGATAAACAAGGCGCCCTATGAAATGCTGCTGCGTGTGCCGGGGATAGGCGTAAAATCGGCGCAGAAGATAATAACCGCAAGGCGGCAGTCCACCCTTGATTATGCCGACCTTAAAAAGCTGGGCGTTGTGCTGAAAAGGGCGGTGTATTTTATTCTGTGCAAGGGAAAACAGGCGGAGGGACTTGTTGTAACGGAACGTGGAATGATGCGTGAGCTTATGTCGGAAAGCACGGTAAAGGCTCTTGAAGAACAAAGCTGCGGCGAACAGCTTTCCTTTTTTGACAAGGAAAACGCCCTGCCTGCATTGGAGGATAAAATAAAATGCCTTACGGGACAGATGTGATATACAGCTATGATGGCAGCTTTGACGGGCTTATGTGCTGTATGTTTGAAAGCTGCACACGGCGTGAATTTCCCTCGGACATTATTTCGGGGGAGCCTGAGCAGCTTTCCTTCGGCAGTATCAGATACATTAAAACAGACACCGTATCTGCGGAAAGGGTCATACGCTCCATACCGCAGAAAATGGGGGTCGGCGCTTTTGATTTTATACGCAAAGCCTTTCTGACCTGCATTCCGAACAGGGATATGCTTATTCTGAAATTTATGTACAAGGGTTACAGGTACGGCGGCAGGGTAATGGATATGCTGTCGGACGATGTTGTACACCCTTTGGAACGGGCGGTATTTCACTGCACCAACGAAGCCCACCTGCTGAAAGGCTTTATCCGCTTCACCGACACGGGAGAGGCGCTTGCGGCGGTTATTACTCCGAAAAACAGGGTGCTGCCTTTGCTTGCGCAGCATTTTACCGACCGTTTCCGTAATGAAAACTTCCTTATTTACGACAAGACCCACCGAATGGCACTGATATACTCCGACGGCAAGGCGGAAATACTGGAAAACATTGATTTCACCCTCCCCGAAGTCACCGAAGAGGAGGAGCTTTACCGCAGTCTATGGAAAACCTTTTACGGCGCTGTTGGCATAAAGGAGCGTTACAACCCCAGATGCAGAATGACACATATGCCCAAGCGGTACTGGGAAAACATAACGGAAATGGGGGAATAAAATTCGGAATGCGGAATTATAATGAATTTGGAATGTGGAGAGTGGAAAGTGGAATTTTTATGAGTTTGAAGTGTGGAGAGTGAAGAGTGAAGTTTTTTTCAATGTGGAATTTGGAAAGTTGAAAGTGGAATTGATTAAATCAGGAATTCGGAATGCGTAATTCGGAATTTATTTAAATGTGGAGTGTGGAGAGTGGAATTATGGTATTGCCTGTGGCGATGCTATTTTGATATTTCTCTGTATGAGATGGGTCTCCCGTCCCGATTTAACCGAATTCGGCGCAGACGGGACGGGAGACCCGTCCCCTACATAATTTTTCCATTTAGCAAAGCATCTATAATTCCGAATATAATCAATTCCACTTTCCACTTTCAACTTTCCACATTCCAAATTGTAAAAAACCCTCTTTACCTTTAAGGCAAAATGTGTTATACTGTTTAAAGATGTTGATGGGAGTGTTTTTGTTTGATTTGTATAACAGGCGATATGCACGGCGAACTGAGCCGTTTTAACGACAAGAAAATAAAAAGCCTGAAAAAGGGCGATATGCTTATAGTCTGCGGAGATTTCGGCTTTGTGTGGGACGGTTCAAGACACGAACAAGCCGTTCTGAAAAGCATAGGCAGAAAAAGATTTTTCACCCTGTTTGTAGACGGCTGCCACGAGAACTTCGACCTGCTGAAAAAGTACCCTCAAAGGGAATTCTGCGGCGGTACGGTAAGGGTAATTTCCGGCAACCTTATGTATATGGAACGTGGAAGTATATTCGATTTTCAAGGCTGGAAGTTTTTTGCTTTCGGCGGCGGTCAAACCAAGGAAATTGACATCAGGCGTGATTCAAAAACATGGTACGAAGCGGAGCTGCCCTCCACCGAAGAGGTAAGAGAAGCCGTTGTCAACATAAAAAATGCAGGAAACAAGCTGGATTATATAATCACCCACGAGCCGCCTGCTTCAATGAAGGAATTTCTCGGCTTTGAGGTCAATCAGATAAGCCATATGCACACTTTTTTTGACGCCGTAAAGAACGACTGCACCTTTAAGATGTGGTTCTTCGGCAAGGCGCATATAAACAAGGTCATTCCGCCAAAATACCACTGCCTTTTTGACGAGGTGGTCTGCCTTAAAAATGAGAAATGGGACAAGGAGCAGAAGCTCTTGAAAAAGCACAAAAAGCGCCCCGAGCCTGCTGCGGAAAAGACGCCGGCAGCAGAGGATAGCTTTGAATAAAAAAGGAGTTTTTATTATGCCGCATATTTCAGTAAAAATGTTAAAAGGACGTACAGACGAGCAGAAGAAGCTTGCCGCAGAAAAGGTAGCGGAGGCTCTTTACGAGGCTATCGGCTGCTCAAAGGATCATATTTCCGTAACAGTTGAGGACTTCACCCCCGAGGAATGGCAGGATGTTTATGCAAATGACGTTACCGCCAAGCAGGACAAGCTGTTCCGTGAAGCAAACTACGACCCGAAGGATCTGCTGAAAAAATGAATTACACGGTAAAAGGCAAAGACATACATTTATATCAGCCCGACTTCGACCTTGACGAAACTCTTGACTGCGGACAGGCTTTCCGCTGGGAGAAAACGGGCGACAAGGCTTATCACGGTTACAGGCTGAACAAACCCCTTGATATTTACGCCGAAAAGGACTATTTTGTTTTAAAGGACACCACCGAGGAGGACTTTGCCACCGTCTGGGCGGACTATTTTGACCTTAACACCGATTACGGCGAGCTTAAGCGCATTTTTTCCGAGGACGAGACCTTGTCCAAGGCTTGCGCTTATGCAGGGGGAATACGTCTGCTTAAACAGGACGGCTGGGAAGCCTTGCTTTCGTTTATAATTTCACAGAACAACAATATCCCCCGTATAAAGGGCATTATCGGCAGGCTTTGCGAAGAAAACGGCGGTTTTCCCTCCCCCGTGCAGCTTAAAGGAAAAAATGCGGACGACTTTTCCTATTTACGGGCAGGCTTTCGTGCAAAGTACATAGAGGACTGCGTTAACAAGGTGAACAGCGGTGAAATTGACCTTGACAGTATAACCAAGGCGCCTGTTGAAGAAGCAAGAAAGGCGCTTATGACAATAAAAGGCGTAGGCCCCAAGGTTGCGGAGTGCGCTTTGCTGTACGGAATGTACCGTGTGGAGTGTTTCCCTGTGGACGTATGGATAAAGCGTGTTATGGCGCAGTTCTACCCCGACGGTTTCCCCGAATTTGCCAAGGACTATGCAGGCATTGCGCAGCAGTATTTGTTCCATTATATGAGGACATCGGGAGTTTTTGAGCAGTAAAGGAGTTTTATTATGCGTGACAGCATTTTAACGATACCCATAAGCGAAATTTTAGAGCCGAAGGACGGCTGCCCCATATGCCGAATGAGAGATATGCTTGAACAGCGCACCGTTGAATACATAATGGGTGCGGCAATGATGGAGCCTGATGTGCGCATTGAAACAAACCGTGCAGGCTTCTGCCACATTCATTTTCAGCAGATGATGAAGCAGAAGAACAGGCTTTCCCTTGCCCTTATGCTCCAGACCCATCTTGCGGCGGTGGACGAGCAGCTTTTCTCACGGAAGAAGCTGTTTGAACCGAAAAATGCACGGAAACAGAAGCTGTCTCAGATAAACGAATCCTGTTTTGTCTGCGAAAAGGTGGACTGGGGAATGGAAAGGCTCATGCGGACGTTCTTTGAAATGTATTCCCACGACGATATAAAGAAGCTGCTTTCCGAGCAGGAGTATATCTGTCTGCCACACTATGATTTATTGCAATCCCTTGCGCCCGTTTATCTGCAAAAGGGGGAGCTTGACAGCTTTGTTAAGCAGGTCTCTGCGCTGACGGAAAAGTACATTGCCTCTCTTTACGAGGACGTTTCTCACTACTGCAATATGTACGACTACCGCAACACCGGCAAGGACGCCGACTGGGGAAACTCCAAGGACAGCATTGAAAGAGCAATAAAGTTCCTTGTTTCGAGAGAATAATTCTTTCAATTTGGAAAGTGGAAAGTTGAAAGTGGAATTTTTACAAGTTTGAAGTGTGAGGAGTGAAGAGTGGAGTTTTTTTCAATGTGGAAAGTTGAAAGTGGAAAGTGAAATTGTTTTGGCTATGCTTTTTTGAAAATAAACTAAGCGGCAAATCGGAATTTGAAGAAGTTTGAAGTGTGGAGAGTGAAGAGTGGAGTTTTTTTCAATGTGGAAAGTTGAAAGTGGAAAGTGGAATTACATTTAATTCAGAATGCAGAATTCGAAATTCGGAATTTATAGGGGGATATTATATTGTTGAAAAAATATAGATTTGGTTTTGGTATTTCGGGTTTAGTAATTTTTCTGATTGTAATGATTCCCAATTTTATTTGGTTTGCTGTTCCTGCACCAAACGATATTTTGAGAAACGAGTCGGTAACTGCTATCGTTGATATGATAGGCTCAATTTTTCAAGTATTATTTATTGCTTCTCTTTGCATTTTGATAAACAAAGAAAGAAACAAACTGCATTTTTCTCCATTGATTATTTTTTCAATTATTTGTATTGCTCTATATTTTGTTGGGTGGGTTTTATACTATAATGGCATTACTAATTCACTTGTAATATTATCTTTGACACTTCCGCCTTGTCTTTCATTTATCCTTTTTGCGTTGGATAGAAAAAATATTATAGCAGTTGTTTTTGCTACCTGCTTTACTATTTGTCATTTGATATATGGAGCAGTTAATTTTATATTGTAAACTCCCATTTGCAAAGCAGAAAATAATCTGCGCAGCAGACACCATAGTTCCACATTCCACTCTCCACATTCCAAATTAAAAATAATTCCGCATTCCGAATTTCGAATTCCGAATTTAAATCAATTCCACTTTCAACTTTCCAAATTCCACATTGAAATAAACTTCACTCTCCACTCCTCACACTTCAAACTTCTTAAATTTCCAATTTAACAAACAAATTGTAGAATCCGCTCAGACAAATCCGTGTCACCTGCGGGCGCACAATGTGCGCCCCTACAGAGAAATAACATCGCCGCAGGCGATACCTTAATTATTCATTCTTCACTATTCATTATTCACTATTCATTTAGCGAAGCGCATATAATTTCACTTTCAACTTTCAACTTTCCACATTGAAAAAATTTTCCGCCTGAGAAGAACGACATCTCCTCAGGCGGTTTCCTATTTAAGAAAGAAGTAATAAATTAGTCCGTAAATAACGGAAGCGGCGGTGCCGTATAGAATAACGGGACCGGAAATAATGAATATCTTTGCGCCAAGGCCAAGGACAAAGCCCTCTGTCTTGAACTCAAGGGCAGGTGACGAAACGGCGTTTGCAAAGCCTGTTATCGGCACAAGAGTACCTGCTCCGCCGTGCTTTGCCAGCTTCTCGTAAAGCCCCAGACCCGTAAGGAGTACGCTTATAAAAACAAGGGTTATGGAAGTCCAGGTCGCCGCAGTTTTTGTGTCGAAGCCGTTTGCGCTGTAAATATTGTTTATGCCCTGTCCGATACAGCAGATAAGTCCGCCTATGAGAAAGGCTTTGGGAATGCTCACCCAGCTTTTTGTGTTGGGCGAGGCTTTCTTTACCATTTCGTTGTACTGCTGAGGAGTTATACTTTTTAAGCTCATAACGGAAAACCCTCCGATAAAATTATTTATACAGAAGTATTTTTACCGCTTTTTATACATTTATTCCAAAAATAAATCAAGACCTGCCGTGAAAATAACACAGCAGGTCTTTTTGTCATTAATTTTCCCCGTAAAGCTCGCTTACAAGCTCTTTCATATATTCAACGGGAAAAGGCGGTTCTGCCAAAGGCTTCAAGGCGATCGCCATAAGCCGCAGAGGGTTGTCGTCGGCGGCAATGCGGTTGGAATCCAACTCTCCGCAGCGCTTGCAGCGGTGTATGACCGCCCATTCGCCGCCCTTGCGGACCCATACCGAAACAGCCTCCATTACTCCTCCGCAGTCACAGTCTCTGCCGCCTGTTTCGCTGTCAACGTGAACGCTTGAAAGGCAGTTGGGACAATGATTTCTGTGCATAGTCCCTGCGCCTTCGGGTGTGCATATAAAGCCGCATACTCTGCATTTGAAAACCTCGTTGCAAGGAGTATGACGGTAATCTTTTTTATGTGACAATTTAATTCCTCCAAAAAGTTAGTATAGAACCTTTGGGAGGCTTCGGAAAAACCTTATCCTTATCGGATAAGTGCCTCCCGAATCAATGCTATTTCCTTTGTACCTTTAAATTTCAAACAAATTCTCCTTTAAAATAAATTTTATTAAACGTTTTTTGCTGCGTCAATATTACTGCTGACGGAAAACGATCTCTCCCGTTTCAGCGTTCATATCGTCAACGATAGCAAGAGATTCAAGGCGCACTCCCTTTTGACGGATAAGCTCTCCGCCCGGCTGGAAACCCTTTTCAATGCAGATGCCTATTCCCTCAACGGTGGCTCCTGCGCTTCTTACAAGGTCGATAAGTCCCTCCAGAGCGCAGCCGTTGGCAAGGAAATCGTCAATGATAAGAATACGGTCGTCGGGGGTTATGTACTTCTTTGAGACGATAACGTCATAGACCTTGCCGTGGGTAAAGGACTGTATTTTTGTGCTGTAGACCTCGCCGTCAATGTTGATGCTCTGAGCCTTTTTGGCAAAAACAACGGGAACGCCGAAATGCTGTGCGGCGATACAGGCGATACCTATGCCCGAAGCCTCGATGGTAAGTATCTTGTTGATATTTTTATCTGCAAAAAGGCGCTTGAATTCCTTTCCCATTTCGTTGAAAAGCTCAACGTCCATTTGGTGGTTGAGGAAACTGTCTACTTTAAGCACTCCGCCTGCCTTGACAACGCCGTCACGGCGTATTCTTTCTTCAAGAAGCTTCATAAAAACAAGTCCTTTCGTGAATTTTAACTTAAGTTAATATAAATTTTATCACATATGACCTGTTTCGTCAATATCCGCCGCACTTTTTTTCGTGAAAACAGCAGAACTATCCGACCATTTTGCAGATAAGCTCATTGAACTGCTTGGCAAACATAGGCGGAATATTATGCGCAGCCTTATCCCATATCTCATAGCTGCAGTTTTTGTTCATTTGGCTCAATTTTACTACGCTGTCCGTAACTATCTTCTGCTCTTTGCCGCCTGCCAGCGCCATAACGGGTATGGTCACAGCGTCAAATCCGCTGAGCGACTCCAGAGTTATGCCGTTGTCAACGGAATTCCTTATCGTTTCTATAGACACCTTCTGCATCTGTTCAACGAATTCAATTCTTTGTGCTTTCGGCAGTCCGTTCATTGCTCCTATCAGACTGCAAAGCCATTTTTTCTTGAATGAAGCAAACTGCTTTTCATTTACTTTCATTACCCTGTCTATTGATTCCTTATCCTTGCAGAGCCACGGACTTACCAGTATTGCGCAGGTAAACAGCTCTTGGTGCTCCGCCACAAGCCTGCAGCCTATCTGAGCGCCTAAAGAAAATCCCACAAGCGCCACTTTTTTTCCAAGCGACGAAATGAATTCCGCAAGCACCTTTACCTGTTCATCGGCATTGAAGGTTTTGTCCGTTTCATTGCCAAAACCCATTAAGTGAG
Organism: Oscillospiraceae bacterium; assembly: GCA_051881775.1. GTDB lineage: Bacteria > Bacillota > Clostridia > Oscillospirales > Ruminococcaceae > UMGS363. The sequence goes on along the minus strand of JBJEQN010000041.1, from coordinate 8,439 downwards.
GCACAATGATATGATACCTGTCGGCTAACGGGTACTGCTTACCGAAAGAATGAACAAAGTTTGCCCCATGGAGCATAACAATTATCTTTTCGTTCTCTTTTCCATATTCTTCACAATACATTTTATCTACTCCTTTTACTGCGAAAAGTCGGTGAAGCTGTCCGTTTTTGAAACGCTGTTTAAGGGAAAAATGTCAGCCGTCGGTTTACATTTTTATATAAATATCTTAACTATGCACCAGATTATCAGCGCCCATATAAGCACAACGGGCAGGGCATAATACCACCGCTTGGGTCTGCCGTCTTTCCATAGATCTTCCGCCTTGGCACGGCACTCCTCCAGCTTTTCCTTAGGTATAAATTTTATGGTCAGCGCCGCAAGTGCAGGCAGGAGCAGCACATCGTCCAGATACCCCAGCACCGGTATAAAATCGGGTATAAGGTCAACGGGCGACAGGGCGTAAGCCACCGTTACCGCTGCAAATATCTTTGCGGCAAGCGGTGTTTCCCTGTCTTTCAGCGCAAGAAATATTGCAGGTATATCCGATTTCAGCTTTTTGGCACGGCTTTTTAGGTTCGTACTCCATTTTTCAATAAAAGCAGGCTTTTTCAAGTTTAAATGCCACCTCGGTCTGACGGGTTTAATATCCGATCACACGGGAATCCATATTAAAAATGACCTTCCACTTGTTTTCGTACCTTTTCCAAGTCGTAGTGATATGGAAAACGCCTTCAAGGTCTTTGTTTTCTTCCCTTGCCACTTTTGTTTCTATCATATAATGCACCTGACAAATATCCTCTGTTTGGAAAATGACTTCAAACGCCGATATTTCAAAGGACGCAATATCAAAATCCTTAACGATCTCGCCGTATTCCGCACCTGTGCATCTGTAACCGCCGCACACCATAACGGCATTTTCGTCCACCAGTTCCATAAAGCCTGCAGCATCCCTGTTTTTTGCGGCTTCCCACATGGATAGTTCATATTCCTTTACATTCATCTTTACATCTCCCGAAAAATTTTTAGCGTGAAAATTTTATAAGTGTGAAGTGTGGAGAGTGAAGAGTGAGGAGTGAAGTTTGTTTGAATGTGGAGTGTGGAGAGTGGAATGTGGAATTTATGGTGTCGGCTTGCGCCGACTAATATTTTAATTTGCTTCCGCAGGAAAAACATAATTCCACTTTCAACTTTCCACATTGAAATAAACTTCACTCTCCACTCCTCACACTTCAAACTCCTTCAAATTCCACTTTCCACTCTCCACATTCCAAATTAAAAATAATTCCACATTGAAATAAACTTCACTCTCCACTCCTCACACTTCAAACTTCTTCAAATTCCACATTCCACTCTCCACACTCCACATTTAAATAAAATCTGACGATACAAAGGTCAGAGAACGCACAAAGCCGTTTTGCGTTATTGCCTTAGTTTTTCTTTATTTCTCCGGCAAGCTCAAAGCCCTTTTTCGCAGCAATTACGGCAATTATCTCGTTTATGACCGCAGCAGCTGCGATCGTACCCGTTACTATGGAAGCAAGCTCCGGCTCCGACGCCGCCAGCACGGAACTGATGATCCCCGTGAAAACCAATGAAACACCCGAATGGGGCAGCAGGGTAAGTCCGAGGAATTTCTGTACTGTATCCGGCATTTTGGTAAACTTTGCTCCAAGCCTTGCACCGACGTATTTTCCGCATATGCGTGACACGATGTATACAAAGGTATAAACGCCTGCTCCAAGGATAAGGTGATAATCCAAAGGCGCACCGAGATCCACAATTGCCGCCAGCAGACTGACCGCAAGAACAGGATGAAACAGCTGCACCGCTCCCTCCAGCTTTTCTTCCGTAAGCATATTGGAGAACACAGCAGAAAACGCAACACCCATAAGCATATAATTCAGCGCAATATTTGTAAATACCGTTTTGTTAAGGACAAGTCCTATTGCAGCTGTAAGCGTAATGCCTCCCAGCAGCACCGCCATTATACCTGCCTTTCCTATATCCCTCTGAAGTATTTTTCCTGCCGCAAATCCGACAACGGCACCAATGATAATGGGAAGAAATATCATAACAGGTATCATATACAGCGGAACAGTACCGCCCGATACAGTTCTTGCAATAAAGGAATTTACCGTAAAAAATACAGCTATACCTACAATATCATCCAATACCGCCATAGGGATAAGCGTGTCGGTGACCGACCCCGAGGTGTGGAACTCCTGAACGATAGACAAGGCAGGAGCAGGAGCGGTGGCAAGTGCGATACCGCCAAAGGCAAACGCAAGATAAACGGGTACTCCCGTAAAATAAAATACAACGCCAAAAACCAGTGATACAAATAAAAACGTACCGAGAGACTGCGCCAGAGTCGTTGCTATCAAAGCCTTGCCGTAGTTTTTTATCTTCTTCCATATAAGCTCCGTACCAAGCATCAGTCCGAAGGCGCATTGCATCCATGTAATGATAAGCTTATACCATTGTGAATCAATGACCGTCTGCGGCATAAGCCCGACAGCGTGAGGTCCGAGTATCATACCGACTATCAGCCAACCAAGTATGGAGGGCATTTTTATCTTTGCAATAAGTTTTCCTGCAATAAATGCCGCCGCCAATACGCAGATCCATCTTAAAAAAAGCATCTTTACATCTCCCGAAAAATTTTTTAGCGTGATATTTGTTTTAATGTGGAATTTGGAAAGTGGAAAGTGAAATTGTTTGAATTCGGAATGGGAATTTGTTGGAACATATCCTTATTCAAAATCACTTCCTTTAAAGCTGTACACATTATCATAATTAACATCAAGACAGATATCCACACTGAAATCATCAAGATCATATACACAGGACCATTCGGTAAGGTTTTCTTGTTTTGCCAGTTCAAGAATATCCATAGCCTCATCAGCCGTAACGCTGTCGGCAGAGCTTAATGCGTCCATGATCTTATCAAATCTGTCATCTGCCTGCCCCTTGCCATAATGCTCTCCGGGTGTTACAACAGTATTTGTAACGGCAGGTATCCTGTTTGCGATCATCTCTCCGTCCAGCCATTCGATCACGGCATATGCCCCCGATCTGTCGGTAACAAAGAGATGATAAGCGTTTCCAAGGTCGGAATGAACATCATAGGCATCGAGAAATTCTATCGCTTCATCTACAGTTGCGCATTTATCGAGAATCGCTCTTAAAGCCGAGAATATGAGAATATCGGGCTTTCCTTCGTCCTCGTGAATTTCATCGGTCACTAATTCAAGAATACCTACACCAAGTCCTTTCTCGTTTATTCCGTCCATTATGGCATAAGGAAGCACTATCATCAATGACCTGCCCATAATTGAATCGGCGCTCGTTTGCTGACCGTCGCCAACCTCCACAAATGCCATATCAGCCATACCGATAGAAGCATAGCCGTCTTTTGGGTGAGAATAAACAAGCACCGTATCCGTACTGTCGTAATCAAAATTTCTGCCGAATAAATGGTCTCCATCGGGAGCAGCAGCCGCAAATGCCGCACAAGCAAAATTCGATCTGTCGACTTCAAACGGAATATTAAAGAAATGCTCCTTCAGCACCCAATCCACAAAATCATCTATGCTCTGCATATTTGCATCTATCATGCACTGAGTATTGGTACATTCGTAATTTATCATGGTATAAAGCCCCGGACCGACTTCTTTGACCGATACAGCTGTTCTGATATGATCAAACAAAATTACAGATGCAGTTCCCGAAATAATGACAAGTACAGCAAATACAGAAGGAATTATCTTTCTTTTCTTCAGCTTAAAAACAAAACATATCTCAAAAATCAGCGCATAGAAAAGAATTATCCCACTGCTCACTATATATGGAGTTCCGTTAAAAGGTTTTGGGATATTTACGTCAGTAACCTCAAAATAATAGGATGTAAAGGCACTAAGCTCATTTTCGATAAACTTCTCCCTTGTGATCTCAGCAAAGTATTCTTTGAAAAGCTCCACGTTCTCATCATAATATTCTTCTGCCCAGGATTCAAGCGAAGACTTTGCCTGCTGCTCAAACTCCGTGTCATATTTACGGAGAATACCCGTGAAATAACATTCTTCACAGTTTTCCGAGGCTGACAATAACATGGCAGCCTCCTTTTGAGCGATCTTTCTCATATCCAGCCCGAACCAGAAGGCTTCGTAATTCTCCTCAGACACATTCGGGTCTGCCAGAACCTGAAAATAGAAATTTTCCGGCTCAACATCTATTGTAGCTTCAATAATAGCTATTCGATATTTTTTACCGATATTATCGGCAGTAACTTTAGTGGGATAGAATTCCTCTTTAGATCGATATACATAATTTCGTATCATATCGCCCCATATGCCAAATGCGATCAGCAAAACAGACGCTAAAATAATTATTGCGGTTATGATAATAGCTTTTTTATTTCTTTTCATTTTATGTCCTTTCTTGGTGTGTCAGATATATTTTCAAGCCGTGCTGTATGATAAGATCCGGGTTACAGGTCATCTCCCAAATGGGAAGTTGTTTAAGTGTGGAAAGTTGAAAGTTGAAAGTGGAATTGTCTTAATTCGGAATTCGGAATGCGTAATTCGGAATTATGGGTATTTTGCTATTCATTTTTATATATGAAATGGTTTTTTCGTCCGAATTTAAAAATAAATCGCCGCAGGCGATACCATAATTCCACATTCCACTCTCCACACTCCACATTGAAATAAACTTCACTCCTCACACTTCAAACTTCTTCAAATTCCAAATTGAAATAAAGCTTCACACTTATATCATTTAATTATATCACAGCTGCCTGTGCAAGTCAACGCCGCAGTTTTTGTGCGGTAATATTTTTATTGATGACAAATTCAAATATATGTGGTATAATAAAGCTATGTATTTTTATCGGAGGTACAAAATGGCTCTCGACGGTATTTTTCTTAACTGTGTAAAAAACGAACTTTCCGTTCTTATCGGCGGCAGGGTGGACAAGATTGCCCAGCCCTCCCGTGAAGAAATAATCATAACCATGCGCACAAGGAGCGGTGCGGAACGGCTTATGCTTTCTGCTTCGGCAGGCTCCGCCCGTGTTCACATAACAAAAGAAGCGGTGGAAAACCCAAAAGTTCCACCTATGTTCTGTATGCTGCTGCGCAAGCATCTGGGAAACGCACGTCTGCTTGATATTCGTCAGGACGGGCTGGAACGTGCCATATATTTCGACTTTGAAGCAATGAACGAGCTTGGAGATATAGTTAAAGTCACTCTTGCCGCAGAGATAATGGGTCGCTGCTCAAATATCATCGTTATAAACGGCGAAGGCAAGGTAATTGACAGCATCAAAAGGGTTGACACGGAAATGTCCCGTGAACGTCCCATTCTGCCCGGCATTACCTATACCCTTCCGCCCAAAAAAAGCCGTCTGGACTTCCGCAGCTGCTCACGGGAAGACATTTCTTCCGCCTTGGACGGTCAGCCCGACGGCGACCTTGCAAAGTCGCTTATCGGCGTATTTGAAGGCTTATCCCCTATTGTGGCAAGAGAATGGGTATTTTATGCCGCAAAGGGCGATTCGCCTCTGAAAAGCACTCTTACCCCCGATATGCTTGACAGGCTTTGCTTTGTTATAAAGAAAACGGCTGAGGAACTGAAAAACGGCGCAAATATCTACACCGTTGTCAAGGACAAGGAGGGCTTGCTTAAGGATTTTGCCTTTATGCAGATCTCCCAGTACGGCGCTTTGATGGTGACAAAGCAGTTTGACTCCGCCTGCGCAGTGCTTGACTATTTCTACGCCGAGAGAGACAGCATTTCACGCATGAAGCAGCGCTCTCAGGACCTTTACCGCCTGCTGCTGAATACCACCGACCGCATCGCAAGGCGTATCGCTGTTCAAAAGGAAGAACTGAAAAACTCCGAAAAAAGGGATGTTCTTAAACTGAAAGGCGACCTGCTATCCGCAAATCTTTACCGCATTGAAAAGGGCATGAACGAGGTCACGGTGGAAAACTTCTATGAGCCGGACTGTCCGCAGATGAAAATTGAACTTGACAAGCGGCTTACCCCCTCTCAGAATATGCAGAAATATTACGGCGAATACCGCAAAATGGACACCGCCGAAAAAATGCTCACCGCCCGTATAAAACAGGGCGAGGAGGAGCTTGCTTACATTGACAGTGTTTTTGACGCTCTCACCAGAACAAACAGCGAGGACGAGGTGAACGAGCTGCGCCTTGAGCTTGCAGGGCAGGGTTATCTTAAGTCGGCAGGGCTTAAAGGCAAGCCGCCCAAATCCCGTCCGCCCCTTGAATTCACCTCACCCGACGGCTACACCATACTTATCGGCAGGAACAACGTGCAGAACGACAAGCTGACAACAAAGCTGGCGGACAAGACCGACATCTGGCTCCACGTTAAAAATATAACAGGCTCACACGTTATTATCCGCACAAACGGCACTGTGCCTCCCGACGACACTATCCTCTACGCCGCAAGGCTTGCCGCTTATCATAGCAAGGCGAAAAACTCCTCTCAGGTGCCTGTGGATTACGTTAACATCAAGTACGTTAAAAAGCCTGCCGGAGCAAAGCCGGGAATGGTCATCTTCACAAACAACCGCACGGTCTATGTTACTCCGCTTAATCCCAACTCCGATGAAAGTGGAAAGTGAAGCTTATTTCAATGTGGAAAGTGGAAAGTTGAAAGTGGAATTTTTACAAGTTTGAAGTGTGGAGAGTGGAGAGTGGAGTTTATTTCAATGTGGAATTTGGAAAGTTGAAAGTGGAATTGATTTAAATTCGGAATTCGGAATGCGTAATTCGGAATTATAAGCGCTTCGCTAAATGAAATAATTAATGTAGCCCCTACAGAGAAATAACATCGCCGCAGGTGATACCACAATTCCACATTCCACTCTCCACATTCCAAATTAAAAATAATTCCACATTACAAAACTTTAAACAAATGAGGGAGAACAGTTATTTTATGGATAATAACAAAATTCTTGATTACAGCTTCTTCCGCCGTGACTGCCTTGAAGTTGCTCCGGAGCTTGCAGGGAAAATTATTGCAAGGCGTATGCCGGACGGCGAGGTGATACGCCTGCGGATAACGGAAACGGAGGCTTACCGTGGTGAAGAAGACACCGCCTGCCACGCTTCAAAGGGCAGGACAAAGCGCACGGAGCTTTTATACGGTGAAGCCGGGATAATTTACGTCTATCTTTGCTACGGTATGCACTGGCTCATGAACGTTATAACGGGTGAAAAGGACTTTCCACAAGGCGTTCTTTTCCGTGCCTGCGAGGTCTACGACGGTCCTGCAAAGCTGACCAAGCGGCTTTCCATTGACGGCAGCTTTAACGGTCAGCCCATTTACGGAAACAAGGATATATGGATAGAGGACGACGGCTTTCGCCCGGAAATTATCACTTTGCCGAGAGTGGGCATAAACTATGCTACTCCCGAATACCGTGATATTGAATGGCGGTTTAAGGTAAAATAATTTTACAAGGAGAATATTATGTTAAAAAATATACTGTCGGGAAATGATTGTGCAAGGTGCAGGATATGCTGTGTTTTTGACAAATACGATATATGGGAAACTCCAGTTGTGGACGATGAGCTTTACGGCAAGGTCAAGGCGGCTTACCCCGAAACGGAATTTATCAGCAAGGGAAACAGCCGCATTTTCAAATGTCTGCCGGAAAGCGAGGGCGGCGAACTTTATTACTGCCCTATGCTTGACAAAAGCAGCGGATGCAGGCTTGGCGACGAAAAGCCTTTTGACTGCCGCATATGGCCGTACAGGATAATGGAGCTTAACGGGGCGCAGGTCATTTCCATTGCTTCTATCTGCCCCGAAATGTACAAAAAGCCGCTGTCGGAGCTTGTTAACGAGCTTGAAGTAAACGGTCTTGGAGAAAAAATTTTTGCCGAAGCGGAGAAAAACCCCGATATTGTTAAGCCTTATCAGGATGGATATCCTATACTAAAAGTAAAAAAAGGTTATTGAGCTTGAAGATTTTTTAAATTCGGAATTCGGAATGCGGAATTCGGAATTATTTTTAATTTGGAATGTGGAGAGTGGAATGTGGAATTATGGTATCGCCTGCGGCGATGTTATTTCTTTGTAGGGGCGCACATTGTGCGCCCGCAGGTGAACGAATTTACCGTACCAATCAGACCCAATTCGGTGCAAACGGGACGGGAGACCCGTCCCCTACAAAAAATATTTATTTTGTGCAGCACCCATAATTCCGAATTCCGCATTCCGAATTCCGAATTCAAAAAACTCCACACTTCAAACTTGAAAAAAGGATGTTTAAACTCAAAATGGAAGATAAAAAAAGTATTTTAGCAACGCCTGTTATGGCGTGTGTTGGGGCATTGATATGCTGCCTGCTGTGGGGAAGCGCATTTCCTATGGTCAAAACGGGATTTGCGCAGCTGAACA
>JBJEQN010000040.1:0-3108 GCA_051881775.1 Oscillospiraceae bacterium | reverse complement strand
ATTAATTATAACACATTCTCCGCATTTTTTCAATAGTCTGCACAAAATAAATATATTTTGGGTGTTTAGTTTGTTATATTCATAAACTGTATCGCCAAATGATGTTGGAACTTTTGTAAGGCAGCAGGAACTATCATAGCTGTAAGTCACATAATTTCCGTCTGGGTAATCCACACAGGACAGTCCGTCCATTGTACAGCTAACCGCACCGTCCGCTGTTGCCAATTATTTTTATATAAATGCTACATAACATATTGGGAATTAAATATTATTTTGTTATTATCAATAACATCATATACATATACAAACCTTTTATAATAGTTACACTCTTTAGTTACTAGTGTAATTTTGCTAAGTTCATTATCATAACTATAGAGTTCACCAGTAAATCCCAACATACCATTTGACCGTACATAACCGCAATATATACTAATCAGTTTTTCATTATAATAATATGAAACAGATAATCTGCTTAACCTTAATGTATAAATGTCATACACTAAACTTATTTCTTTATTGTTTTGATAAAGAATGTACTCTTTCTCCCTATTTCCTTTTTGAGTGTATATTAATTTATTATCAGCATTAAATCCATACATATAATCATATTGAGCATTGGAAGTACATTTTCTACCCAACTTTTGAGGATTGCTGTTTTGCCAATACAATGATGTTGTATATATTCCTCTATAAAATTCCAGTCCTCCCTTAGAATATTCATATTTAACAACCTGTTTGTTATAGCATTCGGATAATTCTAAGAATTTTAAATCATATTTTTCTTTTAACTCCCTAAGATCACTTTCATTTTTTTCATAATTATCCGTCATATAGAACCTCCTTTATGTAATACTTGAATCAATGGTTTTGATAAGAATTTTTAATAACAGCAACGCCATTTCAACATTTTTATATTCATTATTATTAACAGGGTCAGCAGTTGAACCTTGGTAAGTATCCATAGAGATAAACCTACCTGTCGAGGTATCTATATACCTCGCACGGAGATAATAAAGACCCGTTGTGCTATCAAACTGCGCACTGCAATAAAGGTAATTGTTTGCTGTTTCACCGAAAGTATCAAGGTGAATTATCACTCACAGCATAATCATATTTTACTACAACACTTCCGTCATTGTCAACAGTTTCTTAACAAATCACTCTGTTCGGCTGCACAAAATAAATATATTCCGCCGCAAATTTTTCAACGGGTGCGATATGCTTTACAAACGCAAAAAAATATGGTATAATATGCTTTGTTATGAAAGTTCCAAAAAGGAAGTGTTTTTTTGTCGTACGATCAGGATAATATAAGAAATTTCTGCATTATTGCACATATAGACCACGGAAAATCCACTCTTGCCGACCGTATACTTGAGCTTACCTCATCCGTTGCAAAGCGTGATATGGAAGAACAGCTCCTTGACAACATGGATATTGAGCGTGAAAGAGGTATCACCATAAAAGCCCGTGCCGTCCGTCTTAATTACACCGCAAAGGACGGAAAGAACTATGTTTTCAACCTTATCGACACTCCGGGTCACGTTGACTTCAACTATGAGGTTTCACGTTCCCTTGTTGCCTGCGAGGGTGCTATACTTATCGTTGACGCTTCACAGGGTATCGAGGCACAGACCCTTGCAAACACCTATCTTGCAATTGAAAACGACCTTGAAGTTATGCCCGTAATAAACAAGATAGACCTGCCCTCAGCTGACCCCGAAAGAGTTGCCGAAGAAGTCGAAAATGTTATAGGCATCCCTGCAATGGACGCTCCCCGTATCTCGGCAAAAATGGGTACGAACGTTGAGGAAGTCCTTGAACGCATCGTTACCGACATACCTGCGCCCAAGGGAGACCCGGAAAAGCCACTTAAAGCCCTTATTTTCGATTGCTTCTACGACAGCTACAAGGGCGTTATCATTTATGTAAGAGTTATTGACGGTGAAATAAAGATAGGCCAGAAGATTCGTCTTATTGCAACGGGTGCGGAGTTTGATGTTGTGGAAACAGGCTATATGGGCGCTGTTGATCTTGTTAATTCCGGCTCGCTTAAAGCAGGCGAAGTTGGCTACATCACCGCTTCTATCAAGTCTATCGGCGATACAAAGGTAGGCGACACCGTTACAGACGCCGAAAATCCCTGTGACGAGGCTCTTCCCGGCTACCGTGAGGTAAACCCCATGGTATTCAGCGGTATTTACCCCTCGGACGGTGCAAAGTACGGCGACCTGCGTGACGCTTTGGAAAAGCTGCAGCTTAACGATGCGTCCCTTTCCTTCCAGCCGGAAACTTCCATTGCTCTGGGCTTCGGATTCCGCTGCGGATTCCTCGGTCTGCTTCATATGGAGATAATACAGGAACGCCTTGAACGTGAATACAACCTTGACCTTATTACAACTGCGCCGTCCGTTATTTACAAGGTAAACCTTACCAACGGAAAGACGGTCTACATTGACAACCCAACCAACTACCCCGACCCTGCGGTGATCTCTTCGGCGGAGGAGCCTATGGTCAAGGCTTCCATACTTTCCCCCTCGGACTATGTGGGCAACATTATGGAGCTTTGTCAGGAGCGCAGAGGCGTATTCAAAAATATGACCTATCTTGACGAAACAAGAGTGGAGCTTCACTATGAGCTGCCCCTTAACGAAATAATCTACGACTTTTTCGATGCGCTGAAATCACGCACCAAGGGTTACGCTTCCTTTGATTATGAAATGATGGGTTATGTTCCCTCAAAGCTGGTGAAGCTGGATATTCTGCTCAACGGTGAGATCGTGGACGCACTTTCCTTTATCGTTCACGCAGACAACGCTTACAAACGTGCAAGAAGAATTGCGGAAAAGCTGAAGGACAACATTCCAAGACAGCTTTTCGAGATACCCATTCAGGCTGCGGTCGGCGGAAAGGTCATTGCAAGAGAGACCGTAAAGGCAATGCGCAAGGACGTTCTTGCCAAGTGCTACGGTGGCGACATTACCCGAAAGAAAAAGCTGCTTGAAAAACAGAAGGAAGGCAAAAAGCGTATGCGCCAGCTGGGAACGGTTGAAGTTCCTCAGGAGGCGTTTATGGCGGTGCTTAAGCTGGACGAATAAAAATAACGGG
>JBJEQN010000039.1:0-17572 GCA_051881775.1 Oscillospiraceae bacterium | reverse complement strand
CGGGCAAGCATTTCCGTAACGTTAAAGGGCTTGCGCAGATAGTCGTCCGCTCCGCTGTCAAGGGCGGTCACAATGTCCTCATCGTCCGTTCTTGCGCTTATAACTATAATGGGAACGTTTGACCAGGTGCGTATCCTTTCAATAAGCTCTATGCCGTCCATATCGGGAAGCCCCAGGTCGGTGATTATTATATCCGGACGGAAGGACACGGCTTCGGCAATTGCCTGCATACCGGTCTCCGCCGTGCGGTAATCGTATTTCTGCAGCTCAAGGGATTGTGCGACAAGTCTGAGCATCATGCTGTCGTCTTCTATTACAAGTATTTTCTGGCTGCTGCCCATGCCTGTCACATCCTTTGTTTTATTATGCCGCAGGGGTTTAGTCCGTAACTGCGTCATTTTCAAAAATTTCTTCTCTCCTGCGTCCGAGAACAATGGCGCTTATACCGTCCATGTCGTAATCTCCGCATACCGTTCTTATAGGCTCCGTTCCTGCATAGCAGCCGTCAACATAAACACCGTATTCCCCGAAGGCGTGGAGCTTCACGGGATAATCATTCGGATTTAAGAATACCACAGTTTCTTCAAAAATATTGTCGTTTTTTAGGATAAAGCCTACAACGTGCTGGGGAAGATTGTCAAGGTAATAAAGATCCTCCGCGACCTGTGCTTTGTCATACATTCTTAAAGCGCTGTGAGCCTTGCGCAGAGCGATAAGACCCTTGTAATAGTTGAAAACATCCCTGTATTCCGACTTTCTGTTCCATTTAAGGCTGTTTATTGCATCGGGTGACTTGTAGCTGTTGTGGTCGAACGCCATTCCGCCGGGGAAGGGCTTTGAGCGCAGGAATTCCTGACCTGCCTGAATAAAGGGTATGCCTTGTGCAAGAAATACCATAGCCGCAGCCAGCTTGTCCATTTTTATGCGCTTTTCAACGCTGTCGGTGGAGTTTGTATAGTAAAGCTTATCCCAAAGGGTAAGGTTGTCGTGTGCTTCAACATAGTTGACGGTCTGAGCAGGTGTGTCCGTCCATGAATATTTGTCAAGATTAGGCAGCTGTGGGTGCGGTATACGTCCCGACATTATCTCCTTAACATAGTCCTCGCTGCCCTGAGCGCCGTTTACATAGCCCTTCTGCTTGTTTTCAAAGTTGTTGCCCTTGACGGTATCTCTGAAATCATCGCTGAAATAAGCAACGTTAGGGGTAAACCGTGCGTTCAGCTTCATGCAGCGCTTTTCCCACGGGAGAGGAGTATCTCCGCCCGTCCAGCCTTCGCCGTACATAATAACGTTGGGGTTTATCTCATGAAGGCGGCGGTAGGCTTCGTTTATGGTCTCATTATCATAAAGTCCCATAAGGTCGAAGCGGAAGCCGTCTATCTTGTATTCGGTCATCCAATAAACAAGGCTGTCGATAATATACTTCCGCACCATTGCACGCTCGGTAGCAAGCTCGTTTCCACAGCCCGAGCCGTTGGAATAAAGATTCTTCTTTCCGTCCCACTGGCGGTAGTAGTAACAGGGGAAGGTCTTTGTAAAGCAGGAATCGGCGGTAGCATAGGTGTGGTTGTAAACAACGTCCATAATAACGCCTATGCCCTCTTTATGGAGAGCATAGACCATACGTTTGAACTCCGCAACACGGCTTTTTCCGTCAAAGGGGTTGGTTGAATAAGAACCCTCGGGAACGTTGTAGTTCTGTGGGTCGTAGCCCCAGTTGAACTGGGGATGATGAACGTCACTCTCGTCAACGGTGGCGTAATCGTAGGCAGGCATAAGGTGAACGTGGGTAATGCCAAGCTCTTTAAGGTGGTCAATGCCCACGGAGTCGCCTGCGGCATTGACAAGACCCTTTTCAATAAAGGCAAGAAAACGTCCCTTGTAGCAGAAATTACCGCTTGGGTCTATGGAAAAGTCACGGATATGCATTTCATAAAGGCAGGCATCGGTATAATGCTCAAGGGGAACATAGGTCTGGCTGTCCCAGCCTGCAGGATTGCACTTTTCAAGGTCGATGACCATGCCCATAGCGCCGTTCACGCCTGCGGACTTTGCGTAAATATCAATAGTTTCCTGCTCAACGCCCTCGTTTGTGACAAGGTATGTGTAATATACCCCGTCAAGGTTGCCGAAAACGGTTTTTGCCCAAACGCCGTTCTTGCCCTTTTCCATAGGCAGGTTGCGGTAAGGCTTTTCGTCCTTGCAGGTATGGTATAATCTTATAACAATATTTTCCGCCAGCGGCGCCCACACCTTGAAAACAGTCTTATCCTTTGAATAGACCGCTCCAAGATCGTTGCCGTCATAAGCGTATTTTGAGTCAATCTCCGAAAACATGGGAACACCTCTCAGATAGTGTGATACAATAATTATACAATAAAAACTAAAAATTGTAAATATCATTTACGGAGAATATTATCAAAGAATTTCGTAAAAAGCGTAAAAAGTTTGGAGCTTTTTAAAATTCGGAATGCGGAATTCGGAATTCGGAATTATATTGAATTTGGAATGTGGAAAGTGGAATGTGGAATTATGGTATCGCCTGCGGCGATGTTATTTTAACAATATTTATGTAGGGGACGGGTCTCCCGTCCCACTTCGCCAAAATTCTGTGTAAGTGGGACGGGAGACCCGTCCCCTACATAAATTACACATTCAAATTAATAATAATTCCGAATTCCGCATTCCGAATTCCGAATTCCGAATTCAAAAAGATTTTCGTCTGATTTAACATTTATTCTTGAATTTTACAGAAAAAAACTGTAATAAAAAATATTAAAAAAGGCTTTTATTTTGAAACTGTTTATGGTATAATACTATTTGAACTGTGCAAATGAAGAAAAAATCATTCTTTGCAGCTTTATGAATGCTTCGGCGGTGAAAAACCGCTGTTTATATAGGAGAGAACTGTATCTTGGATAAGTTTATTATAAAGGGCGGCCGCCGTCTGCAAGGGGAAGTGGAGATAAGCGGTGCCAAAAATGCGGCGGTAGCTATTATTCCTGCCGTTATTTTGTCCGATGAACCCTGTATTCTTGAAAATGTACCTAATATAAGCGATGTTTCCATCAGCCTCCGTATCCTTTACGAAATGGGAGCCGATGTTAAATTTATAGATAAAAACGTTGTCCGCATAGACGCTACGGGCATTACGGAGCCTATCGTTCCTTACGAAATGGCAAAGCATATGAGAGCGTCATACTATTTCCTCGGCACACTTCTTGGCAAATTCAAGCGTGCAAGAGTTGCTATGCCCGGCGGCTGCTACCTTGGCGACCGTCCTATCGACCAGCACCTCAAAGCCTTCACCGCTCTCGGTGCGACCTGCGCTCTTGACCATGGTATGATAGATATTCAGGCGGAAACTCTGCTTGGTTCGCAGATATATTTTGATATGGTAACGGTCGGTGCGACCATAAACACCATGCTTGCCGCAGTAAAGGCAACGGGCATGACCGTTATCGAAAACGCCGCAAAGGAACCCCACATCGTTGACCTTGCAAACTTCCTTAACTCCATGGGCGCCGATATTATGGGCGCAGGTACGGACGTTATCAAGATAAGGGGCGTTAAATCCCTTAAGGGCGCAACCTATGCAATTATCCCCGACCAGATAGAAGCAGGTACCTTTATGGTGGCGGCTGCCGCTACAAAGGGCGACGTTCTTATAAAAAATGTTATACCCAAGCATCTTGAAAGCATTACCGCAAAGCTTGAAAAAATAGGCGTTAACGTTGAAGAGTTTGACGACAGCATAAGGATCTCCGTTGACGGTCCTCTTGTAAAGACAAGCGTAAAAACTATGCCCCACCCCGGCTTCCCGACGGATATGCAGCCGCAGATATCCACCCTGCTCTGCCTTGCCGAGGGAACAAGCATCGTTACCGAGGGCATTTTCGACAACCGCTTCCGCTATGTTGACGAGCTGAGAAGAATGGGCGCCGATATTTCCGTTGACGGCAAGGTGGCTGTTATCGAGGGCGTAGGCTCTCTTATGGGCGCTCCCGTTACCGCCCCCGACCTGAGAGCAGGCGCTGCGCTTGTTATTGCAGGACTTGCGGCAAAGGGCGTTACCGAAATTGAGGATATTTACCACATTGAGCGTGGTTATGAGGATTTTGAGGGCAAACTAAGAGCCTTGGGCGCAGACATTGAAAAGAAGTCCGTTCCCGGTTCTTCCGTAAGAAAAGTTGCTCTCTGATATGAAAGATACGATAATGATATTTCCGGCGGTTCCTGTATGGGAGCCGCTTTTATTATAGTATGCTTCGGGATAAACCAAAAAGCGAAATAAAATGAATAGTACGTCACTTTCGGACGGTTGAGTTTGCTCAAAAAAACATTGACAAAATCCGTTAACAGTGGTAATATTTAAATAAAAATCGTGTAAGAGTTATCCGCTGCTACGGAGGTCAATATATGAAAAATAAAATCTGTATTAACCAGCTTGGATACAGTATCTATGGCACAAAAAGAGCTGTATGCACCGGCTCCGGACTTGCCGGAGGTTCTTTCAGCCTTGTTGACGCAGTATCGGGCAGAACTATGATGACGGGAAAGCTTACAAAACCGGTTACGGACGAAGCCACGGAGGATGTTACCGCTGTTGCCGACTTTTCGTCCTTCAGCCTGCCCGGAGTTTATTATATAAAAGCCGGCAGAAGAAAGTCCTTTGATTTTCCTATCTCCGAAAAGCCTTATACAGAGCTTAAAAACACCCTGCTCAAAGGCTTTTATTACAACCGCTGCGGAGAGCTTGACGAAAGCTATGCAGGGGATTATGCCCACGGCAAATGTCACAGTAACGCTGCCGCCCTTATTTCCGACAGATCAAAATTTATAGATGTCACAGGGGGCTGGCACGATTCGGGAAGCTACGGAAAATACACCGTTCCTGCCTGCATCGCCCTTGGTCATATGCTTTACGCCTATAAGCTGTTCCCAAACAGCTTCCGTGGAAAGGACAACATTCCCGGCGCGCAAAAAGGTATGCCCGACATACTTGCGGAATGCCGCTATGAGCTTGACTGGCTCCTTAAAATGCAGGCTGGTGACGGCGGAGTTTATCACAAGGTCTGCACCCTTAATTTCAGCGACTTCGTTACCCCCGAAAACGACAAGGCAGAGCAGTATGTTTCTCCCCCGTCCTATCAGGCAACGGCGCTTTTTGTGGCGGTGGTGAGCCTTGCGGCAGGTATTTACGATAAATATGACGAGGATTTCGCCGACCTGCTCCGTTCTGCGGCTTTCAGCGGCTGGATATGGATATCCAACCACCCCGAGCCTGCGCTGTTCGTTAATCCGCCCGAAATAACACACACCTCAAACGGCGATATTCCGCCATCAAACCCCAACGAGATAATTTTCTGGACGGTCTGCGAGCTTTACGAAATGACGGGAGAGGAAATGTTCCGTGAAAAGATAAAGGAGCTTTACAGATCCGTCTGCGTTACGGAATTTACCTATCGTGGCACCGGCGGCTTCGGCGCTGTGGCGTATATGACAGGCACAAGACCCAGAGATATTGAGATAGAGCGCAGCATAAGGCTCCAGTACAGGATAGAAGCGGACAATCTTGTTTCACTTTCGGAAAAAAGCGGCTACGAAACAGCCAAGGCTCCCGATGACTACAAGGTGTTCACCAACATTCACCTTATGAACAGCTCCGTAATGCTTATTTTTGCCTATATGATGCTCAAATGCCCCGATTACATAAGAGTTGCAGGCGAACAGTTCAATTACATACTTGGCAAGAACCCAATGGGAAAATGCTTCGTTACGGGCGAAGGCTCCGACCCCGTAAAAAATCCCCACCACCGTATGTCCGCATTCGGGGAGAACGATTATCCCGTTCCCGGACTTGCGGTAATAGGCGTATGCTCCGACGACAGCAAAAAGGACGACTACGCCAAGTGGAATATCCCCAAGGGAACGCCCCCCGGAAAATGCTACTGCGACAACAACTTCTGCTTTTCCACCAATGAAACGGCTGTATGCTGCAATTCCTCGCTGCTTTTTACGGCGGCTTACTTTGATGCGGATTAATACTAATTATAAACAGAAAGGAATCACTTAACATGAATTCAATAAGAAAGATAACTTCCTGCGCAGCGGCTCTCCTGCTCTCTGCGGCTATGCTCACTGCCTGCGGCGGCGGAGAGGACAGCACCGACACAAAAGAAAGCACATCGGAAACAGCTTCCGCTGCGGCTGTTACAACGGCTGCTGTAGACGAAAATGCCGTTGACCCCTCCGTTCCCTTTGACCTTGCAGGGGGAGTTACCGATAAAATGTACGGCAGAGCAATAATGAGCGAGGGCGACACCGCAAGACTTGCCGCTGCAATGAAAAAGGCGGAAAGCGGCGAAGAAGTTACCGTTGGCGTTATCGGCGGCTCTATCACACAGGGCAGCAGCGCTTCAAATCAGAACAACTGCTACGCTTCAAGGTTCTTTAACTGGTGGAGCGAAAAGTTCCCGGAAGGCAAGTTCAATTTCGTGAACGCAGGCATCGGCGGAACGGACTCCTACCTTGGCGTTCACCGTGTTGACGAGCAGCTTCTCTCTCAGAATCCGGACGTTGTTATAGTTGAATTTTCCGTTAACGACACCGACAAGACAATGAACAAGTATTCCTATGACAGCCTTGTAAGAAAGATACTTTCCGCAGAGAATCAGCCTGCCGTTATCCTTCTTTTCACCACTCAGGAGGACGGCACAAGCCTGCAGGACGTTCACAAGGAAATAGGCACGGCTTATAATTTGCCTATGATAAGCTACCGCAACGCAGTTTACCCCGAGGTGGAAGCTGGCACTATCAACTGGAAGGATATTTCCCCCGACAACATTCACCCCAACGATGTGGGACACGATATTATCGGTCAGCTGCTTGGAAGATACCTTGACGGAGTTTACGAGAACGCTTCTTCCGCAGGAGAGCCTGCAGCCTTTGCCGCAGAGGGCGTTACGAACGATTACTACAAAAACGCAAAGCTCCTTGACGCAGCCGATATTACGGCAACAGCTATGGACGGCTTCGAGGTAGCGCAAAACAAGGTCTACAGCCAGTTTACGGACAACTGGATAACCGAATCGGGCGGCACTATCTCTTTTGAGGTGGAATGTCAGAATCTGGGTATATTCTTCCTGCGCACAACAGACGGAAAGAGCGGCACATATGAGGTCTACATTGACGGCGAGCGCAAGGGCAAGCTTGAAGCGGATTTCTCCGGCGGCTGGGGCAATTACGGCTTCCCGAAGCAGGTTGTGCTTGCAAAGGAAACGGCGAAGCACACTGTTGAGATAAAGCCTGCCGATGGTTCGGAGGACAAGGGAATAACCATACTTGCGCTTATGGTAAGCTGAGGCGCTGCGCTAAATGAATAATGAAGAATGAATAATGAATAGTGAATAATTAAGGTGTTCGCTTCGCTCACGGATTTAAAAATGTTATCCAACATTCAATTTGACCCAACAGATCCGTGTCACCTTAATTATTCACTTTTTGTTATGTACTTAGCACAGCACCTATAATTCAACTTTCCACTTTCAACTTTCCACATTAAAAAACTTCACTCTCCACTCTTCACTCTCCACATTTTTCTGTTGACTTATGCTGATATTTGGTTTATACTAAAATATATGGCGTTTGCTTGCTTTATATTGACATTTTTCCCTATCGGTTCATATAATCACATTTTATTGCAAAGGAGTTTTTGTTTATGTCAGAATTTTCAAGACGTCTTCCCGTTTACCTGCTCCTCGACGTTTCCGGCTCTATGGCAGGAGACCCTATCGAGGCTGTAAAGCACGGCGTAAGAGCCCTTATTTCCGAACTGAGAGGCGACCCTCAGGCGCTTGAAACAGCGTACCTTTCCGTTATTACCTTCAATTCCTCCGCAAGACAGGTATCTCCCCTTACGGAGCTTATGCTTTTCCGTGAGCCGCAGATAACCGCAGGCGGCGCTACCGCTCTCGGTGCGGCTCTCCGTCTGCTTACCGACTGCATCAAGACAGAGGTGCGCAAGTCCACCGAAACTCAGAAGGGCGACTGGAAGCCCCTTGTTTTCCTGCTTACAGACGGCGCTCCCACGGACGATTGGCGTGAAGCAGCTGCGGAGCTTAAAGCAACTAAGCCTGCAAACATCATTGCCTGTGCCGCAGGTTCCTGTGCAGATACTACCGTGTTAAAGGAGATCACCGAAAGTGTGCTTCTTATGAACAACCTTTCCGCAGGCGACCTTGCACAGTTCTTTGCGTGGGTATCAAGCTCCGTTAAAATGTCCAGCAAGAGCCTTGATTCAAAGCCCGGCGCAAATATCGAGCTTCCGCCTCCGCCTCAGGGCTTCGTGATCGTTCCGTAACGGGGAGGCGCTTGATGAACAGTACCGAAAATAACGAAAAGGACGTTAAAAACACCCTTTCCGACAGAGAGGTAACGGAGCATACCGCTTCTCTTTGGAAATACAATCCCGTTCCCGATTCCCCCGAGCCTTATCCCGAATACAGGAACGGCTATGAACAATACAGCGGCGGAGAGATCATTGCCGCAAGAGTAAGGGGCAAAAAACACAAGCACGAAGGCTCCAACTGCGACGACTGGTACGACTTTACACGGATAGACGATTGGGTAATTGCTGTTGTTTCCGACGGCGCAGGCTCAAAGCCTCTTTCGAGAATTGGGGCAAAGGTGTCCTGCGAGGCGGCTTCGGCTTGCCTTAAACAGGAGCTTCTGGGGCTTAAAGAAAAGCTGCCCGATATAACTGTCGATCTGAGCAGACCCTTTGACGACCCCGGATTCAATTCCGTATGTTCAAGGCTTGCGCAGCTTGTGCAGGACTGCTTTTCCGCAGCTTATTCCGCTGTTGAGGGCGCATATATGATACGCTCGGGCAAGCCTGAATTTGAAGAAGAGCTTGGCAGAAAGCCCGATCTGAAGGACTATTCGGGAACGCTGCTTGCGGCGGTGATGATACCCGTGCAAAACGGCGAGCATTTCGTTATTGCCGTTCAGGTGGGCGACGGAATGATAGCCAGCTTCAACAGCGGAGCAGACCATAACGGCGCACTGCGTATTCTCGGAAATGCCGACAGCGGCGCTTTTGCAGGGGAAACGGAATTCCTTGTTTCGGAAAAAATGCGCACCCCCGAGAGCCTTGGCAGCCGCACAAGGATACAGCGAGGAAAAATAACCTCTCTTATGCTTATGACGGACGGCGTTGCGGACGATTATTATCCCAACAACCCTCAGCTTCTGCGGCTTTATACCGACCTTTTGCTTAACGGGGTCATAGATTTCCCCCAAAAGGAAGAAAATGCGGCTTCGGAAACGGAGCTTAAAGCCCCCGAGCCTGTGGCTTACCCTTGGGTCAACGACAGCAGCGTTTCCTACTCCCTCCAGTATTCCAAAAACGTTATGAAGGAAACGGGAGATACCCTTGAAGCGCTGTGGGACAGCCGTTTCGGAGAGGTCATGCGCCGTTCCTCCCTTGAAAGCTTCGGGATAGATAACGGCAAAACAAAGTCGGAGCGGCTTTCCATATGGCTTGACAACTATGTGGAAAGAGGTTCCTTTGACGACAGGACATTACTTATAATAAACACTTCGGAGAGATAAAATGAGCAGAATGGGTGAAGCAACTCTTGCAAACGGCAGGAGAATACCTTATGTTATAACCGACAATCCCCCACGAGGGGGAATGAAATATACATATTTCGCTCCCGATAAATCCTATGTGGTGCAGTTTTTCAACGACCCGAAAAAGGTGGACTTCAATATGCGTTCCCGTATTGAAGCAATTATCGGAAAGTACAATCCAACCATACCCGAATCCGCAGGGGGAGCAATGGGCAACGATGAAAAGCTGGCGGCGTACTTTGAAAAGCGCTTCTGCTGGCCTACGGACGTTGTTGTTGCGCCGGAATTCGGTCTTGTATCGCCGGCTTATCCCTCGGATTTCTTCTTTGACAGCAGAGCCTCACAGCTTCTTGATTTAAAAGGAAAGGACAAGAAAAGCAACTGGTTCACCTCAAGCAACAGGCGTTTTCTCAACAAGGCGGAGCTTGGAGACTTCCGCTCAATGCTGCAAATGTCTCTGCTGCTGGCACGTTCCATACGCCGCCTTCATCAGGCAGGACTTGCACATTCCGACCTTTCCAACAACAACGTGCTTATTGACCCGAAAAGCGGAAACTGCGTTGTTATCGACATAGATTCCCTTGTTGTACCGGGGCTTTATCCCCCCGAGGTGGCAGGAACAAGAGGCTACATTGCCCCCGAAGTCCTTGCGACAATGGAGCTTGACCGCTCCGACCCAAGAAGGAAGATACCCGGCTCCACAACAGACCTTCACGCCCTTGCCGTGCTTATTTACGAATATCTTTTGCTGCGGCACCCTCTTATGGGACCTAAGATATTTTCAACGGTATCTGCGGAGGAGGACGATTTTCTCGGTCTTGGTCCCAAGGCGCTTTTCATAGAGGACCCGAGCGACACCTCCAACCGTCCCTCGTCCTTGAAGGTCACCATAAAGGACTTGGGACCCGTGCTTGAAAAGCTGTTCCTCCGTGCCTTTGTGGACGGACTTCACGAGCCCTCTCTGCGCCCTTCGGCAATGGAGTGGGAAAGAGGTCTTGTTCAGACTTGGGATCTGCTGCATAAGTGTTCCAACCCGAACTGTGATTCAAAGTGGTTCGTGCTTTACGATGTGAACAGACCAGTCTGTCCTTTCTGCGGAACAAGAGCAGCCGACAAGGACATTGTGCGGTTCAGCATCAATTCCGAGGTAAGAGGTCATTCGGGACAATGGAGAAAATCCTCGGAAATGGACGTTGTAAACAACACACCCCTATTCAAATGGCATACTCACAGCAACATTTTCCCCGATGAAAAGGCGGACACCACAATGCAGGCTTACGTCTGCTGTCACAACGGCGAATGGTTCCTTATCAACAGCCACGCCGTAGGTCTCCTTTCTCCTCAGGGCAACCCCGTTCCCCAGGGTCAGGCAATAAGGCTGAAGGACGGCACCGTTTTCAGAGCCTCACGGGACGACCGAGGAACGCTTATAGGGGTAACTATTTTAAATAATAATTAAGGATCAGATCAAATATGACTTTTAACGGCCTTACGGACGGTCAGGCTGAAAGCTCCCGAAAAAAGTACGGAAGCTGCCGTCCCGGGAATGATAGAAAGCCGGAAAACTTTTTTTCAAAGCTGAAAGAGCTATTCGGCAGGATACCCGTAAAGATATATATAATTTTATACCTGCTGTACCTTATCTGCGTAATTTCGGGTGCGGCAAGCGTAAGCGCAAAGGATGTGCTTGCCGTTCTTATCCTTATTCCTGCGGCGCTTATTCCTGCCGCCGTGAACTGCCTTGCGGAGCTTCACACGGGGAAAACCTCGGGAAAGCAGGAAAAAAGCCGCAGCGGACGCACATACAAGGTCTACCGCTGCGGAAATACGGTCACGGAAATACCCGAAGAGGACATAGTAAAGGGCGATTACGTCCTTCTTACCGCAGGAGACATCTGCCCTGCCGAAGGAATGGTTCTCCACGGCGACATCACCGCCGAAAAGGACGGCAAAAGCGACCTTATCCGCAATTTTAAGGAAAAGGAGCTTGAAGAGGATATTTCGGGCAGCTACACCGTTGAACGGAACTCCGTTATCACCTCCGGATATGCTGTCTTGAAGATAACCTCGGTGGAAAACGGCGAAGAAGCCGAATATTCTGTAAAACACTCAAAGGGTTATACTTTGGGTATAGTTTTAAGTGCTGTTTTTGCCGCTGCGCTTATGGGAATTTATGTTTTTTGTGCAGTTAACGAGGGCGCTTACGGAACTGATATTAACGAAGCAGTCACGGCGGCTGTTTTTTACGCTTCGCTGCTGTTCCTTGCTTCTGTGGGACTTAAACAGCCCAAGGGATTTTTTATGAACGCAGACAAAGCCGAAATGCGCCGTGACGGCATCAAAGCGGAGAGCTTGAACGGACTTGCGGACTATATTTTTGCGGACAAATCGGGCTTTGTAACGGACGGCAAGCCTGTTGTAACGGGCTTCACGGACGGAACGGGCGCTACCTGCCGCAAATTCTACGAGATACCCTACCCTCTCGGCACAATTGCCGCAAGAGCTGTGGCTGAAAACACCTCTGCCCTTATAAACAGGGGCAGGATAATTTGTTCCGACCCCTGCGGCCGTGCGGAAGCAGAATATATGGCGGAGCGCATAAAAAACACACTTGACCTTGAAATAACTCCCGACCTTATCAACGGCGCATACAATCTGCACGGATGCAGAAAGCTGCTGAAAGGCGCTCCCTCCGAAATTATCGGCGGCTGCACGGGATATTTTGACGGTTCGGGTGCTGTTCGTCCTCTCTCCAACACCGCTGCGCTGTCGGCAATGGCGGAGGAGCTTATTTTTCAGGGCAACAGGGTCTTTGCTTACGCTGCGGAAAATTATGACGGCAGCAGGATCTTTATCGGAATGATAACCCTTCACGAAAAGCTGCGCAGTTCTTCCGCAGGGGCATACAAGCAGTTTGCTTCTCTCGGGTCAAGGGTGATAATCCTCTCGGAGGGTGGTTCTCCCGAGGCTGTTTCCATAGGCGACAAGGCTGTTACGGGTGCAAACAGCGATGAAGTTATCGCTTTTGAAGCACTTGAAAAAATGGAAACTTCGGAAGCGGAAAAGACACTTAAAAAGGTAAAAATGATAACAGGCAAGGCAGACAGGGAACGCCTTATAAGCCTTGTTCACGGAATGAAAAAAACTGTCGGCATGACCGTTTCTGACAGCAGAGAGCTTGAAGCCTCGGAAGAAGCCGACGTTATATATGCAGCTTCAAAGGGCTGTATGGCGGCAAGGGATTCTGCCAACGCTGTGCTTTATGACGGCTTGAAGTCCATGCTTGATTACGGAAAATACTGCCGCAGCATAAAGGGTGCGGCAGGGGGCTATAATGCGCTCAGGATAGTTATGCTTGCGCTGTCCGCAGCTATGATGAACGCCGCAATGGTATATTCTTTTGGAAACATTGCCTATTATGCGGCTGTGGTGCTTAATATTCTGTTCGGTGCGGTATCCTGCGTTCTTTTAGGCAGGATAAGCGGTGCGCCGAGCATTTCACGGGAGGAGAGGTCTTGACAAGTATAGAATTGCAGAAGCTGCTGAACTCTCCCGACAGAAGCGGAGAGGTACACCTGCCCCAGGGTGAATTTGAGGGACCTTTTGTAATAGAAAAGCCCTGCAAAGTTATCGGAAACGAAACTACGCTGTGGAGCGGACGGGGCGCTGTCCTTACCGTAAAAGCGGCAGGCGTTTCCCTTGGACATCTCAGGGCGGAAATAACAAACAGCAGCCTTACGGGACCCGACAGCATTGCCGTTTCTTCTCTGACGGGTGACACGGCATTTTCGGACGTTGAAATAATCGGCGGTATCTCGGGCATTGAGGGCGAGGAGCAGCCCTGGGGCGTTCCCAAGAACATTGACCTTGGCAAAATTCCGCCCGAAAAGGAATGTTCCTTTGTAATGGAGCTTATAACGCCTGCTGCGGCGGAGCTTATTTCCACCTTTCACGACATAAGCGTTTATCCCGAGCGCCTTGAACCGGGTGAAAACATGGTAACGCTGACGGTACAGCCCATAAGGAGCGGTTCCTACATTTACGGCGAGCTGCTGCTGCGGTCAAAGGTCACAAGGCGGATATATTTAAGCGGCGTATCGGCAGAGGGAGCAGCCTTTGAGAACGGACAGACCGTGTTCAAGGCAGACCCGGACGCTATGGCGGCAGAAGCGGAGGCAATGAGCCGTGCCGCCGAGGAAGAGATAATTTACCCCGACATTATAGACATTCCCCCTGCTTCAAGTCAGATGTACAAGCCGGAGGAGGCAGCGGAAGAACCGCCCGAGGAAAAACAGGAGCTTCATTCCCTGTACATAATCGAAAGAGGTATGCACATAATGCTGGAGTGCGCCGAAGCGGAGATAGAGCTTGTTTACGACAACAAGGACTTCCCCATGGACGTTGACGCATTTGCATTTATGACCGACAAGCACGGCATGGTCACCCAAAACGACCGCTTTGTTTTCTTCGGCAACGACCGTTCTCTCTGCGGCGGAGTGAAGTATCTCAACGCTCCCGACAAAAAGGCGATGTACATCAATTTCAACGTTCTTCCCCTTGACATTGCAGGCATTGACATTGCTTACTCCATTTACGAAAACCCCGGCGGACTGGATTTCAGCGACCTTAAAAATCCTGCTTTGCGGATAAATCTTTCCGACGGCAAGACCCTTATCTATCAGCTTGAAAAGCCGCTGGGAACAAACACCGTTGTCGGCGCTGCCATTTCCTACACAAATTCAAGGTGGGAGCTTTCACCCCTTGGAATGATATATCCAAAGGGACTTGCAGACCTTTGTGGGAATTACGGACTTAAAATAAATTAGGAATTCGGAATTCGGAATTTTATTGAATTTGGAATGTGGAGAGTGGAATGTGGATTTATAGGCGCTGCGCTAAATGAATAATGAATAGTGAATAATGAATAATTAAGGAGCCGCCTGCGGCGGATATTAAAATCCGTGAGCGCAGCGAACACCTTAATTATTCACTATTCACTATTCATTTTTCATTATTCATTAAATCAATATGGGTGCGGAATTATACATTATATACATAAATTGCTGTAAAGCAAAAAAAGTATTGCAATTTTGCAGGCGGTGTGATATAATGTAATAAATATGAAAATCAGCGCCCGAAACATAACGGGCTTTTTCGGAGGTATAATAAAAATGAGCGTTCTTGAGATCGTATGCGGTGTACTTATGCTTATCACAAGCGTTTTACTTGTTATAGTAACAGTAATGCAGCCGCCAAAGCAGCAGAATATGAGCTCCGCAATTTCGGGCTCTTCCGGAAACTTCTTCGATAAAAACGGAGGAACTACAAGAGAAGAATCCCTTGCGGCTCTTACAAGAGTTCTTGCAATTGTAATGTTTGTTGTTACACTCGCTGCAAATATTATCGGCGTTGTTGTAAAGTAATTCTGCAAGCTTTTTAACGTCCTGTGTTTGTTACGTTCAGACACAGGACTTTTTTTAAACCCAATGTTTTTAACCCGATGTTTATTGAAAGGACAGTTTTTATGGCAGAAACATTTGATATTTATAAAACAAGAATTAAAGAAATACTGAAACAAAGCGGCAAAAAAAGCGTTCCCTTCAAGGTTTTGTACAACAAGTGCAAGGGCAGAAAAAACAATCTGCCCGAATTCAAGCGCGCCCTTGCAAGCCTTGAAAAAAGCGGCGATGTTATCGAAACAAAGGCAGGCTATAAGCTTGCAGAAGCAGGCGGAATGTTCAAAGCCACCGTTTCAAGGATAAACAAGACCTTCGGCTTTATCGAAAAGGATGACGGCACAGAGGTATTCGTTCCCGGCAAATTCCTTATGGGCGCAATGCCCGGCGACGTCGTTCTTGCAAAGCTGATACCCCAAAAGGGCGAACAGAGGGGCGAAACTCCCGACGGCGAAGTCGTTGAAATAATCGAGGAGCGTTTCTCCGAATTCACGGGCGTTGCCGAAAGAGACGGAAGCAGCCTTGTTATCCACCCCGACACTCTTGCAAAAGAGCCTATAATCGTTGTTAAGTGCGATGTTGAGGTGCAGTCGGGTGACAAGGTGCTTGCGGAGATATGCAAGAGAGGTCAGCGCCATTCGGAACACAGAGCAAGGATAAAGGCTGTTTTCGGTGATTCCGACCGTGCGGTAAGCAGTGCCGAGGCTATACTTTATATGAACGGCGTTGAAACGGAGTTCCCGAACGCTGTTATGGACGAGGCAAGATTTGCGGAGCATATGGGTATCCCCGAGGGCGAAACAGAGCGCCGCCTTGACCTGCGTGACGAGATAATCTTCACCATAGACGGTGCAGACACCAAGGACATTGACGATGCGATCTCCGTTAAGAAAACCGAGGACGGCTGGGAGCTGGGCGTTCATATTGCAGACGTTTCCTTCTACGTTAAGCCACATTCCGAGCTTGACAAGGACGCTTTCCGCAGGGGTACTTCCATTTACTATGCAAACAAGGTCGTTCCCATGCTGCCCAAGGAGCTTTCCAACGGCATCTGCTCACTTAATCCTCAGGAGGACAGACTTGCCTTTTCCTGCCTTATGAAGCTGGGGGAGGATGGTTCTCTGCTTAAATACAAGTTCAGCAAGACCGTTATCCGTTCAAGGGTGAAGGGAGTTTATTCCGAAGTCAACAAAATACTTGACGCAATAGAAAAAGGCGTGGAGATACCTTCGGAGCTTGCTGAAAAGTATGACGGACTTACCGAAACTATCGTCAATATGGAAAAGCTGGCGGAGATACTGACGGCTAACAAGCTGCGCAGAGGCGCTCCTCAGATAGAGACTTCCGAAGCAAAGCTGATAATCGACGAGAACGAGACCTGCGTGGACGTTCTGCCGAGAGAAAGAGGAAAAAGCGAGCTTATCATAGAGGAATTTATGCTTATGGCGAATACTGCGGCGGCAAAGACCGCAAACGAGCGGAAAATTCCTTTCGTTTACCGTATACACGAAGACCCTGCGCCCGAAAAGGTGTCGGAGCTGCTTGACGTTGCGGCAAGAATGAATATAAAGGTGCCTCACTTCACCGAAATAAAGGCGAAGCACCTTGCGGAAATACTGGAAAAGACCAAGGACAGCCCCCTTGCCCCCGTTATAAACAACCTTGTGCTGCGTTCAATGGCAAAGGCGAAGTATTCCGACCAGCCTGTGGGACATTTCGGACTTGTGCTTGCGGATTATGCACACTTTACCTCGCCCATAAGACGTTACCCCGACCTTGCGATACACCGCATACTGACCGACCTTTGCTACAATAAAGAGCCGGACGAATTCCTGCGCAAGCGTTATGCGGCGTTTGCACACGATGCTTCGGAGCAGTCCTCAAACTGCGAATTAACGGCAATGAGGGTGGAGCGTGACTGTGACGACTGCTACATTGCGGAGTATATGAAAGGACACCTTGGAAAAGAGTTTGACGGAATGATAGTTTCCGTGCAGGAGTTCGGATTCTTCGTGCAGCTGCCCAATACGGTAGAGGGACTTGTGCGGATAGAAACGCTGAAGGACGGACCCTACGACTTTGACGGACATTTCACCCTTACCAAGAGCGGACAGGCGGTATACGGCGTAGGCGACAAGGTTCGTGTTACCTGCGCAGGCGCAAACGTTGCAAGCGGACAGGTGGATTTCACGGTTTGTGAGGAATAACAAACCACAGTAACGCAATAACGGGATTCCAAAGGGACGAGTCCCTTTGGCAGGGGTCAAGGGGGCAGCGCCACCTTGTCGCTTCCGCAGAAGCGAAACACCCCTAAACTATAGTGCAACGCAAAGTAACAGCAAAACAAGCAAAGTAAAAAATCAAAGGCGCAATTCGCATAAAAAATCGGAATCGAGTAAAGTGTCCTGTGACACAAAACCGGTAAAACCGACTATGTGAATTGCGCCATTTCTATCCCGTATCGACAAAGTACCCCTCGC
>JBJEQN010000038.1:0-18118 GCA_051881775.1 Oscillospiraceae bacterium | reverse complement strand
CAGCTCAAGGAAAAGCAGAAGCTCAAGTTCATCTACGGCGTTCTCGAAAAGCAGTTCTATCACTACTTTGAAATTGCCGACAAGATGGAAGGCAAGACAGGTGACAATCTTATCACCGTTCTCGAATCCAGACTTGACAATATCGTTTACAGAATGGGTCTCGCTCTCACAAGACGTGAAGCAAGACAGCTCGTTACTCACAGACACTTTACTGTTAACGGCAAGAGAGTAAACATCCCCTCTTACAGAGTTAAGGAAGGCGACGTTGTTGCTCTTTATGAGGGCAGCAGATCCAGCGCTAAGTTCAAGGACGTTGTTGAGCAGACTAACGGCCGTGTTGTTCCTACATGGCTTGAATCCAACAAGGAGAACTTCTCTGCTAAGGTCGTTCGTATGCCTAAGACTGAGGATCTTGACTACGAGGTTGAGACTCACCTTATCGTCGAGCTCTATTCTAAGTAATAGCTGCGGCGTGTGTACGTTCATTATCCGCAATGCGAATATAGGAGGGTTTTATAATGCTTGAAAAAATCGAAAAGCCGGAAATCGAAACCGTTGAGCTCAAAACTAACGGAACTTACGGCAAGTTTGCTATCGCTCCGCTGGAGCGCGGCTACGGACATACGCTGGGCAACAGCCTCAGACGCGTCCTGCTCTCCTCGCTTCCGGGTGTTGCTGTTACTTCGGTGAAGATCGACGGCGTACACCACGAATTATCCACCGTTCCGGGCGTTAAGGAAGATGTAACGGAGATCGTTCTCAACCTTAAGGGTCTTACCGCTAAACTTTACGGCGAAGGTCCCAAGACTATCTATATCGAAGCCGAAGACGAATGCGAAGTTACCGCAGGCGACATCAAGGCCGATTCAGAGGTCGATATACTCGTTCCGGATATGCACATTGCCACCCTCGGCAAAGACGCAAAGCTGTATATGGAGATCACCATCGACAGAGGACGCGGATACGTTCCCGCCGATAAAAACAAGCAGCTGTTCAACTTCGGTGTTGACGTTATAGCTGTTGATTCCATCTACACACCCGTACTGAAGGTAAATTACACGGTCGAGGATACAAGACTCGGTCAGGTAACAGATTATGATAAGCTTAACCTTGAAGTCTGGACTAACGGCGTTATTTCAGCCAAGGAAGCTGTATCTCAGGCAGCCAATCTCCTCATTGAGCATCTGAAGCTCTTTGGTGAGCTTTCGGATGAGTCCGCTATCACAGAAATTATGGTAGAAAAGGACGATAAGGGTAAAGAAAAGATCCTTGAGATGACCATTGAGGAACTTGACTTGTCAGTACGTTCGTTCAACTGCTTGAAGCGTGCAGGCATAAACACTGTGGATGATCTGATCAATAAGTCAGAAGAAGAAATGATGAAGGTCAGAAACCTCGGAAAGAAGTCCTTTGACGAAGTTAAGGAGAAGCTTCAGTCCCTCGGTTTCGATCTCAGCTCTGAAGAAGATAACTAAATGCGACTATGCGGCACTTTGCCGCAGAAACGCTGTACTTTTGATAGGTAAGGAGTGATTATAATGCCGGGAACAAGAAAATTGGGCCGAACAAGCGACCATAGAAAGGCTATGCTCAGAGCTATGGTAACATATCTGCTCGAAAACGGCAAAATCGAAACAACAGTTACAAGAGCCAAAGAGGTTCGTTCAATGGCTGAAAAGATGATCACCATCGCTAAGACCAACGACCTCCACTCCAAGCGTCAGGTTCTTGCTTATGTTACTAAGGAAGATGTTGTTAAGAAGCTTTTTGATGACATCGCACCCAAGTATGCTGATGTAAACGGCGGTTATACAAGGATCGTAAAGGTTGGCCCCAGACGCGGCGACGCTGCTGAAATGGCTATCATCGAACTTGTTTGATCTGCAATAATATTTGATTTAAAAGGGGGTTGCTGCCGCATTGTTTGCAGCAGCCCTTTTTGTCATATTTTAATATCCGCTAAAGGGAACACAACAGAGGTGAATAAATTGAGAACTGATACAAAAAACATAGTCGCAACGGTGGCATTTCTCATAGGCGTAAGAAAAAGTGCATGGAACGCCACATACGGCGAGGAATGCTCCGAGCTGCTGACTACGCTTGAAAATGATAAAAATGCCGTAACTATAAGATATTTATGTAAGCTGCGCACATCGCTCATGCAGCACTTTAAGAAAACAGATAACGCACTTGTATATGATTTTAAAAATATTGACAGTATAGAATGGTATGATAAGGAAAACATCCGCCAGCTTGAAAAATGGGGCTTTACCATAATTCTTGCAAATAAAAGAGCCTCGGATTACTCACTTCACTTCAATAACCTTATAAGCAATAATATAGATAACTGCAGAGGCTTGTTCCCCGACTGGATAGTGTGGGAATATATAAAAGACCTGTTTATCCTGCCCAAATATACAAAGGAGCAGAACCAGAAATACGAATTTGAAAAGTATATGGGGAATATAAATAACTATCCTTTTCAGATGTATATACATTGGAAGCCCCAGGAGCTTGGAAATATACTTTATAACGACGGAAAATTCCTTGAATTGCTGTATCAGATGAACGGCGACTACTTCGGCGACAAGAGCAAGTATAAAAACGCCGTTGATTCGGTAAAAAACAATATTTATGATTTTATTGACAACAGCTACAAGACCGTACTTGCTGTAGACTGCGAAAATTCGGACGTTTACAAGCTGTACGGTATGCTGAAGAACCTTAACAGGGACGAAATAAACAAAATTGAGAAAATAATACTTTACGATGATAACCATACCAACAACGGCTGGGACTATCTTGAAAAATTTATCGATATTCCCGTGGAGCATATTGAAGTTGACAGAGTGGTTGACCATAAATCGATAGTTGATATGCGTATGGCGTCGGGAATTTGCCGTGAATTTTATAAAAACGATGTTTCATCCTTTATTCTGCTTTCCAGCGATTCCGATTACTGGGGACTTATATCCTCCCTGCCCGAAGCGGAGTTCCTTGTGGTGATCGAGTATTCAAAATGCGGTCAGGCGATCAAGGACACCCTTGACGGACATAATATTTATTACTGCTCCCTTGACGATTTCTGCACGGGAAATATTGAAGAACTGAAACGTGCCGTCCTTATAAACGAGCTCCAGCGCTATCTGCCGGATATACTCCGCTACAACGGCAAGGAGCTTGCAAATACGATATTTGAGCAGGCAAGAATTGAAGCAAGCGAGCAGGAGATAACTAATTTTTACGATAAATATATCAAAACGCTTAAATTGAAGGTGGATGAAGAGGGTAATTTCAGCATTGAAATGAAATAAGGGGTATGGTATAATGAAAAAAATAGTTAAATGGGCGGTGATCGTTTTGTCTTTTGTGGGAATGACGCTGAATTTTAGCGGTTGTGTTAAAAATAAGAATAATAACGATAATGCGGCGAAAACTTCGGGAACGGTCACAACTGCCGAGCCTAAGACAAGGGCGGAGGGAGCTGTTCTTGACAAGCTGTACTATCACCATTCCGGCACGGTTATGGAGCCTTATTACCTTATATGCAGGACGGACGGGGGCGTTTATCTTAAGGTCACCGACTGCGACCCCGAGTTTGACGCTCAGGGAGAGTATGTCGAGGATATTTACAGCGGAGTAACGGCTGTAAGCGACCATGAATACGGCTGTAGCGTTGTTCTGCCGGATGAGGACGTAGAGCGCCTGGAGCAGGCAATAGACGAGTATTCCGTGCTTTCCTGGGACGGTTACAGAGTGTATAAATCAATGCCGGAGGGTATGCTTGACGGCGACAGCAGATTTTCCTTCAACATGGAGCTTTCCGACGGTACAACAGTGGACGCAAGCGGTTCTCTTGCAGTGCCGGATGGATATGGCGGCTTTATCGGAGTGCTTCTAGACGTTATTGAGAAGAACGAGGACTATTCCGCATACCTTGAAACGGATTTCACCGCATCGGAAATAGTGAGCCTTACCATAGACTTCAAGGACAGCTATGCAGGAAGGCAGGATTTCAAACTTTTCCTCGGCAGCAAACGCTGGTCGGTCATAATAAAAGACCCCAAGGGTGAAGAAATTGAAGCCGGCACCGACATCATGGATTACGGCGAGGCGGACGCTCCCCTGCCCTTCGACAGATTTGCAGCTATCCTTACAAAATACGGCGTAAACGAGCTTGCGCCGGAAGAACACATAGAGGACTACGGTTCGCCCAGTCTTGAAATAAGGCTGTACTTTGAGAACGGCAAGTCCTTTGAGCTTGTGACCTCGGACATTCCCGACAACTACTATGAAATGCGCACGGAGTTTGTTTCTGAGCTTATGGATTTTTATAATGAGATAAAGGTATGATAATGCCCTCCCTGTTTTTGGAACGGGGAGGGTGATTTTGTGTATTTATCGGCTTACTATTTGTAACATTAATCGTATGTGTAATCCATAAAAGATTCATAGCAGGATTTACAAAAACCTAAAGCATAAACAGAATGTCGTCCACAGTTTTTGCATGATGACACGCCGTCGCCGCCGCCCGAACTTCCGCAACCTGCTAAGGCAAACGCAAGAATTGTCGCAACAGCTATACCGACAAATTTTGTTTTTCTTTTCATATGATTTCCTCTTTTCTTTTTATTTTTAAATGAATACTCTTAACGAGCCAAAAAACAATTCCACCTGATAAATATGCCAAAATATCAAATATATCACTTACTGTATCTGTCCTGATGATAGGTGTTATATATTCCCAAAAAAGACCGCATATTAATAGAATGATCTCCAGCTTCCACAGTTTGTTTATTTTGTACTTCTGTACCATAGAGTTTGAAGATATAATATCACAATACGCAGAAAAAGCAATTGCGCCTACGATATCATTGTAATAACATGACAAAAACCAATTTACTATACCTTCGGTGAAGCCCAGGCATCTTTTATTTATAATGCAGGATAAAACACAAACTATAATAATAAGAAGATTGATTTTTGAAATCTTTAGTGTGATCATTTATGCACCATGTATAGCTCGCTTACCCAAGTATCGCAAATAATACTAAAGCAAGGAATACTGCTGCTACCATGCCGCCAAAACCCAAACTGCCGTTATTATTAGCCATAATTAACCCCCAAAATTTTTATCTGTTTTCTTCATACTGTTTATATGAAATTATAGAATGTTCTTTTCAAAAAATAATTTATCAAACATCTGACCAATAACCAATAACACTGTAGACAAAAATCCTGTCCCTAAATAAAATGTCAATTATTATCTGTTATCGGAAAATAATGATGAAATTACTTCTGATTTAATAATATTATAATATAAGTACGTACTTATATCAAGCCTAAAAACCACCAATTATATAAGTACGTACTTATATAATTTTCACAAAAAATATGTTAATATTATCTTATGAAAGCGTAGTCACCAAAAATGGAGAATAAATATGCCGAACGATAATCCAACATATAGAGCCATAGAGAAATATAAGAAAAAAGCATACGACAGAATTGAGCTATTAGTTTATAAAGGCGAAAAGCAAAAGATCAAGGAATATGCCACAAAAAAAGGAAAGACGGTAAATGGATTTATTACCGAACTAATAAGAAATGAAATGAAGGAAGACAAGTAGTCTGTATTTAAACGAAATCTCCCGACACTATCTCGTACTTTTCGGTACAGACGGTGTCGGGAGGTTTTTAATTTTAATATTCCGTATAAGCATCAACAATTAGGCAACGCTTTAGTCACGCCCCAATGTCGATGTGCGGAAACGCCTTTCAGCTTACTGATTGTCCTTGATAGCAGCCTGTGCAGCAGCAAGACGTGCGATAGGAACACGGAAAGGTGAGCAGGATACATAGTCAAGACCGATCTGGTGGCAGAATTCTACGGATGTAGGATCGCCGCCGTGCTCGCCGCAGATACCAATGTGGAGGTTGGGGTTAACGGGCTTGCCAAGCTTGATAGCCATTTCCATGAGCTTGCCAACGCCTGTCTGGTCGAGCTTTGCAAAAGGATCGTTCTCGAAGATCTTTGTATCATAGTAAGCATTGAGGAACTTACCTGCGTCATCTCTGGAGAAGCCGAATGTCATCTGTGTGAGGTCGTTTGTACCGAAGCAGAAGAAGTCAGCTTCCTTAGCGATATCGTCAGCTGTGAGAGCTGCACGAGGAATTTCGATCATTGTACCAACTTCGTACTTGAGGTCGGAGCCTGCTGCTGCGATCTCAGCGTCAGCTGTCTTAACAACGATATCCTTAACGAACTTAAGCTCCTTAACTTCGCCTACGAGAGGAATCATGATCTCGGGCTCAACGTTCCAATCGGGATGAGCCTTCTTAACGTTGATAGCAGCCTTGATAACAGCCTTTGTCTGCATCTTTGCGATCTCGGGGTATGTTACTGCAAGACGGCATCCACGGTGACCCATCATGGGGTTGAATTCGTGGAGAGAAGAGATGATAGCCTTGATAGTCTCAACGGACTTGCCCTGAGTCTTAGCAAGAGCTTCGATGTCTGCTTCTTCTGTAGGTACGAATTCGTGGAGAGGAGGATCGAGGAATCTGATTGTAACAGGATTGCCTTCAAGAGCTTCGTAAAGCTTCTCAAAGTCGCCCTGCTGCATAGGTTCGATCTTAGCAAGAGCTGCTTCTCTTTCTTCAACCGTATCGGAGCAGATCATTTCACGGAATGCTGCGATTCTGTCAGCTTCAAAGAACATATGCTCTGTACGGCAAAGACCAATGCCTTCTGCGCCAAGCTCTCTTGCCTTCTTAGCGTCAGCAGGTGTATCAGCGTTTGTTCTTACCTTAAGCTTTCTGTACTTGTCAGCCCAAGCCATTACTCTGCCGAACTCGCCTGCGATAGAAGCGTCAACTGTAGGAATGATTCCGTCGTAGATGTTACCTGTGGAACCATCGATTGAGATGTAGTCGCCCTCGTTGAAGGTCTTGCCTGCGAGAGTGAACTTCTTGTTTTCTTCATCCATAATGATGTCGCCGCAGCCGGATACGCAGCAAGTACCCATACCACGAGCAACAACGGCAGCGTGAGAGGTCATACCGCCTCTTACTGTAAGGATACCCTGAGCAGCCTTCATACCTGTGATGTCTTCGGGAGAGGTCTCAAGACGAACGAGGATAACCTTTTCGCCCTTTTCCTTCCAAGCAACAGCGTCATCGGCAGTGAATACTACCTTGCCGCATGCAGCTCCGGGAGAAGCGCCGAGACCCTTGCCCATAG
This sequence comes from Oscillospiraceae bacterium, assembly GCA_051881775.1. GTDB lineage: Bacteria > Bacillota > Clostridia > Oscillospirales > Ruminococcaceae > UMGS363. Next base: position 10,875 of record JBJEQN010000038.1, on the reverse strand, counting down.
GTGTAGCAGCCTTAAGTGCCTTAGTGTCGAACTGGGGGTGGAGAAGTGTATCCAGGTTTCTGGGGTCGATCATGAGGACAGCTTCCTGCTCTGTCTTGTGACCTTCGTCAACGAGGTCGCAAGCGATCTTGAGAGCAGCCTGAGCGGTTCTCTTGCCGTTACGGCACTGGAGCATATAGAGCTTGCCGTTTTCAACGGTAAATTCCATATCCTGCATATCGTGATAGTGGTTTTCGAGAATATCGCAAACCTTGATGAACTGGTCGTAAGCCTCGGGGAACTTTTCTGCCATCTGAGCGATAGGCATAGGAGTACGAACGCCTGCAACAACGTCTTCGCCCTGTGCGTTTGTAAGGAACTCACCCATGAGCTTCTTTTCGCCTGTTGCGGGATCTCTTGTGAATGCAACGCCTGTGCCGGAGTTGTCGTTCAGGTTACCGAATACCATAGGCATTACGTTAACTGCAGTACCCCAGGAGTAAGGAATATCGTTGTCGCGGCGGTAAACGTTAGCACGGGGGTTGTCCCATGAACGGAATACTGCTTCGATAGCCAGCTTAAGCTGTTCAACAGGGTCGGAGGGGAAGTCTGTGCCGAGCTGGTTCTTGTACTCAGCCTTGAACTGCTCTGCGAGAGTCTTAAGGTCAGCAGCGGTAAGCTCAACGTCGTACTTAACGCCCTTTTCTTCCTTCATCTTGTCGATGAGCTGCTCAAAGTACTTCTTGCCGACTTCCATAACAACGTCGGAGAACATCTGGATAAATCTTCTGTATGAATCGTAAACGAATCTTTCAAAAGCGGGATCGGGGTTGCCTGCGATCATAGCGGCAACAACATCATCGTTAAGACCGAGGTTCAGGATAGTGTCCATCATACCGGGCATGGAAGCTCTTGCGCCGGAACGAACGGAAACGAGGAGAGGGTTCTTGAGGTCGCCGAACTTCTTGCCGTTGATCTCTTCCATCTTCTTAACGCCTTCCATAGCCTGAGCCATGATCTCGTCGTTGATCTTTCTGCCGTCCTCATAGTACTGAGTACAAGCTTCTGTTGTAATTGTAAAACCCTGGGGAACAGGAAGGCCGATGCTGGACATCTCAGCAAGGTTTGCACCCTTACCGCCGAGAAGGTTACGCATGGTCATATCGCCTTCACTGAACATATAGACCCATTTCTTTGCCATTGGTATTACCTCCAAAAAAATTAATCTTTTCCGCAGCCCGTCCCGAAGAAAAGCAAGCCTTCCCACGGTTATTTTTTCAGGGCATACGGTCATAAATATATTATAACAGATTTCTATACTGTTTTCCATACTGTTGGCTTAGAAAATTATAGACAAAATTTTTGTTGATTTTGCATAAAGAAGCCGCAAGATTAACAAAGTCACAAAATACTATTGAAATTTTGGGGAAAATGTGCAATACTTATATTATATATTTGTATTTGATTTGATGTAGGGGACGGGTCTCCCGTCCCGTTTAACAACAATATCGGGAACAGTGGGACGGGAGACCCGTCCCCTACAAAAATTATTCTTGAATTGAGATTTACATTAAAATATAATGAGACACGGAGAATGAAGAGCGGAGCTGAAAGGCGTATCCTATAACTTCACTCTTAACTCTTCACATTCCAAACTTATTTGAATGGAGTTTTGCGCTATGAGTAACAACTGCGCCGTGATACTTGCGGGCGGTCAGGGCAAACGAATGAAGTCCGAGCTTCCGAAGCCTATGTTTGAAGTCTTGGGCGAACCCATGCTTGAATGGGTAATAAAGTCCTGCGAAGAGGCGGAAATTTCCGACCTTTGCATCGTAAAAGGCTATAACGCCGGCGTTATCGAGGATTATATCGGCGGAAGGTATCACACCGTTATGCAGGAGGAACGCAAAGGCACAGGTCATGCAGTTATGACTGCTGCAGGCTGGCTGGGCGAACGCAGGGACGGCAATGTGCTTATCCTCTGCGGCGACGCTCCCTTTGTTGATGCCGATACCATAAAGCAGTCACTTGAACTGCATATCAGAAACGAAAGCGCCGTTACCGTCATAACCTCGGAAGTAAATGATCCCAAGGGCTACGGCAGGATTATCCGCTCCGCTGACGGAAAGGGCATTACAGGCATCGTTGAAGAAAATGACGCAACCGATGAACAGAAGAAAATAAGGGAGATAAACTCCGGAGCCTACTGGTTCAGAACGGAGCAGCTCCTTTATGCTCTTGAACATATAAAGCCCAACAACTCCCAAGGGGAATATTACCTTACCGACTCCGTTTTCATTCTGCTTGACGCAGGATTCCGTGCGGACGCTTATATTTCCCCCAATCCCGACGTTGTTCTGGGTGCAAACGACAGAAAGGGTCTTTTAAGGCTAAATGACGCCGCAAGAAAGGCAATAATCGAAAAACAGCTTGATAACGGAGTTGAGTTCCTCTGCACAGACGGCGTTTCCATAGGCAGAAACGTTAAAATAGGCGTCGGAACAAAGATACTTCAGGGTACTATTATCAAGGGAAACACCGAAATAGGCGAAAATTGCGTTATAGGTCCTAACTGCCTTATCGAAAACTGCACCGTTGGAAACGGAACAAAGCTCAATTACGTTCAGGCTTACGATTCCGTTATCGACAGCAGCGTTAAAATAGGACCTTTCGTTCAGATACGCCCCGGCTGTCACATAAGATCGGGCGTTAAGATAGGCGATTTTGTTGAAATAAAGAACTCCGAAATAGGAGAAAATACTTCTGTTTCACATCTTACCTATGTTGGCGATTCGGACGTTGGAAGCGGCGTAAACTTTGGCTGCGGCGTTGCGACGGCTAATTATGACGGCGAAAACAAGTTCCGTACCGTGGTGGGAGATGACGCTTTTATCGGCTGCAACACAAACCTTGTTGCTCCCGTTAAGGTGGGCAGCTGCGCTTACACAGGTGCAGGCTCAACTATCACCAAGGACGTTCCCGACGGCGCTCTTGCAATAGAACGAGGCAAGACCGAGATAATCGAAGGCTACGGCGCAAGAAAGCTGAAGGACAGGACGGAAAAGAACCACAGAAGCTGAAAACCAAGGAACAAACCGATGCGTTTTGTATCGGATAAGGAATCATATATTAAAAAAGGGGAATACCAAATATGAATCTTCACGGCAAGGATATTAAAATCTTTACAGCAAACTCAAATCCCAAGGTAGCTGCCGAGATCGCACAGCAGCTTGGTCTGCCCATGGGCGAATCGGAGGTCGTTACCTTCTCCGACGGCGAGATAAGCGTTTCCATCAAGGAAAGTATCAGAGGCTCCGACGTTTTCGTTGTTCAGTCTCTCAGCTCTCCCGTAAACGACAACCTTATGGAGCTGCTCATCATGATCGACGCATTCAAGAGAGCCTCCGCAGGACGCATTACGGCAGTTATCCCTTATATGGGCTATGCAAGACAGGACAGAAAGGCTAAGGCAAGAGATCCGATCTCCGCAAAGCTTGTTGCAGACCTTATCACCGTTGCAGGCGCAGACAGAGTTCTTTCAATGGATCTTCACTGTCCTCAGATACAGGGCTTCTTCAATATCCCTGTTGACCACCTTCTCGGTGTGCCTATCCTTGCGCCCTACTTTGTTGAAAAGTTCAAGGATAACCTTGAAGACTGCATGGTAGTTTCCCCCGACCTGGGCTCCGTTACAAGAGCGAGAAACTTCGCAAACAGACTTGGCGTTCCCTTTGCTATCGTTGACAAGAGAAGACAGAGAGCCAATGTCTGCGAGGTAATGAATATCATCGGTGATGTTAAGGATAAGAAGGTCGTTCTCGTTGACGATATGATCGACACCGCAGGTACTCTCTGCAACGCTGCAAAGGCTATCATTGAAATAGGCGGTGCAAAGGAAGTTTACGCCTGCGCTACACACGGCGTTCTTTCCGGTCCTGCTATCGAGCGCATCCAGAACAGCCCTATCAAGGAGCTTGTTCTGCTTGACACAATCGCTCTGCCCGAGGAGAAGAAGCTGGATAAGATAACCGTTCTCCCCGTTGCTCCCGTATTTGCACAGGCTATCCAGAGAATTTATGACGACAAGCCTGTTTCTCCCCTTTTTAACAACTGATAATATTATCTGCGCATAAAAAAACTGCCCCACAAGGCGTATACTGTCTTGTGGGGTTAAAGTGCGTATTAGAGGTTAGAAAATAGAGGTTAGAAGATAGAGGTTGAGAAATAACCAAATGAGTATTTTTGATGTTTTTGAGAAGATAAAATCGGAAAATAACAGCACTCCTGCAGGTCAGCCCGAATACATTATAGTGGGTCTTGGCAATCCCGGAGAGCAGTATGCAAACACAAGGCACAACGCCGGCTTTATGACGGTAGACGCTCTTGCGGAAAAGTACAAATTCTCCGTGAAAAAGCTGCGTTTCAAATCCCTTACGGCTGTTGCGGAGATAAACGGGGTAAGCTGCCTTGTTATGAAGCCTTCAACCTTTATGAACAACAGCGGCGAAGCGGTAGTGGAGGCTATGAACTTCTACAAGATACCCATTGAAAAAGTCATAGTCTGCTATGATGATATAAGCCTTGAACCGTCAAAGCTGCGCATACGCAGAAAAGGCTCCGACGGCGGACACAACGGCATAAAATCCATTATCTATTTAACGGGCAAGGACAATTTCCCCCGTATAAAGCTGGGCGTTGGCGCAAAACCGCATAAGGACTACGACCTTGCGGCGTGGGTGCTTTCACATTTCAGCGAGGACGAGATGAAGCTGATGAAGGAAGGCACGGAAAAGGCTGTTGCCTGTCTTGAACTTATGGTCAAGGGCAAGACGGACGAGGCAATGAATAAATTTAACTCGTAAGTGCTTATGCTTTAGCGCTTCGCTAAATGAATAGTGAATAATGAATAGTGAAAAGTGAATAATTTTGGTGTTCGCTGCGCTCACGTTTTATTGAATTGCGGATTCGGCGGATATAAATTTATCCAAGCAGCTGTTTGCTTCTTCAAGAGAATATGTTTTTGCGCCGTTCAGACGCTGTTCTTCCGCTTCAAGCAGTTTTTGACGCAAATCAAGCATTTCTTCACGGTAAGAATAGTCGTCTGCATCCATAATGGCATCGCTGAACGGCTTTATCATCATAAAAATCGCCCCCTAATAATACTGTGCATATTATATAATCATTTTATAATAATTGTCAAGGCACACAAGCGCTACGCTAAATGAATAGTGAAAAGTGAATAATTTTGGTATTGCCTGCATCTATATAATTTTAAATTTTGATATTCGTGAGCGGAGCGAACACCATAATTCCACATTCCACTCTCCACATTTCACATTATATTGAAAGGTAATCCGATTTATGGCAGGTTCAATTTTTGTCAGAGCAATAGAAGAATTAAATCTTTTGAAGGATATTAAGCTGTCCGTTCAAAGGCACGAATCCCCCATTTCCGTAACGGGCGTTTCGGGAATACACAAGGCGCAGCTTGCCCTTGCCGCAGGTGCTTCCGCTCCCGTCCTTATCATCACCGAGGACGAAGCAGGTGCAAAGCGTATTTCCGACGATATAAACGAAATGTCGGGAGAGGTGTGCAGCTATGTCTATCCGGCAAAGGATTTCACCTTTACCGAGGTGGAGACCGTTTCAAGAGAGTATGAGCATACACGGCTTGGCGTGCTTTCACGGCTTTTAAACGGTTCCTGCAGGTTTGTATGCGCTTCTGTGGAGGCGGTGCTGCAGCGCACTATCCCACCCGAAATTCTTGCGGCGAGAACTGTTGCCATAGACAAAAACACTCCCATTGATACAAAACGCCTTGCTGCAGACCTTGTTGCCGCAGGTTATACACGCAGCGACACGGTAGAGGGCGTTTCACAGTTTTCCATAAGAGGTTCAATTATCGACATTTTCCCTGTGCAGGAGCCTTTTCCCGTAAGAATCGAGCTTTGGGGCGACGAGATAGACACAATGTCCTACTTCGACACGGAAACACAGCGCCGCACCGACCCCGTTGAAAGGCTTGAAATATCCCCTGCCTGCGAGGTGCTTTTTGACAGCCCCGAGGAATTTGCCGAAAAAATAGCCGCCCTGTCAAAGTCCGTCAGGGGCAAGCGTTCGGAAGCCGTTAAAACCAATCTTGCCAAGGATATAGACCGCCTTAACACCGGTCTTTCCCTCGGAAATATCGACAAGTACCTTCCCCTTGCCTATGAGCTGCCCGGGGATATTTTCGATTACCTTGACCCCGAGGGCAGCGCAGTTATTTTCAGCGAATACCGCAACTGTGCCGAAAAAGCAAAGCCTGTTCTTTCACAGCATGCCGAGGATATAAAGCTGCTCCTTGAAGAAGGTGAGCTTTGCAAGGGTCTTGGCGGCTATATGCTTGAATTCGGCGAGCTTATGTCAAGAGCGGACGGCTTTATGCAGATATATATGAACACCTTTATGCGCAGCAGCGATGATGTGCGCTTTAAAAGGCTGCTTTCCGTTTCCGCAAATCAGACTGCTCCCTGGGGCGGTGAGATACGCCAGCTTATCGAAGACCTGCGCAGCTATCTTGACAGCGGCTATTCCGTCATCGTTATGGCAGGCTCGGAGAAAACGCTCCCCATTATTGCAAACGACCTTCGTGATGAGGGCATTCCCTGCGACATTTTAACGGAGAAGTCACAGCTTGTAAAGGGCAGAGCGCTGCTTATGACAGGCTGCGTAAGCTCGGGCTACGATTACCCCGATGTTAAGACCGCACTTATCACTCAGGCAAGAGCAGCCGTTTCAAAGCGCCGTGCTAAAAAGCTGAAAAAGGGCGAGGAGATAAGCTCCCTTTCGGACATTTCCCCCGGCGACCTTGTTGTTCACGCTCTCCACGGCATAGGACGCTTCCAGGGCATACGCAAGCTGGAAATGGAGGGCGTTACAAAGGATTATATCACTATCCAGTACGCAGGCACCGACGTTCTTTACGTTCCCGTAAACCAGCTTGATATGGTGTCACGGTACATCGGTCCCCGTGACGATTCCGGCGTTAAGCTGAATAAGCTGTCCTCAAACGAGTGGCAGAAGACCCGAAACCGTGTCAAGAAAGCCGTCAAGGATATGGCGGAGGAGCTTACAAAGCTGTACGCTGTCCGTGCGCAGACAAAGGGCTTTGCATTTTCGGAGGACTGCGACTGGCAGCGTGATTTTGAGGAACGTTTCCCCTACACCGAAACGGACGACCAGCTTCGCTGCATACAGGAAATAAAAGAGGATATGGAAAAGCCTGTGCCTATGGACAGACTTCTCTGCGGCGATGTGGGCTTCGGCAAGACTGAGGTGGCATTCAGAGCGGCGTTCAAATGTATGCTTGACAGCAAGCAGTGCGTGCTTCTTACCCCTACAACCGTTCTTGCGTGGCAGCATTATCAGACCGCAGTAAAGCGCTTTGAGCATTTCCCTATGAAAATACAGCTTCTCTCCCGTTTCCGCAGCAAAAAGGAGCAGGAGGAGATAATAAAGCAGCTCCGCAGGGGCGAGATAGATATGGTGATAGGCACTCACCGCCTTGTTCAGAAGGACGTTAAGTTCAAGGACTTGGGTCTTGTTATCATAGACGAGGAACAGCGCTTCGGCGTTGCCCATAAGGAGCGTTTCAAGGAGGCTTTTGCGGGCGTTGACGTTCTTACCCTTTCCGCAACGCCTATCCCCCGTACCCTTAATATGGCAATGAGCGGAATAAGGGATATGAGCGTTATCGAAGAACCCCCCGTTGACCGTCACCCTGTTCAGACCTACGTTATAGAGCATAACACGGGAGTTCTTATTCAGGCTATAACAAAGGAGCTGCGCAGAGGGGGTCAGGTCTACTATATCCACAACCGCATTGACAGCATTGCAATGTGTGCAGAAAACCTTGCAAAGCTGCTCCCCGATGCAAGAATAGGCGTTGCTCACGGTCAGCTTACGGAAGAACAGCTTTCCGACATATGGCAGCAGCTTGTTGAGCACGAGATAGATATTCTTGTCTGCACTACACTTATCGAAACGGGCGTGGACGTTCCCAATGTAAACACACTTATTATTGAGGACGCAGACAGGCTGGGTCTTTCGCAGCTTTATCAGCTGAGAGGCCGTGTAGGACGTTCCAACCGCCGTGCCTTTGCATATTTTACCTTCCGCAGAGGAAAGGTGCTTACGGAAATAGCCGCAAAGCGCCTTGACGCAATAAGAGAGTTCACCCAGTTCGGCAGCGGCTTCCGCATTGCAATGCGTGACCTTGAAATAAGAGGAGCAGGTTCTATTCTCGGCGGAAAACAGCACGGTCATATGGAAGCCGTTGGTTACGATATGTATTTACAGCTTCTTTCCGAAGCGATTGCGGAGCAGAAGGGTGAGATGCCGCCTCACCGTCCCGAGGAATGTCTTGTTGACCTGCAGATAGAAGCCCACATTCCCGAAAATTATATCGAAAGCCTGTCGGGAAGGCTTGATATTTACCGCAAAATTGCAGGCTTGCAGACCAACGAGGACAGTATGGATCTTATCGATGAGCTTATTGACCGTTACGGCGAACCGCCCAAGGCTATCCAGGGACTTATCACCGTTGCACTTCTCCGCAATATGGCAGGAAATATGGGCATTACCGAGATAACACAGCGTAACGGAATGATGCTTTTCTATCTGAAGTCCGCAACTATGGAGCAGATACAGGCGCTTGTCAAGACCTTCAAGGGCAGAGTTACCGTCAACGGCTCGGAGAAGCCTTACATTGCCGTTAAGATAAACAAGGACGACAAGCCCGTTGAGCTTATGGAATCCGTTATAAACATTATGCACGAGAATTACACCGAGGACAAAAAGGACGGTTAAAATGAAGTTTCTTCACCTTTCAGACCTGCACCTTGGGAAAAGGGTATGCGAATTTTCAATGCTTGAACAGCAGAAATATATCCTTGACAGAATTATAGACATCGTTTCCGAAGAAAAGCTTGACGCAGTGCTTATTGCCGGGGATATTTACGACAAGCCCGTTCCCCCTGCCGAAGCGGTGGAGCTTTTTGATGATTTTCTTGTCAAGCTGGCGGAAAGCGGCACGGAGGTCTTTGCAATAAGCGGAAACCACGACTCTGCTGAGCGCATTGCATTCGGTTCAAGGCTTATGTCGCCTGCAGGAGTTCATCTTTCCCCTGTTTACGGCGGAGAGGTAACGCCCTTTGAGCTTAAAGACGGCTTCGGCAGCGTTTTTGTTTATATGCTGCCCTTTGTGAAGCCGGCAAACGTGCGCCGCTTTTTCCCCGATGAGGACACGGAAAGCTACGATTCCGCACTTCGCACCGCCGTTAAGCATATGGATATTGATACTTCAAAGCGCAACGTTATAATCGCTCACCAGTTTGTAACGGGAGCGGAGCGCTGCGAGTCGGAAAGCGTTTCCGTAGGCGGACTTGACGATGTGGGAGCGGATATATTCGAGCCTTTTGATTATGCCGCATTGGGTCACATACACGGAGCGCAGCATATCCTTTCGGAGAAGATACGCTACTGCGGAACGCCGCTGAAATACTCCTTTTCCGAGGTAAAACACCAAAAATCCGTAACAATAGCGGAGCTTAAAGAAAAGGGCAGTCTTGAACTGCGCACAGTTCCCCTTGTTCCTCTTAACGATATGAGAGAAATAAAGGGCAGCTATATGGAGGTCACGAGCCGCAGCGCCTACACCGACGAGAACAGGAATGATTTTCTCCACGTTACACTTACCGACGAGCAGGACATTCCCGAAGCAATGGGCAGGCTCCGTGCAGTTTATCCCAACATAATGAAGCTGGACTACGACAACCTGCGCACCCGTTCGGGCGGAGCGATGAACGACCTGTCCGAGGAGAAGCTCAAATCCCCCGAGGAGCTGTTTTCGGGATTTTACGAGCAGTGCAACAACGCACCCATGACAGCGGAGCAGAGCGAATATGTTTCGGAGCTTATAAAGGAGCTGTGGGGGTAAGAACCGCAAAGCGGAATAAAGTTTACGTCCACGCTTTTCAAAGGGTGGCAGGGGTCAAGGGGGCAGCGCCCCATTGTCGCTCCCGCAGGAGCGAAATCCCCTAACCTTGGTGCAACGCATTGTAAAAGTAAGCACAGCAAAGTAACGATTAACAAGGCGCAATTCACATAAAAAATCGGAACCAAGAAATGTGTTGTATGACATAGAACTCGTGGAACCGACTATGTGAATTGCGCCTATTTCTATCCCGTACAAACAAAGTCACCCTCGCAGGAAAATGCAAGGAGCGCAGCGACGAGCATTTTCCTGCGACACGGCAAACTATGTAACGGTTGCCCCGACAAAACCTGTTGAACCGCACCAAAAGTGCTGACACACGGGCGCACATTGTGCGCCCCTACAGAGATAATGCGAAACAATGCTGATTTTGTGCGAAAAATCACCGGCAAAATATGCTGTGTCGGATAAAATGCACATCGCTTCGCTCTGTACATTTTATCCGAGGGTGCTTTATCTTGATATGTAAGAATAGGCGCAATTCACATTGGGTGGTTTTACAAGTTTTGTGTCATACAACACATTTCTCGGTTCCGATTTTTTATGTGAATTGCGCCTTTGGATTTTTTACTTTGCTGTTTTTGCTGTTACTTGGCTGTGCGCCTTAGTTTTAGGGGATTTCGCTCTCTGCGGAGAGCGACAATGGGGCGCTGCCCCCGAAGTCAAATTGACTTTGACCTCTGCCACCCTTTGAAAAGCGTGGACGTAAACTTTATTCCGCTTTGCGGTGAGTTTTTCGCTTTATGAAAAGGTCTGCGCTTTTTTCGCAAAATTGTTTACAAAACGTTCTTTCGGTGATATAATAATCATATATGATTTTTTTGAAAAGGAAGATTAAAAATGCCCGTTAAAGTTGGTAT
>JBJEQN010000037.1:0-18280 GCA_051881775.1 Oscillospiraceae bacterium | reverse complement strand
GGCAAAGCTGAGGAACGTGCTAAACTTATTGCAAAAATGCGCAGCAAGGGTATGACCGAAGCAGAGATAAATGCCTTTTTTGCTGATTGAGGGCCAACGTTCGCAGTGAACAAACTGTTGAAAGCGGAATTAAGGAAATATGCCTTGGTTCCGCTTTTTGTATGCTGTATTTACATTTAATACTGATAGTATAATTTGGTCGCTTGACAAAGGGAGAAAATAATGGTATAATGCAACCTGTCGGAATGAGTTTCCGGTGCGGCGGTTTACACGCAATTATTACAAAACCGTAACGAAAATGTCACCTTGGTAACGCCTGATTTTCAGAAAACGTTATTTTTATTGCACTTTTTAGTGAAAAGTGTGCGTAATTGATGAAAACGTGCATAAAAATTTGGCGCAGATGTACATTGACACTTTTGCGGTCAAATGTTAGAATAATAGCGTGATGTAAAGAACGGTTTGATACCGTGACATACGTCGCAGTCAATATTTGATTTCCATTACTATTTGGAAATAAATAAAGAAAAAAACAAAACAAAACAAGGAGGATTTTTTCATGAACATGAAAAAGACAATCGCAGCTGTAGCTGCATGCGCAGTAGCCGTATCTGCAATGGCTACAACAGTATCCGCTGAAGAGGGTTCTCTTCACTACAACCTCGTAAGAAATACTTACAAGGTTCAGGAAGGTTCCGCAACATTTAAGGCTACAATCGACTATCGTAGCGCTCTTGCTGATGATGGTTACATCCAGATCGGCTTCTCCGCTTCCAACGATCAGGTTCAGGTCGGCAACGCTGTTTACACAGTAACAGGTTACAACATCCAGAATCAGGTTAAGGGTGATACATTCTCTTACGTTGGCTACAAGGAAGGCGGCCACACATGGGAAACAGTTGGCAGAAGCTCTCAGGTAAAGACAAACTGGGGTGCTAACGGCGCAGTTCAGACCTTCACAATCCCTGTTGATACCAAGGGTATCCACGGTGATGAAGGCTTCGTTGCAGACGTTTCTGTAACAGTTCCTCACACCAACACAGCTAATGACTGGGATGGCGCTGTTCTCGGTGCTAAGTTCCAGTACGTTGTAAGCGATGACGCTCTCGGCGATCTCGTTGTTACAGATGAGAAGGTTCTTGAACCCGGCTTTGAAAAGGGCGTAACAACTCTTAAGGAAGTTGTAGCTGATGTTGCTGTTGTTGACGGTACTTACATCAAGTATGACCTTAACGGCAACAAGACTCTTGACAAGTATGAAGATCAGTATGTAAGCGAGATCTACGCTGCTCCTCTTATGATCGGCGATCAGAGCCTTACTACTTACACACTTTACCCTGTAATTTCTGCTTACACACCTGCTTCCACAGTTCTTGACAAGCAGTATCCTATGGTTACATTCCCCAACACAACAACAAAGTTTGCTTCCTACGAGGCTGCTAACGGCAACTTCGAGCAGGGCGTTTACTACCAGGATGTAAACGGCATCCTCTACTACGAGGGCAAGAACGCTGTAGGTTCTGCTTCCAACATCCTTGACTACCTCACAGATGTTGCTCTTGCTAACCCCGATGCAGGTCTTGCATATGTAAACGTAGTTCCCGTTGTTAACGACGTAATCGCTAACTACGACGAAGTTACATTCACATTCAACACAGCTGCACAGCCTATCAAGGACGGCGCTTACTCTTCCGACGGAGACGCTGACAAGCAGTACACATCCTTCGGTCAGCACCTCTACAACTTCTACGGTGATGAGCAGACAGGTTATGTTTACTCCACAGCTTATGACTGGAACGGTTACAACCTCTTCTCCGGCGCACTCATCGTAAACGGCCAGCTCTCCATGAGCCTCAACGATACAAACGTATTTGACTACGGCGCAACAACACTCTCCTTCAACTGGGATGACGCTGTAAGCGGCGCTAACGTTAACACATACGTAACATACCTCTCCAAGCTCCAGCTCGCTACTTCCACAGCTTGGTACTGGGATTCCCTTGATGTTGTATATGCATCCGGCGAATCTGAAGATGCTGCTTCCAACGCTGGTGAAGAAGCTGAAGACGACACAATCGGCGAAGATGGCGAAGACATTGACGAAGACGATGACGTTGTTGAAGATGACGTTGACGTTGAAGACGATGTTGACGTTGAAGATGACGTTGATGTTGAAGATGATACTGACGACGCTGACGTTGAAGTAGAAGATACAACTGATGACGTTGCTGACGCTCCTGCTGCTAACCCCGGCACAGGCAACGCTCCTATCGCTCTCGCAGTTATCCCTGTTGCTCTTGCAGCAGCAGCTGTAGTTGCTAAGAAGAGAGGCTAAGCAATATACCGATAAACGGTGTACTGTTAAGCGTAAGCTTCATGAAAGTATAACTTGATTACTAATTAACACTCGGGTGTTATGGTGAGACAGTTATTCTAACATCAAAATTCAAACCTCTGTCCGTATGCAGAACGGGCAGAGGTTTTTCTTTATACGGAGCTTCAACAGAATAGATCGGCGGTCGTAAAGCTTTCGGAAAATGTTTGCTGCTGACAAAATAAATATAATAGTATATAATAATAGTGTAAAGAAATTTACAATTATCGCTGCAATGATGGTTAGGAAAAAGCTGATTAATGCGAAGCAATGTATTTCTTTACAGTCGTTTCGTTGATTTGAGGAACACTTGAAGATCCGTCACTGTGAGTGTGACGAAACGATTTAATCAGCGTTTCCTTAGTGACGGTTCTGACTTGTCGGTAAAATAAAATATTAACCAAGCGATGATTCGGGAGATCGGCTTTATGCCGGTCTTTTTTATTGTGCAAACGTTAATTGGGTGCAGTATAAAAAACGCAGACAAGCCATATACATTAATAAAAACGCAATATTTTGTGCAGTTTGACGATTAGAGACTTTTGGATGTGGTTCATATGACTAATCTAAAACGTTTTAGTTGATGTGTTTAAAGCAAATTAAGTCGGAAATATGAACAAAAGCGGAATTATAAACAAAATCATTTTAACAACCTTGACAACCCTTATGCAAATTGTTATAATTATAATACAACTCAGTATTTTTTCAGTTATTGTGTACAGAACTTTTATGCGGTAAACACATAAAGTACACATTTCTGTATATGGTTAAGAAAACGCAAGGGCATTTTGCCGGGCGGCGTTTACGGAGGGGTCTTGGGCTGCGGTCTGAACATAAATAACTGCTTCACATGAATCAGCTCTTTCCTATTGAGTTAGACAAAACAGATATTTGCGATTTTATATGAAAGGTGGTCTATCTGTTGTCGAAAAAAACAAATATAAGGAGAACTTTGTCGGCTGTAATGGCGCTGATACTCAGCGTTTCAATGATCTCTGCGGTTCCTGCTTACGCAGACGACGCCGGTTCGGACTCCACTGCGGCTGAGACCGGTTCTTCGGCCGATTCTTCCGGTGAGGAAGAGACCTCGCTGTTCGTTAAACAAAAAACCTACAGCGAATATTATGACGAGATTGCCGGAGTGGCTCGCCCCGACAAGGAAGCGTATATGACATATGTCGGCGCTTCTTCCGATGCAAAAGTCGAGGTCGGAAGCTATGAGGGCAAGGATAACGTTATTATCTGGTCAAATGAAGAGGGTACCCTCGATTTTGAGGTGGATGTACCCCAGAAAGGCGCTTACAGCATTGAAATGTCCTATTATCAGATAGAGGGCAGCTCAACAACATCGGAGGTATCGGTGCTTCTTGACGGCGAATCACCCTATGACACCGCTACCCGTGTTAACATCCCGAGAATATGGACAAACAAATATCCCATTTCTACAGACTCAAAGGATAACGAAATTCGTCCTCCTCAGGTCGAAATGCCTATGTGGACGAAAACTTCTTTCAAGGACGAGGACGGTCTGTTTAACGAACCCCTCCTTTTTGCCCTTGATGAAGGCAAGCATACTATCTCTCTCCAGTCCGAAAGAGCTATGTTTGCTATCGAATACATCAAGCTCTATAACGAAAAAGGCTATGAGGCGTATGTGAAGCCCTCCGAAAGCGACCTTGCGAAAAATTCGGGCGCAGAACCTATTAAGGTACAGGGTGAGCATTATGTGTACACAAACTCACAGACCCTTTTCCCTACATATGACAGAGGTAATTACCTTGTTGAACCCTCTCACCCCACAAAGCAGCGTTATAATACGGTGGGCGACGGTACTTGGTCTAATTCCGGCGATACTATTTACTGGGAAGTAAATGTTGAGACCGCAGGATATTACAAGGTCAATCTTAAGACCCGTCAGAACGAGCTGAGAGGTCTTTTCAGTAACAGAAGACTTTATATCGACGGAGAAGTTCCCTCCGACGCTTTTGCCGATATAAAGTTCTACTACAGCAGCGATTGGGTATCGGTGGTTCCCGAGGACGAAAACGGCGACCCTGCTTACATTTATCTTGATGCAGGCAAGCATATCCTCGCTCTTGAGTGTATCCCCGGCGAAATAGGCGAATATATGCGTAAGCTGGACAGCATTGTTTACGAAGCTAACCAGTATTATATGCAGATACTTATGATAACCGGTCCTACACCCGATAAATACACCGATTACTACGTTCACAGAGAGATCCCCGAGCTTCTTGGCGTGTTTACAAGAATCTCCACAGAACTTAGAGAGATCCGTGCGGCTATTGAAGAGATAGCAGGTATCGAAGGCTCCGAAGCTGCTGCTCTGGACCGTCTTGCTGACGTTCTGGACAAGTGCGTTAAGAAGCCTAACAAGATCCCCGACTACATTTCTTCAAGCGGCATCAAGGACAACGTTTCCGCTGTTTCTTCATGGATGCGTCAGTACAGAAAACAGCCCTTGGAAGTTGATTTCATTGAGCTTGTTCCTGCGGATCAGAAGGTAACTTCCTCCAGGAAAAACTTCTTCAAGAGCCTCGCTTTCGGCACAAAGGCTCTTTGGGGTTCATTCTTCGAGGATTACACCGTTCTTTCCGATATTACTGCTGACTCCATCAACGTTTGGGTCGGAATCGGCCGTGACCAGACCAACGTTATCAAGCAGATGACGGATTCCGAATTCTCTACCGAGTATAACATTGACGTTTCCGTTAACCTTGTACAGGGTACTATCATGGAGGCCGTTCTTGCAGGAAAAGGTCCTGATGTTGCCCTCTTTATCGGCGGCGAATTCCCCGTAAACCTTGCTATAAGAGGTCTGCTCCAGCCTGTCAGCGATCTTGACGGCTTTGACGAGGTAAAGGGCAGATTCCAGAAAAACGCTACCGTTATGTATACCTACGATGACAAGGTGTACGGCGTTCCCCTTACTCAGACCTTCCCCATGATGTTCTACCGTAAGGATATGCTTGCGGAAGTAGGCATTGCTGAGCCTCCCGCAACCTGGGATGAACTTATTGATATGCTGCCTGCACTTCAGAGAAAGTATATGCAGCCCGGTCTTGTTCTCCCCGGCAACGTAAACGGTACCGCAGTTTCACCTGCTACCGAATCAGGTCACACCTTCGCTCTCCTTATGCTCCAGAGCGGTACAAACTACTACAACGAGGACCAGACAGCTACCAACTTCAACAGTCAGGCTGCAGTCGACGCTTTCGCTACTTGGACTGATTTCTACAACGTTTACCAGTTCGACCAGACATACGACGCTTTCACACGTTTCAGAACAGGTGAGGCTCCTATCGTTATACAGAACTACTGCACGTTCTACAATCAGCTCAACACCGCTGCTCCCGAAATAAAGGGTCTGTGGGATTTCTGCCCCGTTCCCGGCACTGTTCAGGAGGACGGCACTATCTCCAATGCGGCTAACTCCAACGGCTCAGGCGCTATCATCCTCAGAGACTGCAAGAACGTTGAAGCTGCTTGGACTTACATCAAGTGGTTCACAGAAACAGATACAATGGTTGAATACGGTCAGAACGTTGAGGGCGTTATGGGTCCTCTCGGACGTTTTGAATGCGCTAATATGGATGCTCTTGCAAAGCTTAACTGGTCCAAGAACGACCTTGACAAAATTTACGCTCAGATGAATCAGCTGGAGGAAATTCCTATTATTCCGTCTGCTTACGTTGTTACCCGAAGCATTATGAACGCTTTCCGTTCCGTTGTAAACGACAAGGAAAATCCGAGAGAAACTCTCAGACTTTACAATGTTGACATCAACAACGAAATTACGAGAAAACGTGAAAATCTCGGCTTGGATACTTAAGGATCGGAGGGTTAATTTTGGCTGAACAAACTCAGAAAAAGGAAATTTTGCTGAGAAGCGAACAGAAGCATTCCTTTAAGGAAAATGTCCGTTATACGCTTCATGAAATGAACAGGAACAAAATGTGCTACGTTATGCTTGCGCCTTTTATGATCTTCTTTATCCTGTTCACAGTAATCCCTGTTATAATGTCGCTCCCTATGGGCTTCACCGATTTCGATATGGCGCATTTTCCGCCTAAGTTTATCGGACTTCAGAACTTTTACACCATGTTCGTTGAGGACGATGTTTTCATCGGCTCAATAAGAACAACACTTATCTTCGCCATTTTCACGGGTCCTCTCAGCTATGCGCTCAGCTTCCTGCTTGCATGGCTCATAAACGAGCTTCATCCCGTGCTTAAGACGGTGTTCACACTTATCTTCTATGCACCGTCAATGGCAGGTAACATCTACTTCGTATGGCAGCTCATCTTCTCGGGCGACTCATACGGCTACCTTAATGCGTTCCTTTCTTCCCTTGGCATCACTACAGGCGCTATTCAGTGGCTGACGGACGCTAACTACGTTCTCCCCTGCGTTATCGTAGTTCAGCTCTGGGTTTCAATGGGCGCAGGCTTCCTTGCTCTCCGTGCAGGCTTCCAGAGCATCGACAAGTCTATGTACGAGGCAGGCGCTATCGAGGGTATCAAGAACCGTACTCAGGAGCTTATCTACATCACTATCCCTTCAATGGGTCCGCAGCTTATGTTCGCTGCCGTTATGCAGATAGTTTCCTCCTTCACGGTAGATATCGTTGGTCGTTCCCTCGCAGGCTTCCCTTCCACGGACTACAAGGTACACACGATTATGACTCACGCATTCGACTACGGCTGGGTACGTTACGAAATGGGCTACGCTTCCGCTATATGCTTCGTCCTTTTCGTTGTAATGCTTCTCTGCAACAAGCTGATAAGCAAGATACTCGGCAAATATATGAACTAAGTTAGGGGTGAGATCATAATGGCAAAAAAAGAATTGAAGCCTTCTCAGATCCAGGCTCAGATCGAAGCTGAGAATGCTGCCGCTCTTGAAGCGCTGAGAAAGCGCCGCGAAAAAGAACACCGCAAAATGGAAAAGTCCAAGGGCACCAACAAGCGTGTCGGCAAGTCCTGGACAAACGACATCGGTATTTTTCTTCTTCTTACATTCCTGGGCTTGTTTATGATCGCTCCTATTTATATTGCGATCGTTACATCCCTTAAGCCTGTGCAGGAGATCTTTATCATGCCGCCTAAGCTTTACGCTATCAACCCGACGACAGATAACTTCAAAGATCTTTTCCAGGTTGCGAACAACTCTTGGGTGCCTTTCTCAAGAAACGTATTCAACAGCTTGTTCGTTACGGTCACTGCTACCGTACTTCACGTTGTATTTGCCTGCATGGCTTCATTTATCCTTGCAAAGTGCAAATTCCCGGGCGTTAAGCTGATAAACAAAGTGGTCGTAATTGCGCTCCTCTTCAACAGCACAGTTACATACATCATGCAGTATATCGTTATGGCAAAGCTCGGTATGATCAACACATATTCTGCTCTTATCCTTCCCCTTATCGCTACCTCAATGGGTCTTTACCTTATGATCAACAGCGTTGGACAGATACCCGACGCTATGATAGAGGCAGCTAAGGTGGACGGCGCAGGTCTGATGCGTATATGCTGGCAGGTAGTAATGCCGAACTCAAAACCCGCAATTATGACAATTATCATCTTCCAGTTCCAGGCTGCGTGGAATTCGACCGGCGGCAACCTCGTTTATGATGAGGCGCTCAAAACCATTCCTACGGTCGTTCAGCAGATCGCAGCGGCAGGTATCGCACGACAGGGCGCTATCGCAGCTTCCGCAGTTGTGCTTATGATACCTCCTCTTGCAATATTCATTGCAGCTCAGAGTAACGTTATGGAAACAATGGCTCACGCCGGAATGAAAGACTGATCTTACGGCAATGAGCATAAATTCGGAAAGGGTGATAATATGTCAGGCTTGAAAAAGCTTATTTCACTGGTTTCGGCCGCTGCGATAACAATTTCTGTTTGCGCAGTAAGCGCTTCGGCGACCGAGGCTTATGACCCTTACAACTATGACAGATGGGGCGATCCTATCGCTTCTCAGGCAGGCTATACTGCAGACTATTTCGTAAGCGGAGACGATATTGGCGTAGGTTCCTTCAACGAACCCGCAGACCTGTTCGTTTCCCACGATGACCTTATGTACATAGTTGACAAGGGCAATAACAGAATCGTTGTGACAGATATGGACTTCAATCTCGTTAGGGTAATGGACACCTTTACCTACGAGGGAGAAACTACCACGCTGAAAAAACCTACAGGCGTTTTCGTTGACCAGTACAGAGATGATATTTACATCGCCGATAACGAAAACGAGCGTGTTATCAAGTGCGACAAGGACGGAAATATAAGCAGGATATTCGGCAGACCCGAAACAGAGCTGTATTCCTCCGACCTTACCTACAACCCCAACAAGGTTATCGTTGATAAAGCCGGAAATGTTTACGTTGTTGTTAAATCCGTTACAAGAGGTGCCGTTATGTTCGACGCAAACGGCAAATTCCTCGGATACTACGGCGCAAACAGAGTTGAACAGACCGCTGAAGTGCTTGCAAACGCCTTCTGGAACCTTATTTCCACCGAAGAGCAGCGTCTCCGCAGCACCAAGTCAACTCCTATCGGCTTCTCCAACTTCGATATTGACGATATGGGCTTTATCTATACCGTTACGGAGTCAACGGAGACCACTACCGACCTTGTAAAGAAGCTTAACCCCGAGGGCAACAACATCCTTGACTCTCTCGGCGTTGACAACGAGTTCCAGTTCGGTGACAAGAGCCCGACCTACTACTCCATCTACGCAAAGAACTCAAGCCTTGTTGATATCGACATCGGACCTAACGGCGAGCTGAACATTCTGGACTTCCAGCACGGACGTATCTTCCAGTACGACAAGGAATGCTGGCTCCTGTTCATAATGGGCGGCACCGGCGAACAGCTGGGTACCTTCCGTTCCGCTACCGCTATCGAAAGCTACGACAACAAGCTCTACGTTCTCGATTCCCGTAAAAATGCGCTGACAGTTTTCACAAGAACGGTGTTCGGCGAAATTGTTACGGAAGCGTCTAATCTTTACAATGACGGTAAATATGAAGAATCCCTTGAACCTTGGCAGAACGTTCTTAAATACGACGGAAACTACCGCCGTGCTTACATCGGAATCGGCAACGCTCTCTTTAACAGAGGCGATTACGAAGAGGCTATGGAGTACTTCAAGATCTCCATCAGCCGTAACCGTTACAACAGAGCCTACGAGGGCTACAGAGATGAATGGCTGAAGGCTCACTTTACGGCAATAATCGTTGTTCTGATAGTTGTTATCGTTCTTCTGATAGTTTTAGGAAAACTGAAGAAAACGGGCAAGCTGAAATTTCTGAGAAAGGGCGGTGCTTGATATGCTGGATTTAACTCAGGGACAATTTGTTAAACACGTTATAACGCACCCCTTTGAGGGCTTCGAGGATCTGCGCTGGAAGAAAAAAGGCTCAATGAAGATAGCTTTCGTTATCGTCTGCCTCCTCTTTATACAGCAGATCGCTTACAGCAGACTTTACGGTTTCCAGTATTACTCCGATTACGACAAGATCTTCAACATAGTTCCTTACATTTTCAAAAGTTTCGTGCTTTTCGGTGTATGGGTAGTTGCAAACTGGGCAATGTGTACTCTCTTCGACGGAGAGGGTTCAATGAAGAACATATTTATTTACAGCGCTTACGCTTTAGTGCCGTACATAGCCGGTTACCTTATCGGAACGGTGCTTTCCCACTTCCTCATCAAGGATGAATATATCTTCATCCAGGCATTTGAGATACTGGGAACCTGCTGGTCCTTCGTACTTGTGCTGTCGGCAATGAAAGCGGTGCATCAGTTCAGCTTCGGAAAGACAGTTGCGCTTATCCTGCTGACTTTGGTGGCTATGATAGCCATACTGTTCCTGCTTGTTCTTCTGCTTACACTGTTCCAGCAGGTGCTCATATTCGTATTCTCTATCTATACAGAGCTTTCTTACAGATTAAGAGTCTGATTTTATACTGAAAAGTGGTGAAACAAATGCGTATTAATATAAAAAAGGTCCTCGCCTGCATATGCTGCCTTACAATGGCAATTTCGGTATGCGCTATACCTGCAAGCTCGGAAGATGATGCGGCTGAGGCTGCTGAGACCACCGAAGAGGAGGCTGAGCCTGCCGACGAGGATTATGTTCCCCGTACCAATGAGGAAGTTATGGCTGACATGGAGCTTGTTGCGGAAAACAGCAAGCTGGCGTTCTACCAGAACAAAAAGGAAGTCACCCTTGCCCTTGTTGATAAAAGCACGGGAGAAATATGGTGGTCAAATCCTATAAACGCCGACGGTTCAACCGGTAAAAAGGCTCAGATACAGGAGCTTAAAGCCGGAATGACACTGATCTACGGCGAACCCTCCAAGAGAAGAACTACTACCCTTAACAGCAAGGTAAAGGGCAAGGCTAAGTTCAAGGACGTTAAGAACGGCGTACAGATAACCTATACCTTTGCCGCAGCAAATATTACCGTTCCCGTTACATATACCCTTGAGGAAGATTACCTTAAGCTCTATGTTGACACCTCCGAAATAAAGGAGGAGGACGGCGACAAGATAGTTACCGATCTTGCCTTTATGACATCCTTCGGTGCAGCTACGGAAGAGGATGAGGGCTATTACGTTATTCCTGACGGAAGCGGCGCTCTTATCAACTTCAACAACGGCAAAACAGGTCTTAAGACCTACAGCGGAAAGGTTTACGGAAAGGATATAACCGCCGTTTCCCAGACCGCTCCGGCTGTTACACAGCAGGTTTACCTTCCTATGTACGGAATCGTAAAGGGAAACAGCGGCATGATGGTAGTTGCCGACAAGGGCGATACCTGCGCTTCTATCAACGCCTACGTTTCCGGTCAGAACAAGACCAGCTACAATACCTGCTACTTCGACTTTGAGATACGCACAAACGATGAATACCTCATGGGCGGCGACGCTAACCCCCTTAAGGTATTTGAAAAGAGAGGAATCCTCGTTCCCGAGATCGAGGTAAGATATTACCCCGTTTCCAACGGCGAAAACGGCAGTGTTGACTATATTGACATTGCAGACAAGTACAGAGATTACCTCACTTCTTCCGAATACGGCGTTGCAAAGTCCGATACCGTCAACGACACTTCCCTTTACGTTGATTTCTACGGCGGCGTTCTTAAAAAGGAATCCGTTGTAGGTCTCCCCGTTACAATGCAGCACGTTGCAACAAGCTTCGATGACGCTAAGGACATTCTTACCGAGCTTCAGGCAGGCGGCGCAGACAGCATTGTTGTAAATTACAACCAGTGGACAGCTGCGGACATTAAGGAACAGGTCTCCGATAAGGCAAAGCCGGCTTCAAAGCTGGGCGGAAAGTCCGATTTCAAGGATCTTATGAGCTATGCCGACAGCAATAACATTTCCATCTATCCCGCAGTCGATAACCTGACCTTCAAGAGCGGCAGCGGATACTGGACAATGACCGATACTGCAATAAGAGTTTCCAACGCATACTCCAGGCAGTACACCTACGACCTTGCTTACGGAATTGAAAACAAGTTCTATAAGGCAATGGCGCTCCTTTCTCCCGAAAGATACGAAAAGATGTTCAACAATCTTGCCAAGAGCTACAGCTCCTTCGGTCTGAGCAACATTTCCGTCGGCTCCGCTTCCACCGTTATCTACGGCGACTACGGCAAAAAGGCTATGTCCCGTGAAATGGTAAAGTACGAGCTTCAGGAATATTACCAGCTCCTTAACGATCAGGTCGGCTCGGTACTGGCAGACGGCGCAAACGCTTATATCCTCCCCTATGTGGATCATATCACAAACGTTCCGCTGAATTCCAGTAACTTCGACATTTTCGATCAGGATATACCCTTCTATCAGATCGTTATGCACGGCCTTAAATCCTACTCCACAACAGCTGTGAACGGTGACGCTCAGATAGCAGACCTTATTCTTGACGCTGTTGCTTCGGGCAGCAACCTCAGATTCGACCTTATGGCGGAAGAAGCAAACGAACTTAAGGACACACGCTATGACGTTTACTTCTATGCCGATGCCCAGTACTGGACAGAGGATGCAGCAAACTGCTACCGCTTCACCAAGGATATTCTCTCGGATGTTTCTAATCAGAAGATCACAGAATACAATATTCTTTCCGATGATGAAATTGAAACTGTATATGAGAACGGTACAAAAACAATCGTAAACAAGGCAGACAGGACCGTTACCAAGAACGGCAAGGTCTACAGCCTGTACGATTACGTCGGAAAGGAGGTCATAGGATAAAATGAGAATGTCAAGACTATCCTATGAAAAGAAGAAAGGACTTTACGGCTACGGCTTTATTGCCCTCTGGTTCGTCGGAGCGCTGATGTTCTTTATCATACCGGTGTGCAAGTCCTTTTATTACTCGTTCAACAACGTTCAGCCTGAAACAGGTTATCTGCTGAAAAGCTGGGCAGGTCTTGCAAACTATAAAAGAGCGTTCATGACCGACCCGACCTTCAGACAGTACCTTGTGGAAGCGCTGAAGGATATGGCGCTGAACCTTCCTATAATCATTATCTTCTCGATGTTCGTTGCGATCATCATCAACCAGAAGTTCAGAGGAAGGACCTTCGCAAGAGCCGTATTCTTCCTCCCCGTTATCATTGCTACAGGTCCTGTTTACGCAATTATCACAGGTAACCTCGAAACAAACGGAAACAACAGCGCAGAGCAGTTCTCCACAATGTTTGAAACGGACATGGTAGACCAGCTCCTTGAATTTATCGGAATCTACGGCTTCGGTACACAGTTCACGGAAATGCTGTCGGAGATAACCTCGGACATCCTGAACCTTGTATGGAAGTGCGGTATCCAGATAATCATCTTCCTTTCCGCACTGCAGGGCATCCCCACTTCTGCTAAGGAAGCGGCTGCTATCGAAGGTGCGACCTCATGGGAATTCTTCTGGAAGATAACCCTTCCTTACGTTTCCCCTATGATCCTTGTAAATATCGTTTATACCGTTATCGACGCATTCACGGACCCCACCAACCAGGTAATGACCCGTGTGCTGGAAGTACAGAGCGACTGGCAGTACGGTTATTCGGCGGCTATGGCGTGGAGCTACTTCGGAATCATCCTTGTAGCTCTCGGAATCATATTCGCAGTAATGAACAAGCTTGTTTGGTACGATGATTAAGGAGGCGGAGAAATATAATGGCATCAGCACTCAGAAGCTCCGGCTTCCTTAAAAAGCCGGAAAAGAAAATAAAAGAACCCAAAATGTCCCGTAAGGAGAGAAAGGAGCGTTTTCAGAAGCGCCTTGAATCCCTTACGCCGGAGGAGCAGAGGTATCTCAAGAGAAAAAGAGTCATTGACGCAGTATGGCCCATATTCAGAGGTCTTATCGTATTCGGTCTGTGCTTTATCATTCTTTATCCTCTGATATTTATGATATCCTGCGCATTCCGTCCCCGTGCGGAAATGAACGACCCCACTATAATGTGGATACCCAAGACCTTTACCATGTCCAACATTAAGGACGCTATCAGGGCAATGGATTTCTGGAACACCCTCGGAAATACTCTTGTGCTTAACATAGGCTGTTCTATCCTGCAGGTACTTACCTGTGCCATAACAGGCTACGGCTTCGCAAGATTCAAGTTCAAGGGCAAGAACATACTGTTCTTCGTGGTAATCATGATGATACTTGTGCCTTCACAGATCATCCTTATCCCTCAGTATATGTTCTTCCGTTACTTCAATCCCTTCGGCGTTTACCATGCTGTAACGGGCAATTACATCAACCTCATCAATACGGCGGTAACGATGTACTTCCCGGCGCTGACGGCTAACGGTATCCGTGCAGGTCTGTTCATCTTCCTGTTCAGACAGTCCTTCAGAGGACTTCCTAAGGAGCTTGAAGACGCTGCATACCTTGACGGCTGCTCGCCGCTGAGGACTTTCATTCAGGTAATGGTACCCAACGCAGGTTCAACCTTCCTTACAGTATTCCTTCTCTCCATCGTATGGTACTGGAACGACTACTATGTAAGTACATCGTTCTTCACCGACAACAGAACTATCGCCCTTATGCTTAAAAACCTTGACGCTAACCTTACAAGAATCATCTTCGACAACGGTAACGTTCAGGTAAACGTAAGAGAGCTTATAGTATGGATGGAATCAGGCTGTCTTATCTCGATCCTGCCTATGCTTATCCTTTACATCTGCCTGCAGAAGAACTTTACGGAAGGTATTGCACGTTCCGGTCTTACAGGTATGTAATATAAAAAAGCAAAGCCGTTTTCGGTTTTGTGCAGCGATAAAAAGTTTTAGCCATAGCACTTCTGAGCTTAATGCCGGAGGTGCTATGGCATTTGTTTTAATGTGAAATTTTTACAAGTTTGAAGTGTGAGGAGTGAAGAGTGGAGTTGTTTTGAATGTGGAAAGTTGAAAGTGGAAAGTGGAATTGTTTAAATGCGGAATTCTGAATTCGGAATTCGGAATTCCGAATTAATACAATTCCACTTTAAAAAACTTCACTCTTCACTCTCCACACTTCAAACTTTTTATATGCCAATGGCATTTTTGTGGGGAAAATATTGCACAAATACCGCTTGTTTTTCATAGCAGGATATGTTATAATTTGTATAATAATTTATATGTGGGGGAGAAAAATGAACAGATATTCAGATTTTCTATGGTATAACAAGCCTGCAGCCGACTGGAACGAGGCGCTGCCCGTTGGCAACGGACGCATAGGCGGAATGATATTCGGCAGACCGACAGACGAGCTTATCCAGCTTAACGAGGATTCCGTGTGGTCGGGTGGGTTCCGTTACAGAAACAACCCAAAAGCCTATGAAAACCTTGACAAGATACGCAGCCTTATAAAAGAGGGCAGGATAACCGAGGCGCAGGCTCTCTGCGAGGACGCTTTATACGGCACAAACGAGCAGCAGCGCCATTACCACCCTATGGGCGACCTTCACATCTGGCAGTCGGGTACGGAGGATATTGCGGACTACCGCAGAAGCCTTGACCTTGAAAATGCTCTCTGCGAGACCCGTTGGGAAAGCGGAGGAGTGAAATATTCAAGAACGGTGTTCGTTTCCCATCCCGACGAAGTTATGGTAATTGTCTTTAACGCCGACAAAAAGGGCAAAATATGCTTCACCTCCGTTATTGACGGCAAGGACGACGACTACGACAGGAACGAAGCCTACGACGGCTCAACGCTGCTGTTTACAATGTCAGACGGTATACCCTATGCAGCGGCAATTTCCGTTAAATCGGTTGGCGGCAGGGCTTATACGGACGCAAACCGCATAAAAGTTGAAAACGCCGACTCTGCGGTGGTGACACTTGCCTGTCAGACAGCTTTCAGAACCGGTGACTACCTTAAAAAAGCCATTTCCGAAGCTAAAACTGCACTGAGAAAGAGTGCGGAGCAGCTTCTTGAACGTCATAAAGCCGATTATAAGGCGTTGTACAGCCGATGCACACTTGAGCTGAACGACAACAGCGGCGGAAACTCGGCTCTCCCTACCGATGAAAGGCTAAAACTGTTCAAAGAGGGCGGCAAGGATAACAAGCTGGCGGAAATGTACTTCAATTTCTCCCGTTACCTTATGATAGCAGGTTCAAGAGAGGGTACACTGCCTCTTAATTTACAGGGCATATGGAACAAGGATATGTGGCCTGCGTGGGGCGGCAAGTACACCGTTAACATCAACACGGAGATGAACTACTGGGGCGCAGAGATACAGAATCTGTCCGAGTGCCACACGCCCCTGTTCGACCATATTGAGCGTATGCGTGAAAACGGACGTGTTACCGCCCGTGAGATGTACCACTGCAAGGGTATGGTCTGCCACCACAACACGGACATCTGGGGCGACACGGCTCCCCAGGACAAATGGATGCCTGCGACTATATGGCCTATGGGTCTTGCGTGGCTATGTCTTCATATTTACGAGCATTACAAATTTACGGGAGATAAGGAGTTCCTTGCCGAAAAGTACGACACAATGAAAGAGGCTGCGGAGTTCTTCGAGGATTACCTTATCGAAAACGACAAGGGACAGCTTGTTACAAGTCCTTCCGTTTCTCCCGAAAATACTTATGTTACCAAAAACGGCGAGAAAGGCTCGCTTTGTCAGGGTCCCTCTATGGACAGCCAGATACTCCGCTGCCTGTTTACGGCGGTGGAAGAGTCTGCGGAGCTGCTCAGCATTGACAAGGAATACGCCGAAACTATGCGCAGGCTCCGTTCAAGGCTGCCCGAGCCGGAAATAGGACAGTACGGTCAGATTATGGAATGGGCGGAGGATTATGACGAGGTCGAACCGGGTCACAGGCACATTTCGCAGCTTTTCGCCCTCTATCCTGCCGATATAATCTCAAAGCGCAAGACCCCCGAGCTTGCCAAGGCTGCCGTTGCCACGCTTGACCGCAGACTTTCCCACGGCGGCGGTCACACAGGCTGGTCAAGAGCGTGGATAATCAATATGTGGGCAAGGCTGGGCTTCGGCGAAAAGGTGGGAGAGAACGTCAGAGCCCTTCTCTCAAACTCCACAAGCACCAATATGTTTGATATGCACCCGCCCTTCCAGATAGACGGCAACTTCGGCGGCGGTGCAGGCATTGCGGAAGCCCTTGTACAGAGCCACAGCGGCGAGATATGCGTTCTTCCGGCGCTTCCTTCCGAATGGGAAAGCGGTTCACTTAAAGGCGTGAGGGCAAGAGGCGGCTTTGAGCTTGACTTTGCGTGGGAAAATGGCAGAGTAACGGAAATGGCTGTACGCTCTCTCTGCGGAAACACCTGCAGCGTTGTGGGCAGCGGTCTTAATGTTACCTGCGGCGGTGTTCCCGTCAGCGTTAAAGAAAGCGGCGGCGTTGTGACCTTTGACACCGAAAAGGGAAAAATTTATGAGATAAAATGCTGCTGATATAATGAAAGCGGAGCGAACCTGTTACGGGTATTTTTACCCTATTGCAAATCGTTAAAAAAGTGATATAATATAATAAAGTTATGTTCACAAGGAGGGAAGAATTTTGTCACGAAATGTAATTTCCGCAAAGCTGGATATAATATTCAAAAAGCTGTTCACCGAAAACGAGGATATGCTTCATTCCTTTGTGGCAAGTATGCTTGATATTCCGCAGGAAAACATCTCGGAGATAAAAATAACCAATCCCGAGCTTCCACCGGAAACTTTGTCGGGAAAGTTCAGCCGTCTTGATCTGAGCCTTAAGGTGGATGACAGGCTTGTAAACGTTGAGATACAGGTCAAAAATGATGCGGACTACCGTGACAGAACGCTTTTCTACTGGGCAAAGCTGTATTCGTCGGAGCTGAAAAGCGGCGAAGATTACAGCGAGCTTAAACAGACAATAACTATAAATATCATAAATTTCAATATGTTTGCCGGGGAGGATTACCACACGGAAGTTGCAGCAATGATAAAAGGCACAGACGAGGTATTTTCCGATAAATTCGGCATACACTTCTTTGAACTGAAAAAGGTCGGCAAGAAGCCCAATCCCGACAACAGCCGTGAGCTATGGCTGCAGTTTATCAATGCTGACAGTGAGGAGGAATTAGAGATGATCAGTCAGACTAACGTTCCTATCATGAAAAAAGCGGTAAATGTTATATACGATATGTCGGAAGATACAAAGATAAGGGAGATCGCCCGTCTGCGTGAAAAAGCTCTTCACGATGAAGCGTCCGCTTTGAAGAATGCTAAAGCTGAGGGCTGGGAAGAAGGCATGGTTAAAGGCAGAGCGGAAGGCAGAACTGAGGGCAGAGCCGAGGGAAAAACCGAAGAACGCAATCTGACAATTCGGAAAATGAAAGAATTAGGCTTTACAGATGAACAGATAAAAGCAATTTATCCCGACTTGGTGTGATTT
>JBJEQN010000036.1:0-18413 GCA_051881775.1 Oscillospiraceae bacterium | reverse complement strand
CTCGTCAACGGCGACTATAGCGTCATATACGAATATGTCCTCATACTGCCTGTCTGCAATGCTCACGATAGAATGTCTTAACCCGAAAGCCGTAAGAAGAAGCGCAGTACAGCCGCCTACGCCTATAATTGTCATAACAACTCTGCTTTTGTATCTGAAAAGATTGCGGAAGGTAACTTTATAGGTGAATTTAAGCCGTTTCCAAATGAAAGTCACCTTTTCAAGCAGTATTCTCTTGCCGTTTTTGGGCGGTTTTGCTCTCATAAGCTGCGCAGGACGTGAGAAAAGCTCCCTGCGGCAGGCGTAAAGCGAAGAAAGTCCCGTACACAGGCAGGAAACCACGATACAGCCAATGGCATAATCCCACTTGAAGGGAGTTTCAATGCTGTCGAAGGCATACATTGAATTGTAGCACTTAAAAATTATCACGGGGAACAGCCTAAAGCCCACCACAAGTCCGAAAAGCGCTCCCGGAATGCTTGAAGCCGCCGCATAAAGAACGTACTGTGACATTATGCTGAAATTGCTGTAGCCTAATGCTTTCAGCGTACCTATCTGAGTTCTCTGCTCCTCTACCATTCTTGTCATAGTTGTCCAGCACACAAGGGCTGCAACCAGAATAAAGAACACGGGGAACACCTTAGCGATAGCGTCAACCTTCTCGCAGTCATCGCCGTAATTTGAATAGTTGGGGCAGGAATCGTCACGGCTCCAGACATACCATTGTGCGTCTTCCGTCCTGTCGGCAACCTCCTTTTCCGCTTCGGCAATATCCTCCAGCGCTTCGTCTATCTCGTTTTCGCCGTCCTCAATTTCCGCATATCCGTCATCAAGCTCGGAACGTGCTTCTGCAAGGCTGTCCTCAATTTCAGCAACGCTCTCTTCAATGCCGGAAATATACTGCTCTATTCCCTGCTTGCAGGCAGCTTTTGTGCCGTTGTCGTAAGCGGCAGGTATGGTCATATAGCCTGTGAGAAGCTGCTCCAGAGTTTCGTCTGCGGCAAAGAAATCGCCCTGATTCAGCGTGTTTACGGTATCCGTTACCTCGTCTGCGCTCTGAACGGCGTCTGTTTCGTAATCGGCAAGTACCTGATTGAGTTGAGCTATAACGCCGTTAAGGTTATCCACAGACCTTAAACCGTCATTGTATTCTATTTCGCCGTCTGTCAGCTTTTCCTTAGCTTCTTCAATATCCTTACGTGCGTCGGACACCTCAGCTTTTGCGTCGTTTATTTCTTCGTAAGCCTCGTCCGTTATCTTCCGAACACGCTTTTCTATCTGAGTTTCACCCAAGGCTTCAAGGGCTTCAATGTGGTCGTCAACCAAATTAGTGTAAGTATCTGTAAAGGGGTCAAACTTTTCAGCACCGTTTATCCTTACATAAACATCTGTATAAACATCAAGGCAGAAGTTTTCTTCGGGAACAAGCACATAGCCGTTTATTGAACCGTTGCCCACGGAGGTCGTTCCCCTGTCAAATGCTATGTACATAGGCGATCTGACGTGACCCACAACGGTATATTCCGTTCTGTTCAGAGTGTCGGAAATATCGTCCTCCCCTGCTGCTTCAAAGTATATCTTTTCGCCTATTTCCGGCGTAGCGGAGGAATGGAATATGTAGTCAACAACACATTCCGACGGGTCTTCCGGCATTCTTCCGTCTACAAGCTCGGGAATATTCATCTCGCTGTCGGGGGAATAGGAATAGACCTTTGCTATCTTGCGGTTAACGGAATCGCCGGTTATGTACAGGTCTGCGGAATATCCGCCCTCGGTATAATAATCACCGTTAAGCTCTCTTATGCTGTCAAGCTCGTCCTCTTCAAAGCCAAGGGTGGACAAAATATGTATATCGTTCAGCTTTGAATCATTGTAATAATCCCATGCGCCCTTTTTCATATCGGGAGCAGAGGCTTTGATACCTGCAAAAAATCCCGAACCTATGGCTATAATGGCAAAAATCGCAAGGAATCTGCTGAACGTCTTTTTTATGCTTCTGAAAGTGCTGCGAACCAATGCTTTCATTATTATCACGCTTCTCTGCGGAAGCAAACCTCCTTTTTAGGAATTGCAGAAATTACCATTCTATCTCTTCAACAGGCGTGGGATGCTCGTTAAGAACGATGTTTGACACCTTGCTGCTTTTTATCGTAATAACTCTGTCCGCCATAGGGGTTATAGCCTGATTGTGGGTAATGACAACAACTGTCATTCCCGTATTGCGGCAGGTATCCTGCAAAAGTTTAAGGATAGTTTTTCCCGTATTGTAGTCAAGAGCGCCCGTAGGCTCGTCGCACAAAAGCAGCTTGGGCGATTTGGCGAGAGCTCTTGCAATGGAAACACGCTGCTGTTCGCCGCCGGAAAGCTGCGCAGGAAAGTTGTCCATTCTTTCACCAAGTCCTACCTGCTTCAACACTTCTTCTGCGTCAAGGGCGTTTTTGCATATCTGTGTGGCAAGCTCAACATTTTCCTTTGCCGTAAGATTCTGCACAAGATTGTAAAACTGGAAAACAAAGCCTATATCATATCTTCTGTAAGCCGTTATCTGCTTCGGAGTGTACTTGGCAATATCCGAGCCGTCAACGATTATCTGTCCCTCGTCGCAGGTGTCCATTCCGCCCAGCATATTAAGAACGGTGGTCTTTCCTGCGCCGCTTGCCCCTACTATAACTGCGAATTCCCCTTTTTCAATTGTGAAGCTGACTCCGTCGGAAGCGGAAATGGTTACCTCTCCCATTTTATACCGCTTATATACGTCTTTCATTTCAACAAAACTCATAGTTTGACCTTTCTCGGAAAATTCCGCAAAAACGATGAATCGACAAAAAATTCTTTATAAAACATTATATCACAAAATCCGCCGCATTTAAACAGAAAAATAAAAATTTGTAATATAAAACAAAGGCGGTATACTAAGTGCGGCGCTTCGATATAAAAGTTTAACTAAAACAGACTTTTTATCCGTTTTTTTGCAGTGGAGGTATGTTTTTCCCTGTAGTTTACATAATTACAAAATTATGTTATAATAACGTATAAACTAATAACCGACAAATAGGATTGTGCAAATTTGCACACCAAATATATGTCATAATATGATATAATATATTGAATTATTTTTTATTATAATTTTTATTGTCATATCATAAAAAACGGTCAGCTTGAAACTATTTCATTATACCGAAAGGGATGGTGATAATTCTTGAAAAATCTGTGCGGAAACTGTTTTGCCGAATTGGACGGCACCGTATGTACAAAATGCGGATACCAGAATTCTGCCGATATTCAGGAACCTTACGCTCTGGCGGCAGGCACCGTTCTTAAAGAAAGGTATCTGCTCGGAAAAATAATCGGCAAGGGCGGTTTTGGCATCACCTATCTTGCATATGACACAAAGCTGGATAAAACAGTTGCGGTAAAGGAGTATTTCCCCAGAGGAATGGCCGTCCGCACCGTTGACAATATTGGTGTTGAGATCCTTGCAAGCGAACAGCGGCAGACCTTTTCGGATGGGCTTGAAAAATTTTTCAACGAAGCAAAGCTCATTTCCGGCTTTGAGGGAACGGCGGATATTATAGAAGTGTTCGACGCTTTCAAGGCTAACGGAACGGCTTACTGCGTAATGGAATTCGTAAACGGCGTTACCCTTAAACAGCACGTTCTCGATAACGGAAAAATATCCGAGGAACAGGCGGTGTATATTTTAAAGAAGATACTGTCTTCGCTTGCCGTTCTTCATAAAAACAGCGTTCTGCACAGGGATATTTCCCCGGAAAATATTATGCTTGATATAAACGGCGGAGTAAAGCTGATAGATTTCGGCTCCGCAAGGCAGCTTTCAAACGAGGGTGACGACAGCCTTTCGGTAATACTTAAGCCCGGCTTTGCACCAATGGAGCAGTATCAGCGCAAGGGCAACCAGGGAGCCTGGACAGACCTTTATGCGCTTGGTCTGTCGGTTTTTTATGCGCTTACTCTGCAGGTCCCCGAGGATCCTATGACAAGGCTTGACGATGACGGCGCTTTCCTTAAAGGACTTGAAGAAATATCGCCGGGATTAAGAAGCATTATCAAAAAATCGGCGGAAGTAAAGAAGGATAATCGTTATCCAAGCGCCGAAGCTATGCTTGAAGACCTTGAAAAATGCGGTGTAAGCGAAAAAAGCGTCAGCGAAATTAAGGTCAAGACCCCGGAAAAAGCGAAGCCCTCTTTTTGGCGGCGGAATAAGAAGAAAATTGCTGTTATTGCTGCTTCTCTGGCGGTCGTAGCTGCGATACTGTTCGCCGTACCGTCGGCAAAGGATTTTCTTGCCGATCATATGAAGCCTGACAGCGTAAGGATAGGTGATGAATTCTACCCCATTGACAGCGTGAGCCTTGACCTTTCCGATCTTGAGCTTACCAACGCTTCAATTGCCAACCTTAAGCATATGAAAAAGCTGCAGGAGCTTAATCTTAACGATAATTACATAACCGACCTGTCCGTTCTTGAAGGACTTGACAATATGAAAAGCATTCATTTCAACAACAATAACGTTTCGGACATCAGCTTTGCCGAAGGAATGGACGAGCTTGAAAAAATATCAGCCGAAAACAGCGGTGTATATGACATATCCCCACTAAAAGGGAAAACAAAGCTGAAAGAGGTATTTTTCGGCAACACCTACGTTACGGACATTACCCCCATTTCCGACAGCAGAGGGCTGCAGAAGGTAGGCTTCAACGAGGCTCAGATCGGCAGTATAGACGCTCTGGACGGTATGACCGAGCTTGAAATGGTATGTCTTTCCGGCTGCGGCATATACAGCGTTGAACCCCTTGCGGAAAGCACAAAGCTGAAATATGTTTATATAGGGCGGAACAACGTTTCCGATCTTTCGCCTCTGAAAAACTGTGAAAGTATATCGGAGCTGTTTGTGGACAACAACCCCATTAAAAATTCTCTCGATACCTTTGAAGGGATAACCGTAAACGGCTATGTCACCATTGACAGCAACGGCGTTACCGAGGAAGAAGCATGGGAAGTATATAAAAGTATGAACGGCAAATTCACTATGGATTATTAAAGGTGGTTTTATGAAAATGATTACCCGTGATTTAGAGCAGATGCTTCGTGAAGAAGAATTCAACGAAAAGCTCATAGCAGAAAACAAAGCGCCCAAGGTCTACACCGTTATTGAAAAATATATGGAAGAAAAAAACATTCAGCGCACGGACATTATCCGTTTCCTTAATCTTGACCGCACCTACGGCTATCAGATACTTAACGGAACAAGAACTCCCACCCGTGTACACCTTATCAAAATAGGACTTCTTCTTAAGCTTTCTCTGGAGGAAATGCAGCGCTTGCTGAAAATCGGCGGAAAAGAGATACTTTATGCAAGAAATATGACCGACGCAAAGGCAATTTACGCTATTGAACATAATCTCGGCTACGAAGAAGCCTGCGAATTTATTTGGGAAGAAAAATAAGCTATAAGCGGCAGAGTGTGCAGTTTTGCTAACCAAAATACGGAAGAATTATGTTATAATAAGCAGCAATAAGGGGAAATCCTTAAATTTATCGGTTCTTCTTCCGAAGCGCCGGAAAGGATAGTTGACGAAATGAAAAAAATTTTCAAGTTTACGGCACTTTTGACAGCAGCGCTTATGACTTTAGCCTCGTTAAGTCTGTCCGCTTCTGCCAAAACTGCAAATGAAGCCAAAAACGGTATAGTTTATATCGAATCCACATTTGACGGATCAGATCAGGAATTCATTTTTCAGGGAATATACGATAAGCTGTACGGTGTAGTCGGCGGATACTATAAGTTAGACCCCCGTGACTCCGTAACAGGACGCGGCAGCGGATTTGCAATAGGCACTCCCGGTGAACCTGTAAGCTATATCGTTACAAACGCTCACGTTGTTCTTGATGATACGGCTGAAGGTGTAAAAAGCCTTGATTCTCTTAACGAGACTTTAAATGTGAGCAATAAAAAAGCCACCGAAGTAAAGGTTTATTTCTCCTACGCTGCAAACGAATTTATGCGTGCGCAGATATATATGGTCAACGAAGAAAAGGACATCTGCATACTTAAGCTTCCTCAGCCTACCGACAAGAGAGAACCTCTTGTAATATGCAAATCATCGGAAGTAGATATGGATGATGATTTTTCCGCTCTGGGATTCCCGGCAGATTCCGATTGGTATATGGACGACAGAGCTCTTGCTTATGACACAAATGATGTTTCAAGAACATCAGGCAGCATTTCAAGAAAAAGCACCGACACAAACGGCGTTGAAGTTTATCTCATTGATATGAACATCTCTCCGGGAAATTCCGGCGGCGCTCTTGTAAATTCCAAGGGCGAGGTAGTTGGTATCCCTACATACAAAGTTGGTGACAGCAAGAATTACGCCATCGTTATTGACGAGCTTCTGAATCTTATAAACCGTGACACTATTCCTTATACGCTTTCTAACGAAGTAAATGATGCATCGGAAGAAGTACCCGAGGAAACCGAAGAACCCGAAGTTACAGAAGTTACACCAGAAACTACTCAGGCTGCCGAAGCTGTAACAGAGGCTTCCGCAGAGCCTAAGGAGGATAATAACTCCAACACACTTATTATAGTTATTATTGTCGCTGCAGCAGTGGTTGTTGTTGCCGCTGTAGTCGTTGTTATTGTAGTAAAGGGCAGCAAAAAGCCTGCCGCTTCTCCGGCACCTGTTCAGCCACAGCAGCACACACCCGTTATTACAGGCATAAAGGGCTTTATGACAGGACGCAGCTTTACTGTTGCAGGCAGCGTTATCATCGGCAGAAACGCTCAGAAATGTACGGTATGCTTCCCTGTTGACGCTCAGGGCATTTCCGCTGTTCACTGCGAAGTTAGACAGTTTGGAAACGAATATCAGCTTGTAGACCTTGGTTCAAGCTGCGGAACCTTCCTTCCCGACGGACAGAGACTTGTTCCAAACGTTCCTGTAACGCTTAAAAACGGTATGTTCTTCTGCCTCGGAAGCAATAACGAAATGTTCAGATTTGACGCATAAGCCAAAATAAAATAATTTGACCGTTCCTCCGATGTTTATTCGGCGGAACGGTCTTTTTTTGTGATATTCACTTTGTTCTCAGCTTTGATCTATTTCTGATGTAAAGCAGCAGCACCGCCGCAGCAAGGCAGACAACCGACATTATTCCGAGCGCTGTCCATGCGCTGCGCACGGGGTCAAGTCCGAACAGATACTCCTTTCCGGGAACATAATCTTTAAGTATGCTTTTTCGTTTGATCATCTGCCAACCATCCTGATAATAGCAGGAAGCGTACATATTATTTACCCTTGAAGAAGTAAGGAACGCTATGCAGGACCAGCGGCAGGTTATGAAGTACGCCAGCTTTTCCGTGAATCCCGAAAGGGTGCAGGCTATGCCCGAAAACAATATCTGAGGCAGCAGGCACACGGGACAAAGCACCAGCGCCATATCGTTTGACACAGCCGCAGATATGGCAAGTCCGAGGCACATTGCGCATATCACCGTCAGCAGCACGGTTATAAATATCTCAAAGGCGTTTCCCCCGTTCGTAAAGACCACGCCGTTTTTGCATAGGGACATTGAAAGAACGTCGTCGGGGTTTTCCTTAGGTACGGCGGAGGTGTCGGTAAGCAGCAGGAAAATAACGGTCATTATCACCGACTGGATAACGCACAGAACCCCCGATACCGCAAACTTTGACATTACATAAGGCAGCGGCTTCACTCCGGCAAAGCATTCACGGCTGTAAATGCTCCGCTCCTTGCTTATCTCCTGCACCGAATTGAATATACCCACCCAGAACGCCGCACAGGAAAATGCAAACATAAGGCTCATTGTATCCCCTGCGGTAAGAAACGGCATACTTGTACGGGTGATCTCTATGCCAAGGGTCCTGAACAGGTCGCCGTCCGACTGAAAAGCAAGGCACACAAGCAGCGAAAGTATCAGCGGCATCAGCAAAAGCATTATCAGCCTTAGCATACTGTTAAAGGTTATTTCGGCATAACGCTTTGTAAGTACGGAAAACTGACGGAATCCGCTTAAAAAGTCCTTCCTGCGTTTTTCTCCGCTTTTATCCGGCACATCGGAAGCCCCTGCCGCAGAATTTATACTGCTGAATTTAGCTGAAACAGCGGCGGCATTGTCGTTAAGCTCGCCATAAATATCGGAAAATTCCGTTTTCTCAAAGAATTTAAGAGCGTCGGACGGTTTTCCCGAGTAGCACAGCAGACCGCCGTTTCCCATACACACGACCCTGTCGCAGATATTTATGTTCTGCACGGTATGGGTGACCATAATTACCGTTTTTCCCGACGCTGCAAGGTTTTTCAGCAATTTCATAAGGTTCTTTTCCGTGCCCGGGTCAAGTCCCGACGACGGCTCGTCAAGGAAAAACAGCTTTGGCGAAGCAAGAAGCTCCACGGCAATGCTTGCACGCTTTTTCTGACCGCCCGACAGCTTGCTTATGACCGTTTTGCGGTGGTCGGTAAGCTCCACAAGCTCCAGAGTTTCGTCTATCTTCTTCATTATCTCTTCCTTGCCCGTATCCTTTGGCATACGGAGCTTTGCGGAATGATAAAGCATACGTTCAAGGGTAAGATTGTCATAAACAATGTCGTTCTGGGGAACGTAGCCGATTATGCTTTTTATGCTGCGGCTGTTGCTTTTTATGCTTTCGCCGTTAATAAAAACATCGCCGGAATCGAAGTCCGTCATTCCCGAAAGGCAGTTCAGCAGCGTTGTTTTTCCTGCGCCTGAGCCGCCGATTATAGCCGTAAACTCGCCCGGCTCGATCGTCAGGCTTATATTATCGGCAATTGCCTTTACTCCCCTGCCGGAACGCACCTTTTTGGTGACTCCGTAGGCGGAAACGCTTACGCCGTCTTTGTTCAAGCTGAAATACAGACAGCCGCCGCTGAACACCATTGACGTATCGGCAATAGTAATTTTATCCGCCGCTTTAAGGCATTGCTTCTTTTTCAGCGGCATACCGTTCAGTATAACGCCGTTTGTGGAGTTATTGTCGGCAATGTAATATTCCCCGTTTTCGCAGGTTATAACGCAGTGGTTCCTTGATACGGAGGGGTGACTGATAATAATGTCGCAGTCACGGCTCCTGCCTATTACAAACCGCTGCTTGCCCGAAAGATGAAATACATTCTCATTCTCTCCGCTTTCATCATAGGAGAAAAAGGCTATTATGCACTTCAAATCGGTATCATTGACAACAGAAAATCTGTCTCCGCTGCGCATCTGCTGTGACTGAACCTTTACGCCGTTAAGAAGCAGACCGTTCATGCTGTTATCGTCGCATATAAACCATTCTCCGTTGTATTTGCAGAAGGAACAATGGGCTCTTGAAACGGCTGTAACGTCCTTGTCGACGCAAATATCGTTTGTCTCGCCGCCGTCTCCGTGGACAGGACCTCTGCCGAACCTTACGCAGTCCCTGCCGAAGGAGTCAAGGTCGTATTCAACGGGCGGCTTACTGCCTTCAATAATATTGATAATATTTCTGCGTTTCATCTTTTCTCCTTAAAAAGACCGATCAACTGAAGCTCCCAATTGACCGGTCTTTCCACTTTATTAGCTGTAATAATAGGTGAATGAATCGTTGGACTTGGCAAGAAGCATATATATACGGGTAAACTGTTCCTCTGTCAGACCCGTGTTGCTCAGGTCAATATATCCCGTTACGGTTATTCCCTTAAAGGTTGAGATGCTGTCCTCGCCGATTGGATTGCCGTCAAGATAAAGCTCAACAAAGCCCTCCGAGCCTGCCAGCGGAGAAACATCCGATACGTTGCAGCTTCCAAGGTAGAGATATTTCAGCTTTTTGCAGTTTTTCAGCGCCGAAAGATCCTTTACGCCCGTACCCTGGAGGCACAAAGTTTCAAGCTTTGTCATATTTTTCAGCGGATCAAGGCTCTTCAGCTTGCACCAGTTGAAGCCTACCGCTTTCATATTTGTCAGACCGCTTATGGCAGAAATATCTGTGATAGGATTTTCCGCAAGCCAAAGCTGGGTGATCTTAGTCTTTCCTTTAAGCGGTGAAAGGTCGCTGATATTGTTGTTCTGCGCAGCAAGGCAGTCAAGGTTATTCAGCTTCTTTACAAAGGATATGTCGCTGATATTGTTGTTGTGTATCTGAATGTTCTGCAGAGTGGGGATACTGCCGAGAACGGAAACATCTTTAAGGTTATTGTCGCAAAGATTGATATATGTAAGGTTGGTCATATATTTCAGGTCGGCAATATCCTTGTCTTTAAGCTTCATACCCGACAGGTCAAGGGATGAAGAGGTAGTGGGATAGCTTTTTCCGCCGATAGTAACGCTCTTGGGAGCAGACGAAGATGCTTTAGTTGTTGTAGTTGCTTTGGTGGTGGTGGTTGCTTTGGTGGTGGTGGTTGCTTTAGTCGTTGTTGTTGCTTTGGTGGTGGTTGTCTTTTCATCGGAGGTCGTGATCTCATCTGTTTCTGTGCTGACGGTTACCGTGGTATCGGCAGGCTGAGCATCTTCAATATTTTTTATATTATTCAGCGCTCTCCGGATAAGGGTCACCTTTCCTACGTTGTAGTAATTATCTGCCATATCCTTTTCAATATTCTTAAATTCATTTCTGTATTTGGTAAAAACGCCGCCGTATCTTTCTAATTTAACATTAACACTTTCTTCATATTCCGAAATAATTAAAGCAATACCCTTAGACTTTTTAGAAAAATAGTCGTAATAAATATCCGAATATCCAGATTTTGCATTGTCACTCTCCTCATCGAAGTAGTGTATAGAAATAAGGACGTTGCAGCCATATTGGGAATTCAAGTCTTTGGCGCTCTCCATAAGTTGAAATTTATCTTCATTGCTGAAATACTCATCCGGATCATCGATATATACAACATAGTCATCATTGTCATCCGTATCAGCTGTAACCATGTTGGCAGTAGCGGTGACAGTGACCTCTTCTTCGGTTTCCTTTTTACCGCTTGTAGTTACATCATTATTATTTTTCTTTTTGGTGGTCGTTGTAACGCTCTTCGATGTTGCAGCGTCTGCGGCAATGCTGTCGTCATTTGCTCCGCCGTTCAGCGCAACTGCACCGACAACTATACCTGCAACTACGACTATAGCCGCTGCCGCAGCGATAATGACCTTTGGTTTCTTGTTATTCTGATCATTCGGAGCCGGTACTGCAGCTTCTTCCGGCTTATCACCAATAAAAACAGTCTTGTCGCCGTCGGAATAATCGGGTTCCTGCGGTTTTTCAGCCGATTTGCTTATTGTAAGGGGCTTGCTTATTGTAAGGGGTTTGCTTATTGTAAGGGGTTTGCTTATCGTAACCGATTTGCTTTTCGCAATGCTTCTGAGCATTTTTGAAGGCTGCGTTGTACGCATTACGGGTACCTGCTCCGCTTTTTCTTCGACATACGGAATTATAATGGGTTCGGGGGTAATATTAAGCTTGCCCAGAGCCTTGCGGAATTCAAATATATCGGCATATCTTTCAACTATCTTTAGCATTGTTGACTTTTCGATAATTTCCCACAGATCTTCATTTATATTATGCGGATTTGAAAGGTACTCATCGTCCCCTTCCATTCTTGTCATAGGATCGTCAAGGGTATCGAGGGTCATGGCATAATAAAGAGTTGCGCCGAGAGAATAAATATCCGTCCAGGGTCCCTGTTTTCCCTTTTTCTGGTACTGCTCCAAGGGTGCAAAGCCCGGTTTGAGTATAACGGAAAGGCTCTGGGAGCCCTGCGCCATTACCTGCCTTGCCGCACCGAAGTCAATGAGCTTTACCGAACCGTCACGGCATAACATAATGTTATCGGGAGAAATGTCACGGTGAAGAACGTTGGCGCTGTGAGCCGCCATAAGGGCGTTTGAAACGTTGTCCGCAATAAAAACAGCCTGACCCGGGGTCAGTACGCCGTTCTTATGGACATAGGATTTAAGAGTTTTGCCCTCGAGGTATTCCATTGTAAAATACACGGTGTCGTTCTCATAGAAAAACTCATAAACGCTGACAATATTGGGGTTTCCGTTGAATCTTGAAACAAGTCTTGCCTCGTTATAGAACTTTTCCGAGCCGCTCTGGAAAACGCTTGCACTTTCGGAGTTGTTTACGGACACAGTAGGGCTGCCCGTCGTTCTTACAGCAAGACCGAAAGGATAGAACTCTTTTATTGCAATGACCTTTTCCATTTTTGTGTCATACGCAAGATAGGTTATTCCGAAACCGCCCTTGCCTATGACCCGTCCCACAATATATCTTCCCATAAGCACACTGCCGCAGGGAAGCACGGAGGGGTCGGCAACCGCAGTCTTTCTGCTGTATCCGCATACGCTGCAGGTATCCGAAGTCACTTCCGCAAAACAACTCTCGCATAACCGTTTATTTTTGAGCTTGATCATATCAGACTTATCCTTTCGGGAAATAGTAAAAATACTGTACGGCGATACAATATCACCATCTTACACAATCCATTGTTCCGCTCTGGCTGTAGCCCGGTTCAAGCCACGGTCGGTAAGGAGTGGTCGTTACATCGGATCCGGCGTCTGTATCGTCCGTTACGGATGTTTCTCCGCTGCTGTCCTCTGCAGATGTATCATCGGTCTGTTCTTCCGGCACGGTCGTAACGTCCGTATTGTCCGTTTCGGAGGTATCATCACCGCTTTCGGAAGAAGTTTCGCCGGATTCGGAAGTAACGCTGCTGCTCTCTTCGGAAGTATCATCAGATTCGGGGGTATCGCCGCCGTCTTCCGCAGAAGTATCACCGGTCTGTTCTTCCGACACGGTTGTAACGTCCGTGCTTTCCGTTTCGGAAGTATCGCTTTCGTCTTCGGGCAGAGGTTCATCGGGTACAATATTTACAACGGAGGTTTCCTCCCCTTCTTCGGGTGAGGAATTACCGTCCTTGCAGCAGATAAATTTGGAATGGAACCATGCACCTGCTCCTGCAGCGGCAAGCAAAGCGATCACCAGCGCAATTATGTATCCTTTGCGGCACTTAGGCTTTTTTACCGCCTCGTAAACACCCGTTTCACCGTTATGTACAATGCCGCAGATAATGGAATAATTGTCGCCTGCGCCGTTGGTTTTAAGCAGCAGCCTTTTCAGCATAAAATTCATCCATTGTTCGGCTGTTTCCGATTTCAGCAGGTCTATTTCCATTTCCGTTTCATAGATACTGTCCCAGAAGCCGTCGCTGCAAATGATAAAAGCATCTCCTTCAAGGAGCTTTACAGGCTGATAAAGGCTTTTCAGCTTCAGCGGCTTGGGGTTGCCGAGGACTTTAAGCAGCTTTGACCTGTCGTCGCTGCCCCTTATATCCTCATAGGCAAGCTCGCCCATATCCACAGCCGCCTGACACACGGAATGGTCCTTCGAACGGGCGAAGAGCTTATTGTTCCTGAACAAATACACCCTGCTGTCGCCAACGTTGGCATAATGGAAATACCCGTTGTCAATAACGGCAAGGGCAACTGTTGTAAGAGCGTCGCATTCAAGGCTGCGAACTGCCTCGTTGGTCTTTTCCAGCAGCTCGATAAGGCTTTCTTCAGAAAAATCGCTGCCGCAGTTCTCCTCGATAAATTTTACCGCAGCTGCAGAAGCCTCTTCTCCTGCGTCGTGACCGCCGAGACCGTCGGCAACAATAAACATTTTATCCGTACAAAGTATGGAATCCTCGTTTATTTCTCTGCCGCCTTTATTTGTATAAGACGAAACATCAAGAGTCATTTTTATTACTCCTTAAACAAATTCAAGTATCACGGCTGTAAAATTATCCTGATTTTCATAACGCTTTTCCTGTATCCTGCGCAGAATATCATCTGCGGCGTCCTGAGCCCTTTCCGCAAGAGAAGCGGTGAGCTCCTTGTCATCAAGAGCGTTGTACACGCCGTCGCTGCAGATAAGCAGCTTATCGCCGCAAAGCGGAATAAGAGGCTTGAAATTAACATCGGGAGAAAGGGTCATATCGGCGCCCATATATTCATGGAGGCTGTCCTTCTGAGGGTCTTCAAGAGCGTCTTCAAGACTGCAGTCACCGCCGATAACGTCGTTCAGAAGCGTGTTCATATAATCAAAATCAACGGTCATTCTGAAAATTTTGCCGTTTCTGTAAAGATATATCCTGCTGTCGCCGGTGGAACAGAAATATATACCTTTGCGGCAGCAGTATACTGCCGAGGCCGTGGCTCCTCCGCTGTATCCGCTGCCGCATATACGGCGGTTTATGGAGTTGTACATACGGGTAAGAAATGTATGCACGAGAAAAGACTGGTCTTCGCTGACAGGCTCGTTTATTATCTCCGATACAACGCAGGCACTTATCTTATCTCCGTTGGAAAGACCGCCCATGCCGTCCGCAACCACGGCGGTCAATCCGAATTTGTCAACATAGTCCTTTGTAAGCGGCGTAAACCCGAAGCTGTCCTCCTGATAGGGTCTTGCACCCTTATTCTGGATATTGCCCAGAATTATTTTTTTAACGGAGGAATTTTCAAACTTAACGGGTACGGTCATATTATTTTTCATACTCAATAGGAGAACTGTTCATTGCAGAAGCTTCTGAACACAAGCTTGGTGGAGCCGATCTCGATGGTGTCGTAATCCTTAACCTCTGCAGGAACAAGCAGTATAGCGTCATTGTGGTATACGTTGTTCTTTGAATCACCGGGGGTGATGTAGAACTTTGAGCTGCGGGCGTCAAAAGCGATAACAGCGTCGCCCTCCTTGGAAACTGCCTTGTCAAAGGACATATCAATATCAAACTGAGCGCCTCTGCCTATGTAATTCTTTTCGCTGTGGACAACAAAGGAGCAGCCGCACTTGTTTCCGTTAACGGCAACGAGCCAGCCTCTTACGGGGTTCACGCCTGTTTCGGTAACGTTAAGAGCAACAGTAACGCCCATGCCCTTTTTAACGTTAGGCTGGGGATTGGGCTGATTGTTCATATTGCCGAAGCCCATTTCGCCGTCTGCGCCAACAGGCATAGTGTGGGGAAAATCGGGTTCTGCGCCCGTATCAAGGGGACGTGTGCCTGTGTTTACCTCGTTGCTGCAATAGGGGCAGTTGGAATATACACGTTCATCATAAATATGGCCTTTACTACACTGTTTCATAATATCATATCCTTTCAAAAAAGTTATGCAGATGTATTTACCCACATTATAACAAATTTCGGGACAATTTTGGTGTGCAGGGCTGCATTATTTTGGTATAAAAACGCCCCGTCAGCCAAATCAAAGCCAACGGGGCGAAAAATGCTTATTCTGTTATCTTTCTATCTGCTGTTCACGGTCGGGACCAACGCCTACCATTGCTATCCTGCACTCGCAAAGTTCTTCAAGGCGCTTGATGTAGCCCTTGCATATCTCGGGAAGCTCGTCAAAGCTGCGGCAAGCGGAAATATCATCGTTAAATCCGGGATATTCCTCATAAACAGGCTCGCAGCCGTCCAGCTCTTCAAGAGTTG
The DNA here is from genome assembly GCA_051881775.1 of Oscillospiraceae bacterium. Classification (GTDB taxonomy): domain Bacteria; phylum Bacillota; class Clostridia; order Oscillospirales; family Ruminococcaceae; genus UMGS363. Next base: position 2,916 of record JBJEQN010000036.1, on the reverse strand, counting down.
CAGGGAAATCCTTTATAATTGTGCCGTCAGGCTTTTTATATGCAACGCATATTTTGAGTGTTTCAATGCCTGCAAGGGTATCCAGCTTGTTGACAACAAGGCAGTTAAGTCCGTTTACTCTTACTGCATGACGGATAATTACGGAATCGAACCAGCCTGTTCTTCTGGGACGGCCTGTGATAGTGCCGAATTCGTGACCCTTTTCTCTGATATAGTCGCCTGTTGCGTCATTAAGCTCAGTCGGGAAGGGACCCTTGCCCACTCTTGTTGTGTAAGCTTTTGCAACGCCGTAAATGTTGTCAATGACCGTAGGACCTACGCCTGTGCCCACGCATACGCCTGCGGAAAGAGGATGTGAGCTTGTAACGTAAGGATATGTGCCGAAGTCGATGTCAAGGAGGGTAGCCTGTGCGCCCTCGAAAAGAATGGTCTTATTCGCCTTTACAGCCTCGTAGGTGAGAACGGAAACGTCTGCTTCATACTTTGCAAGGCGCTTGCCGTACTCAGTATATTCCTTTATCACGGCTTCAATGTCAACAGCCTCGCCGCCGAAAACAGCGGTTATTATCTTGTTTCTGAGCTTGCCCGTTGTTCTTGCCTTTTCTGCGAAAATTTCGGGGTGGATAAGGTCATAGAATCTTATACCCGAGCGCTCGTACTTGTCCATATATGTGGGACCGATACCTCTCTTGGTGGTGCCGATGTCCATATTTCCTCTGAACTGTTCGGAAAGACCGTCAAGGATAATGTGCCAGGGCATAACAACGTGTGCTCTGGGGTCGATCCTGAGGTTATCACAGCTAATTCCTCTTGATTCAAGATCGTCGATCTCGCCCAGAAGATCCTGCGGATTAAGAACGACACCTGCGCCGATAAGGCAAAGCGTATCTTTATAAAGAATACCTGAGGGAATAAGGTGGAGCTTGTAGGTCTCTCCGTTGCTTGCAACCGTATGACCGGCGTTGTTTCCGCCCTGAGAACGTACTACAACATCGGCTCTTGAAGCAAGGATATCGATTACCTTTCCCTTGCCCTCGTCTCCCCACTGTGTACCTATAACAATATTAGCAGACATATAAATGCGACCTTTCCCAGCGGCAGAAATTTAGTTCCCGGCATAAAGCCGCTGAATAAAATCCGGAAAATCAATGCCAACTTAACACAAGTTAACAGCGGACAAACCGCCGAATGTATTATATCAGATTTTTCACAATATGTCAACTTTTTTCTTGACTTACGGGAATTATTATGTTAAAATTTTATTAGATGTTTATTAAGGGGTAAGTTTGGCTTTTTACAAAAGCTGAAACGGAAAGGTTTTTTACAAATTATGAGAAAATCGGGAGCTATGATAAAGATAATTACCGCAGCCGTTGTTGCAGCAGTTATTATGGTCGTGGGAATAGCGGATATGATAAACGCATCAAACGCCAAAAGCAAGTCGGGTATCATTTTATTCTTAATAGGATTTGCCGTACTGGTATTACTGGCGGTAATATACATTATTTTAAAGAAAAAGCCATCTCACAGCACGCAGAAGGCATCGCAAAATAACACCAATGTAAAAAAGATCCGTGTCCGAAATATGCCGCAGCGCTCTGCTGAACAGCACGTTTCAGACGCTCCAAAGCCTGTGCAGCCCTCCCCTTCCGACCCGGAAAATTTTTTTGAGAGCATCGACAGGCGTTCTTCGGAAAATAAGGAGGAGCAGCAGCCGAAGCCCAAACTAAAGCTCAAACCGAAGCCCGAGCCGGAAGCCAAGCCTCAGCCGGTACCGCCGCCTGTTACAGATAAAGAAATGTCCGGTCTTAACACAGATGATTTGGATCTTGACGGACTTTACGACCTGGACAAGCCTGCTGCAAGTTCCGCTTCTCCCGTTATTTCAAGTGCAGGAGATATGAACGGCGTTGATTCAAGCGGACTTGACACGGATTCTCTCGGAAGCTACACCATAAACAACGATCCCGAGGAAAGCGGCACGGAATATTACAGCAACGATGATTATTACACAGTTGACGCTGATTCCTCCGAAATCAAGCTTTCGGAAATGGACGAATAAAATAAAAAAGAGGTATTATTATGTTTTTTTTCGGTAAAAATCAAAAAGAAGAAAGCCCCTCCGCACCTGTTTCGGCGCCCAATCCTGCGGCAGAGCCTAAAAAAATAGTCGACGCTGACGATTTTTTCAAGGATATGGGCAGAAAACCCAAGCCGGCAGAAGTTAAGGAACCCGAGGCTTCCGTTGACGTTCCCGTTGTTACGGGTCTGAGAGAAGCACCCGAGCCTGTTCTTCCAAGCAATATGAACGACCTTAACACGGACGAGCTTTCCATAGGCGGACTTCGTGACAAAAGCGCAGAGGACGACGGGGCTTATCACGGCAATATGAACGATGTTGACGAGGCTTCACTTGATATGTCCTCCCTTGACAGAAAAAAGAGTGATGAAGTCGCAGCGGAGCCGGAACCCTACCCTGCTGCGGAGCCTGCTTCATTCCTTGACCCGGACGATTTCTTCAAGGATATGGGCAGAAAAGCAAAGCCTGCGGAGGTCAAGGAAACAGTGGATATACCTGTTATAACGGGACTGAGAGAAGCACCCGAAGTCGTTCTCCCAAGCAATATGAACGACCTTGACACGGGTACCCTTACAACAGACGGGCTTCGTGACAAGAGCGCCGAGGACGACGGAGCTTATCACGGCAATATGAACGACATTGACAAGGTTATTGATACATCTTCGCTGAGACCGGAAAACTGATAAAAATACTAATTCCCTGAGAAGCGGTTTTCTCAGGGAATTTTTTATTCAAATTGGAATTTATACTATAATCAAACCAAACTATAGACAAAACGTTGAAAATATGATATACTAAAGAAGGGTGAAAAACATGAAGAAAAAGTATATCATAAC
>JBJEQN010000035.1:0-18415 GCA_051881775.1 Oscillospiraceae bacterium | reverse complement strand
CCATAGACAGGGAGCTGAAAAACGAGGGCAGCGCAGTTTCGGTAAGCGCATTCTGCCCCGGTCCCGTTGACACCAATTTCAACAGCGTTGCAGGCGTAAAATTCAATCTGAAGGGCATTACCAGCGAATATGCGGCAAAATACGCCGTTGACGGAATGTTCCGCAGAAAAACGCTCATTATCCCGACAATAGCTATGAAAGCAGCCGCCGTCGGAGCCGGACTTTTTCCGCCTGCTTTTGTTTCAAAGGTCGCAGGACATATGCAGAGCAGAAAGGGCGATGTAAAATGAACAGGGATACGGAAAGAATGAAGCGTCAGCTTGAATTTCTCCTTGAACTGGACAAAATGAAGAATCTTTACCGTCAGACCTACATTCTCCGAGACGACCTGCCGGAAGGGTCAAAGGAATTTGAAGAAAATTTCCGTGAGAGAAAGCCGCTTCCAAGGCGTGAAAACGATGCGGAGCACTCCTTTTCCCTTGCAATTGCGGCGGCGGTGCTTGCGGAGTATTCCAACGAGCCTGTGGACGTTGTAAAGGTAATGAAAATGGTGCTTGTACACGATGCGGTGGAGGTTGACGCAGGTGACACCTACTGCTACGATAAAGAGGGTTACAAGACCAAGCGTGAACGTGAGCTTAAAGCCGCAGAGCGCATTTTCGGCATTCTTCCTCCCGACCAGCAGGCGGAATACAGGGGTTTATGGGACGAATTTGAAGAAAACGCCACTCCCGAAGCACGTTTTGCCAACGCAATGGACAGGATACAGCCTATGCTGCTGAATTACACAAGGGACGGCATTTCCTGGAAGGAGCATGACGTTCATTTTGATATGGTTGCGGAGCGGAGCATGAAAATAAAGGACGGCTCGGAGCAGCTTTGGGAATATTTTTACTCACTTCTGGAGGACGCAAATCAAAAAGGCGTGCTGCCAAACTAAAATTCCATTATACCCCATATATTTGCGAATAATGTTTGTTTATTTTTAACAAAATTTACAGTCTTACTTGACAACTTTTTATTATATGGTATAATAAATTATGAACATATAGAAGATGGCACAGGGAGTATTCTGACGTCTGTTCGACATCAAGTTTAAGGTGGTATGGATCATGTCAAAAATCGGGAAGTCTATAATTCTTGCAACGCTTATTCTTGTTATAACAGCAATGTTTTCAATAGGAACCATTAATATGACGGAATTCAAAAAGCTGGTAAATTCTTCTTTATCAACCGAAGCAGAGGTTGCAAGCAACGTTCTTACTAACGAAATAAACAGGCTTTGCGCAGAAGCTGACGGCATAAATGAGGAGCTTGCCGGAAACACAGACTTTGTCCGTGCTTTTGACCTTGACAGAAGCGCCGTTATACAGAGCAGATTTGAGTCCAACGCTGATGACTGCAGCTTTTTCGGACTTTTCATCAACAAGGACGGAAATGTTATCTGGAAAAGCGATAATGCGCTTATGACAAATCTTGATTACGACAAAGTCCTTTCGGGTGGTTCGTACAGCGGCTACATAAGCGGCGATGAAAGAATACCTCTTTATTATCTGAACGCCGTGCCTGTCCGCAACTCCATTGAAGAAGTAGTTGGAGCGGCTTTTGTGGGCGTTGATTTTACCGATGAAGAATACCTTGACGAAATAAAGAAAACTGTTGAAGCGGAAGTTACCGTTTTTGCAGGAAACACAAGAATCGCCACTACCGTTATGAACGATGACGGCAGCAGAGCCGTTGGCACGGAAATGAGCGACAAGGTAAAAAAGGCTGTCATAGAAGGCGGAGAACAGTATGAAGGCAACGCCGATATTCTCGGTCAGGATTACTTCTGCTTATATACTCCAGTAACTGACAACGATGGAAATGTTATCGGCGCATATTTCGCAGGTGTCTCCACCGCAAGGACCAGTGCTTTGCTTTACGAGTCGATACTTATCTCGTTTATATGTGAAATTGTAGCCTGTGTTTTGATAGTGTTCCTTCTCGCAGCATTCGTCAACAAACAGATAATAAGACCTATCGTGTCTGCCAAGGAGCTTGCCAAGGAAATGGCCGACGGCAATCTCGGAGCGCAGATAGAAAATATAAAGCTGCCTAAGAACGAGGTGGGCGAAATGGTGTCTATTCTCGATCAGACAAAGGACAGCCTTGCTATGTATATCCGTGATATGACAACGGTAATGGGCGCTATGGAAAACGGCGATTTCACCTTTTCTCCCGAGGTTGAGTATGTGGGCGATTTCACTGCTATACGCAATGCTATGGAGGCTATCCAGCAGCAGCTGGGCGAAGTGGTAAGCCATCTGAACATTTCCGCTGCAGAGGTTTCTTCCGGCTCGGCTCAGATAGCAAACGGCTCACAGCTTCTTGCGGAGGGTACGACTCGTCAGGCAGCGGCTATTGAAGAGCTTTCCGCAACTATCAATGATATTTCCGAGAAAATACGCCTTAATGCGGATAACGCAGAAAAAGCCGACGCTTATGCTTCCGAAGCCTGTGAAAAGGTCGCTGTTCAGGCGAAGGAAATGGAAGAAATGCGCAGCGCTATGGACGACATAAAGGAAAAGTCAGCACAGATAGAAAATATCATCAAGACTATCGAGGACATTGCTTTCCAGACAAACATCCTTGCTCTTAACGCCGCAGTTGAAGCCGCAAGAGCAGGCGAAGCAGGAAAGGGCTTTGCGGTAGTTGCAGACGAGGTAAGAAACCTTGCAACAAAGAGTGACGAAGCTACAAAGCAGACCTCCGCAATAATCGGCGATACCGTTTCAGCCGTTGAAAAGGGTGCGGCTATCGTTTCGGAGACCGTTAAGTCTATGACGGAAGTTTCTGACATCACCGAAAAGACCAACGCACTTATAGAAGAGATCTCGGCTGCATCGGCAGAACAGTCCGAAGCTGTCCTTCAGGTCACAAGCGGCATTGCCCAGATATCCGAGGTAGTTCAGCAGAACTCTGCAACTGCGGAAGAAAGCGCTGCTTCCTGCGAGGAGCTTAACAGCCAGTCGGCACTTCTTATGGAACAGGTCTCAAAGTTCAAGGTCAACGAATAAAAGTATCAGACAAAACAAAAACAAATAATAAGGGACAGATAAAATTTTTCCTGTCCCTTATTCTGATTTTTTATAAAAAATAGGGGTTCTCTAAAAACCGGGACTTGAGCAAATTTTCGTATATGACTTATGTCAGCTGCAAGGCATCAAACCGCAGTAATACTTGATGTATTACAAGGTTTGATAACGCAGCAGATGATATAAGTCATAGAAAATTTGCCAAGAAGGAGGTTTTTAGAGGTTCCCAATACAAAGGGGTCACAGTATGCCTGATAACAAGGATATGAAAGAGATAAAAATGCCGCAAACCATAAACGATCCTTACCTTGACGAGCTTCAGGGTATCTACAAGGGCAGACGGAAAGGAATGGGCAAGCGCTCCGAGGATATTCCGCTTGATGATGTGCTTATTGACGATACGCTTGATTTTGGAACCTCTGCCGAGATGGAAAAGCCTGCGCCGCAGCAGCCTGCCGAAAATATTTCTGCGGAAACGGAAGAAGAGTATGTTCCCGATGAAGAAGAAACGGCTGTAACGGAGGAAATTCCCGAGGATGAACCTGCCGAAGAAGAAACGCTGACGGAAAACATACCCGAAGAAGCCGAGCCTGTGCGGAAAAATACAAAGAAGGGCAAAAAGCTGCGCAAGAATCTTGGTCTTGATGATAATCTTACCGTTGTGGACGGGGCAAATGCCACTACGGAAAAAAGCCGAAGAAAACATAACCGCTACGTTGACCCGGAAGTACAAGGCAAAAGGATAAGAGCTGCAATTGCCGCAATACTTGTGGCTGCGGCGGCTTATGCCTGCGTATTCGGCGCAGTAAACCTTATGAACAAGGATTATTACGAGGAAACCTCCAAGCGGCTTTCCATGGCTTCCGTTGAAGAAAAGGTAGTGGAAGCAGAGGAAAGATACTATATTGATTCCGATATGGACGGGCTTGCGGACGATTTTGAGGAAAATGCCCTTAAAACCGACCCGACAAAAGCCGATTCGGACAGCGACGGAATTCCCGACGGCAGCGAGTACATATGCGGCGCAGACCCTCTTGACCCTTCGGACGGCGGCAGAGAGGATTTTGAACGCGTCGTTACAACGGATTCGGCGGTGCTTATAGTAAAAGGCGGAGCAAAAGCCGTAAGCTCGGCTTCTGTTGAAACTGCAGATACCGGCACGGAAAATTACCCCGGCGTCATCGGCAACGTTTACCGCATTTCCGGAACTGACGGCAGTGCATCGCTTACCATAGGCATCGGCGGCGAAGATGGCGGCAATATAGGCATATTCCGCCTTGAAAATGAAAATTCCGAAGCAGAGGAGATAACCTCTGCGGTAAACGGCGGTGCTGTGTCTGCGGACAATATATCCGACGGTCTGTATTTTGCAGCGGACAGGACGTTATTCAGCACAGACGCAGGCACAGACGTTATGTTCGTTATAGACAACTCAGGCTCAATGTACCCCAAGGAGCTGGTTTCCGGCTCGGAGGAAAACGACGTTGAATTCAAGCGCATTGACCTTTCGGAGAATCTGTTGAAGGTATTGGGCGAAAACACAAGCTGCGGCGTTGCGAAATTTACGGCGCAGTATACCCTTGTTTCACCTCTGTCACCCGACAAGAGCCTTGCCGAAGATGGTCTTGAATCCATACGCAGCGGCAGTGAGAGCTTCAGCGGAACAGACTTCGCAGGAGCGGTGCTGAAGGCTGCAGAGGCGTTCACGGACGAAAGCCGCAGAAGGTTCATTGTGCTTATTACGGACGGTCTGCCCTCCGATGACAGCTTCAAGGACAACGAAGAGAAGGCTGTTTACATCTGCAAAAAGAATAACATTTCCGTTATTTCCATAAGCCTTGGCAACGACACGGACATTGGCTATCTTACCGAAATTGCGGAGGAAACGGGCGGCGTGTTCTACCGTGCGTTCAATGCGGATTCCCTTGAAGAAACAGAAAAGAAGATAACTAATTTTATCAACAAGGAAAACGATGTTGTAAGCGATGAAAACGGCGAGAACATCTCGGTAACGGCTGTTGCGGATTCGGGCTTCGGCAGCGGAAACTGCGTTGGCATCGCAGGCGTTCCCACCACTCTCAGCGTTTCGGGCAGCCTTACGGGCAGCGCTGTTGTGAACAAGCTGTACTACACAGGCGACCTTCCTCTTGCAGGTCAGGGATATTATGTCCGTGATGACGAATTTCTCAGAAGCGGCAAGGAAAAGCTTGGCACCTACAGCATACCCTGCCTTGCAGTCTACAGTGAATATCTTAACCTGGAAAGCAAGTGGGATTTCACCTCCGAGGGCAGCGTTCTCCGTTACGGCGAGGAAGCGAAAAGCTGGCTTACGGCACACGGCATGACCTGTTCGGAAGCGGAATTCTCGGGCAGCATTGATCAGTCGGACACAATGCTTATGCTTCGCAAAATAACCTTCCAGCAGCTCAGAGATTACAGCATTTACGAAAAAGCGGTTATCGACGTTGACGCACTTCCCGAAGAAGAGCAGCAGATATTCCGCATTGCCGCTTCTTATGACAATATGGACAGGTATAAGGTACTTTCCTTCGGTTCGGAGGGCAAGGCTGCTTACGACCTGCTTTGCGGCGAGCTTGGCAGCGGTGTTCCATCTGTGCTTGTCACCGATGACGGCCGTGTGTTCAACGCTTCTTCCCTTTCCAAAAACACGCAGAAAGCCGATTCCTACGTTATAAAAGCCTTTGAATCGGGCAAAAACGGTTCCGAACAGAACATCTTTATCGAAAAGCAGAAGGTGTACACCGGCTCGGGCGTTGACGTTCAGTTTGTTGCAAAATGCGGCGGACAGGAAATAAGACTTTATATTCTAAAATAAGGGAAAATTTTATGCTTGAAGAAATAATTGCGGCGGCAAAGTCCAAAGAAGCGTCTGTGCAGGATATTTCTGCGGAAAAGGAAGAACTGACGGGACTTGAATGTGCAAGGCTGGACTTTGAGAACGTGAAATTCATAAAATGCCGCTTTACGGACTGCGATTTTACGGGTGCAGGATTTTACGGGGCAAGCTTTAACGGCTGTGTTTTCTCGCACTGCCGTTTTGAGAACGCTTATTTCAAGGAAGTTTGCGCAGACTTCTGCCGCTTTGACGGAAGTTTGTTCAGGGGTGCAGACTTCCGTGGTTTTACCGCAAAGGAAAGCTCTTTCTGCTACGGCGACTTTTACGAAGGGAACTTTAACGGCTGCAGATTTGATTCCTGCGATATGAAGGAAGCGTCAATATCAAAATGCAGGATAAAAAGCACCGTTTTCAAGAGCGCCGACTTTACAAGAGCGGATCTTTTCGGAACAATGCTTTCGGGACTTGACTTCTCGGACTGCATTACCGACGGGATAACGGTTTCCGACCGTTTTACGGAACTGAAAGGCTTGAAGCTGAACGCTGCGCAGGCGGCGGATATGGCTTTGCTGCTTGGAATAAAAATTGTATGAAAAGGACAGATATTATGGAAATGCTTACAGCGCCTATGGGCTGGAACAGCTGGGACTGCTACGGTGCGGCTGTTGACGAGGAAACAGTAAGAAGAAACGCCGAATTTATGGCGAAAAACCTTAAACAGTACGGCTGGGAATATATCACCGTGGATATTCAATGGAGCGCTCCCAATGCCAAAAATCACGAGTACGACCCCTTCACGGAGCTTTGCATGGACGAATATTCCCGTCTGATACCTGCGGAAAACCGCTTTCCCTCATCGGCAGGAGGAAAGGGCTTTGCGCCCCTTGCGGAGTACGTTCACTCTCTCGGGCTTAAATTCGGCATACACATTATGAGGGGTATCCCCCGTCAGGCGGTACACCGCAACACCGCTATAAAGGGCACGGACAAGACCGCCCGTCAGATAGCAAAAACGGACAGCATATGTCACTGGAACACCGATATGTACGGCGTTGACCCGAAAAAAGAGGGCGCAAGGGCGTACTACGACAGCATTTTTGAGCTGTACGCAGGCTGGGGCGTGGACTTTATCAAGTGTGACGATATTGCAAGAGAGCTTCCCCACGAAGAAGAGGAGCTTGTAATGCTCAGCGAGGCGCTTCACGGCTGCGGACGGGATATGATACTGAGCCTTTCCCCAGGACCTGCGCTTCTTGAAAAGGCGGAGCTTTACAAGCAGGTGTCAAATATGTGGCGCATTACCGATGATTTCTGGGATAAGTGGGAGCTTCTGTACAATATGTTTGAACGTGCGGAAAAGTGGTGCGTTCATACGGGTGCAGGACATTGGCCCGATGCGGATATGCTGCCCATAGGACCTATTCTGCAGGATTACGATAAGTCCATACGCACAAAATTCACGGAAAACGAGCAGATAACAATGCTCACACTCTGGAGCATTTTCCGTTCACCGCTTATTATAGGCGGCGAAATGACAGGCTTTGACGAGTTTACAATGAGCCTGCTGACCAATGAAGGCATCATAAAAATGCACCGTAACTCACGCCATTCACATCAGGTATGGCGCAGAGAGATAAACGGCTGCGAGTTCATACTATGGACAGCCGCAAGCGCAGAGGGCGGACAGTATATAGCGGTATTCAATGCAGGAGAAACTGACACCGAAGCGGAAATTGCCCTTACAGACCTGGAGATATATGAGCCTGTAGATGCAGCCGAACTTTGGAGCGGAGAAAAGCTTTCGGGAGTGACCTCAATAAAGGTAAGACCGGGAGTTCACGGCGCAAAGGCGTTTTATCTGAAATAACAGCCGTCAACTGCGAAGCAGAATAAAGTTTACGTCCACGCTTTTCAAAGGGTGGTGGGTGTCCAGAGGGCAAAGCCCTTTGGTCGCTCCCGCAGGAGCGAAACACCCCAAAAGTCGGGCATAACGCATTGTAAAAGTAAACCAAACAAAGTAAAAAATCAAAAGGCGCAATTCACACAAAAAGCGGAAACAAGTAAAGTTTTGTATAACATAAAACTTGCGTAACCGACTATGTGAATTGCGCCTATTCTATCGTATCAAGATAAACTACCCTCGGATAAAATGTGCGGAGCGAAGCGACGTGCATTTTATCCGACACGGCAAACCATAGCGTTATCCCAGTATAACATTTCACCGACAAAACCTGCTGAACTGCACCAAAAGCGCTGACACACGGGCGCACACTGTGCGCCCCTACAGAAAAATGTGAAAAATGCTGACTTTGTGTGGAAAAATTACCGTCAACGTTTGTCGTGTCGCAGGAAAATACTCGTCGCTTCGCTCCTTGCATTTTCTTGCGAGGGTAGTTTACCTTGATATGTAATACTAAGTTTATATCGTTCTATAGACAAAGACGGAAGATAGAACACAGCCAATCAAGGAAAGCGACCGCAGCAATGCTTGGTGCCTTGCAAGGGAGCTTGACGCCGAGTGGCTGGGTTATAGCTTTCGGATTTGTCTATAGGTTGATATGAACTTAGTATAAGAATAGGCGCAATTCACATAGTCGGTTTTACAAGTTTTATGTTATACAAAACATTACTTGGTTCCGATTTTTGATGTGAATTGCGCCTTTTGATTTGTTACTTTGTTTGCTTTTGCTGTTACAATGCATTGCGCCCTACTTTAAGGGTGTTTCGCTTCTGCGGAAGCGACAAGGTGGCGCTGCCCCCTTGACCCCTGCCACCCTTTGAAAAGCGTGGACGTAAACTTTAGACGCTTCGCTGTCGGGTCTGTCAATTTGCAGGTTTATCCTTTTTCTGCTTCTTTACTGCCGTACTTATCTTTACCGTAAAAGTAATTGTGTTTTTCTCGCCGTATTCTGCAGTTATACTGCCCTTATGTGCTTCGGCTATGGCTTTTGCTGCGGAAAGTCCTATGCCGCAGCCGCCGTTTTTCTGAGTTCTTGCGCTGTCGCTGCGGTAAAAACGGTCAAACAGCTTATCGGGACTGCACTCAGGCAGGCTTTCACAGCTATTTTGCACCGAAAACAACACATTTTTATCCGTTTTCGTCAGCTTAACAAATATCTCCCCGTCCTTAACGGAATATTTCACGGCGTTGTCAAGAAGTATTGAAACAAGCTGCAAAAACGCTTCTTTATTCAATCGGCAGCTTACTCCCTGCTCTATTTCCGAAGAAATTTTTATCCCCTTTCTTTCCGCAGGCTCGGCAAAAGGTTCAAGTCCTTCCCCAACCGCAGCCGTAAGGTCGGTGTCCGCAAATTCAAGCTGCAATGCGTTCTCCTCCATTTTGGAAAGGGTAAGAAGATTCTGCATAAGTCCGTTCAGACGCTTAACCTGCGCACGGATATTTGCGCTCCATTTCGTTTCCCCCGAATGAAGCTCCAGCGCTTCGGTATTGGCAAGGATTATGGCAAGGGGCGTTTTCAGCTCGTGTCCTGCGTCTGTAACAAAACGCTTCTGCTTCTCAAAGCTTTCCGCAACGGGTTGTATCGCCTTTTTTGACAGAAGCAGCACAAGCAGCAGCATAAGTCCCCAGCATATCAGACCTGCAAGGAGCGAAATGGCAAGGGTGGAGAAAAAGGAGCGTATCTGATTTGAAATGTCGAGAAAAACCGTTACATTTTCCGTGCCGCTTCGTGAAATGCTTGTCTTGTAGATGAAATTTCTTATCTTGCCGTCTGCTTTTCCCGAAGAAAGTGCTTCTGCGGCGTATTCCTTCGCTTCCGCTTCCGTTACCGAGGAAATTCTTGCTGTATCGGCAAATATAACGTTACCGTCAAGGTCAGTTCGCACAAGGAAAAAGCGTGCGGACATGGCATTGTCCTCGCTTATGGGTCCGCCGCCGAAAAGCTCGGGGAACGGTCTTTTGTCGGGCTTCATCTGCGCAGGCTTGAACGCACCCTCGTTCCGTGAGAACATTTCAAGCATTGCTGCGGACTGATTTGAGGAAAACACATAGTTTGCAACGTTCAGCGCCCCGAGAAGCACCGCAAGCAGCACCGTTACCGCCGCCATTGAGGTTATAATAAACTTTTTCCGCAGTGTTTTTACCATTTTCCTCCGTCCTTTTTTTCAAGGGTATAACCCGTGCTGCGCCTTGCCTTTATCTCAATGTCTGCACCAAGGGCAATAAGCCGTTTACGCAGGTAGGAAATATACACCCATACCGTTCCTATTTCCGAATCGCTGTTGTAGCCCCAAACACGGACAAACAGCTCCTCCGAGGAAAGGTAAGTTCCCTTGTTGAGCATAAGCTGCTCCATAAGCCTGTACTCCAGCTTGGGCAGCACAAAGGACTGTCCGTTTCCGCTGAGTTCGCAGGACTGCATATTAAGGGAAATATTGCCGCAGGTGAGAATATCGGGTGTGAACTCCTCTCTTCGCCGCAGCATGGCTCTTATCCTTGCAAGAAGCTCTCCCGTTTCAAAGGGCTTTGGCAGGTAATCGTCTGCACCTGCGTCAAGACCCCGTATTTTGTCCTCAACGTCCGATTTTGCGGTAAGGAGCAGAACCGGAGTACGGCAGCCTTCTCGCCTAAGCTGTGAAAGCACCTCCACACCGTCCATTTTAGGCATCATTATATCAAGTATTATCCCGTCATAATGCCCCGAACGGGCGTAATCCAGAGCGTCCGCTCCGTCATAAACGGGGTCCACTATGTACTTGTTGAACGTAAGTATATCGGTAACGGCTTCGGACATAGCCTCCTCGTCCTCTGCATATAACAGCTTCATAAACGTTCTCCCTTAAATTTCAATGTTCATATTTCTCAGATTAAGAACGGCAGAAGCGATTATCTCCGCATGGTCAAAAGCGAAGCCCTCCGAACGCAGCACCTTTGCCTTTACCGTTTCTCCTGCCCAGGAATTTTCCCGTTCAAGCTGTATTTCCGCAGTAAGCACCGCCTTGGGTGAGGACAGTTCAAGCCTGTTTCCGCTGAAATCCACTTCAAACCAGCAAACGTCGTCTGCATCGTCGGCAGCCTTTGCCTTAACGTCGCCCATATTCACAACGGAAATAAATGCGCAGGTCATTACCCAAGTCCTTGGGTCACGTCCCGGAGTGCTGAACAGACCTGCCTGTTCAAGGTGCAGACCCTTTATCCCCGTTTCTTCTTCAAGTTCCCTTGCGGCGGCGCTGTCAACGGTTTCGCCGGGGTTGGAAAAGCCTCCCGGCAGCGCCCACATTCCAAGGCAGGGGTGACCTCCTCTTTTTACCATAAGCAGGCGGTATTTATCCCCGTCTTTGGCAAAAATAAGGTTGTCCGCAGTTACCGAAGGACGAGGGTAATCCCCCGGCTTATACGCCGCAAGGAATTCCTTTTCCGTAAGTCCGTTTTTATCTCGCAGTTCCATTTATATCGCTCCTTGTCCCATGTTTAATGAATAATGAATAATTTAGGTGTTCGCTGCGCTCACGGGATTTAATATTAAATGGAAAACTGTTCGTTAAAATAACATCGCCGCAGGCGATACCATAATTATTCATTCTTCATTATTCAATATTCATTATTCATTTTTTTCATCATCCGATTATTCCGGTAATAAACCTTGCAAAAAACCTTTTTGGTGCGCTTAATGAATTAAGATACCGCTTTGAAGCGATGCCCACAGCGGAATACATCTCCCGTATTTCTTCCCTTGTAACGCTGCCGCCGCCGAATTCTGCTTTAAGTGCGGTCTTTATTACCGTTTCCGCAGCTCCGTCAGCGAGGTACGGCGACCCTTCTTCAACGGTGCTTATATACTCGGCATAGGAACCATCAGCTTCAACGGGAAGTCCCATTGCCTTCACAAGCCGTCTGAAACGGCGGTATATCTGCTTTGCTGCGGCTCTCGGCTCAGCTTCGGGAGCCTTTCTGCTATTTTTCACCATAATCATCCGCCTTGCAGCAATAACAGCCGCCGTAAGAAGCAGCGCCAGTGCAACAGCCAGCAGCCATGTAAGGTCGTAAACAACATCCACCTTTTCGCCGCCCTTTCTTCCGAAAACGGTAAAGCCTACCCTTGGTGCGCCCTGTTCCCGAACGCTGCTTTCCGATACGGACGGTTCCTCCGATGCAGGCACGGGAACTTCCGAAACAACAGGCTGTGCAGAGCCGGAAGCCTCCGACACCTGTTCGGGAGCATTGCCGTTATCTACCGGATAAGCAGAGGTCACAGCAGACGATTCTTCCTCGGGAACAGTTGAAACAGCCGTTGTTTCCTCAGTTTCTTCCTGCGGCTTTACAGTGGTAACGGCTGTGATAACGTTGCCGTAACCGGAAGTAAATTCCATAGGATACCAGCCGTAGCCGTCAATATATACCTCCGCCCAGGCGTGAGCTCTTGCGTCTGTGACTTCAACGGTGGAAACACTGCCGAATGAAGCGTTTGCATCAAAATCCCCCGGCTTTATAACGTAGCCCTCGATATACCTTGCAGGGATACCTGCATAACGGCAGAGAAGCACCGCCGCAGTTGCAAAATGGCTGCAGGAGCCTTCCTTTGTTTCCGTAACAAAATAGTCGGCAAAATCCTTTCCCAAAGGCAGCTTTCCTGCTTTGAGGGAGTAGGAACAGTTGTCACGGAGCCACGACCTTATATAATACAGCTTTCTGCCGAAAACAACTGCGTCTGTAAGAGTGCTTTTGCCCTCCGCTTCCGATTCGGCTGTTATAAATTCGTAATAATCCCTGTCGAAAACCTCGTCCGCAGCGGCAAAATTATCGGGAACATCAAGATAATTTGCGTATACGAAATTGCGGTAACGGCTCTGGTCTGCGGCAAGAGAAGAGGAGCGCACGTTCCACGCTGTACTCATAAGCCTGCTGTAACCGTAAAGCTGGGATGGGTCGTAAATTCTTCCGAACCAGTCCTTTTCGCCGTTTGAAGCAAATATGTCGTCCTCTATATTATACCGCAAAACGCTCTCCGGCACAAGATTATAGGGCATATAAAGATACTCATCGTCTGCGGAAATGTTCTTCACATAAAAGGAGTACTCGGGCAGCCTTACACCTGAGTTTTTAAGGTTGTAGCTGCCAAGAAGCAGGGTGTTCATTCCCTCCGTTGAAAAGGAGCCGTTCAGCTCCGCAAGCTCGTCAAGGCTTGATCCCGGCAGTTCTTCCCAGCTTTTTCCCGTATACACAGAGCCTACAAAGCCTCTCAGATAGACAGTTTCGGCTGTCTTTGGCATTGTAACGCTTAAAACGGGCTTATTGTCAAAGGTGATGTTGCCGTTTTCACCCAGCTTTCCGTGGTCAACGGTGCCGTCACGCTTAACTATCTCGGTAAGCTTTATTTCCTGAACGGCGTTTTTAATGGTATCGCCGTTAATATATTCCTTAACGCCGCTGTGTATCTCGTCAAGTACGGGCGGACGGCTGTAACCGCTTATCTGCATTATCATAAACGCCGCAGCAGCACATATGAGAGCCGCCGCTGCCGCCGCAAAGCCGCATTGAGACGATGCGCTCCTGTAGGCTCCGCTTTTTTCGGGGCTGCTAAGGTCAAGGGCAAACACCGCCACCCAGCTTGCCAGTACCGCAAAAAATGCAGCATATGAGGGCGCAAGTCCGAAGTAAAGGCAAAGCTCCACAGGGGGAACAGACGCCGCAAGCACCGCAGGAAGGCTGCTTCTGTAAACTATGCCGTAAGCATAAAGCAGCGCTATGAGCAGGGAAACAAATATAATAAAAATACGGGTGTCGGCTGCGGCGCTTTCGGGATAAAGCAGGTCAATAAAGTTCTTTTCCGCATAAATATGCCTTACCCTTGCAAGATAAATGTTCATAACGTTTGCAAGTCCGTTGCAGAAACGTTCTCTTACAAAAAACAAGGCTGCGGCATACGCCCCAAATACTGCGCCCAGTGAAAGCAGCAGCTTCTTTCCTTTAAGGCTGAACACCGCTCCGTACAGAATAATGGATATTATCACGGCAGCGGCAGCAATACCTCCGCTTACACCCGTGTCGATGCAGGAAAGAAAGCTGAAAACCGTTCCCAGCGTTCCTGCAAGCGCTATAATTATTCGTGCGGCAGACCAGACAAGGCTCTTTTTCCCGTCCGGCTCTGCGCAGAGAAAAGCCTCAACGGCAACTCCCTCCGCTCTCACGGCTACAGCCCTCCTTTCCGTTTAAATGGCAAATCCTTCGGGCAGAGCAAGCTCCCCTCCCGAAAAAATATCGTAAATAATAACGTCGGAATGTTTATCTTCTTCAACAGCACCCTTTTCTCCAACGTTGAAAACGTCCGTCTCTTCGCCGCCCGAGACCTGCTCAAGTGCGGAAAGAGCCTCCTTTTTCTCTGAGGGAGTAATTATTATAATGCGTGAAAAAGCACCCTGTGCGGCGGCAATGCTGCCGTAACATTCCGTAAGCTCCGCAGTAAGGGAAATTTCTCCGCCGTATTCAAGATTTGACACCTGACGGTACAGAAGCCCGTCCAGTTCGGCGGCGTTTTCCGCTCGCTGCAGCTTTATTTCCCCGTCCTCGCTGTCTTTTATAAGCACATCTGCGGTTATTCCGCAGGAAATGGCGGAGCGCATAAGCGAAGCGTACACATCAAGCACCCTGTCCGCTTCTTCCGCTTTTCTGCAGGCGGCAAGGTCGGGAACGGCAAGGATATGCGCCGCCCGATGCCCCGAAAATTCCTTTACGATAAAGTTCTCGCTGCGGCTGCTCAGCTTCCAATGTATCCTGTTCATTCTGTCGCCGTCACGGTAATCTCTCATTTCCGCAACATCGGGCGGCTCGCCATCTGTCCTTACTCCCGAACAGCTGCCCGAAACGCTTTCTGCGCCCATTAAGCCTTCCTCCGGAGCAAAGGGCAGCTCCTTTGGCATAACTGCGCAGGAAAGCCTTGTTCCCAGCTTTATCCTTGCTGAAAACAGACCTATAAGGTCAAACACCGAAGCGTGTTTTATGATACATTCCACCGTTCCGCAATGCTCGGGGGTAAGATTCATCACAATGACCTCGGAGGAACGTGCCCTTACGGGTACGGACATAGAATATTTACGGAACCTTTTATCCCCGTCCGTTCTGTAAAGCATATTCACAACGCAGCTTGAAACAGGTATGACCGTGGGGTTTTTAACGTGTACCCTTATTGTCAGCTTTTCTCCCCTTGTTACCCTTTCCGGCATACCCGAAATTTTAATTTTCAGCTTTTTCACCGTTACTGCAAGGACAATTACCATAAAAACAGGGAATATCAGCAGGGTAACAAGCAGCAGAAAGGAAAGGTCGTCATGGTAAAGTGGGTAAAACACCGCTGACATTATAAGAAAAACTATATATAATATCTTCATAGCGCAGATTTACAGCTTCGGCGCAGGAACGCTGTTCATTACTTCGGCAAGCACCGATTCCGTACTGCTGCCGCTTGCTTTCGCCTTTGCCGTAAGGATAAGCCTGTGTGCGCATACGTCACCTGCAACGTACTTAACATCATCGGGGATAACAAAGGTCCTGCCGTGAAGAAGTGCGCAGGCTTTTGCCATTGAAGCAAGAGCCACTGTACCTCTTGGGCTTAATCCCAGCTTTATCATTGGGTGTTCTCTCGTTGCGGCGGCTATTGAAGCGATGTAGCGGTATATCCTGTCATCTGCAAAAACATCGTCTGCAGCGTTCTGTATCATAATTATATCCTGCCTTGAAGCAACGGCTTTCACAGCGTCCGCAGGGTCGGCGGCTGCCTTTGATTTCAGAATGGAGACCTCGCTTTCAAGGTCGGGATAGCCCATTGACAGCTTTATAATGAAGCGGTCAAGCTGTGATTCGGGCAGAAGCTGCGTACCGACCGAACCTACGGGATTTTGTGTGGCAATAACGATAAAAGGACGGGGCAGCGTTCTTGTTACGCCGTCAACGGTAACTGCGCCCTCCTCCATTACTTCAAGCAAAGCGCTCTGGGTCTTGCTGGAGGTACGGTTTATCTCGTCCGCAAGGAAAAGACTGCACATTGCTGCGCCCTCTCTGAATTCAAACTGACCTGTCTGCTTGTTATAGAAATTGAAGCCCGTAACGTCCGCAGGCATAACGTCGGGGGTGAACTGCATACGCTTGTAGTCCAGCGACATAGCCTTTGAGAACGCAACGGCAAGAGTGGTCTTGCCAACTCCCGGAATATCGTCAAGAAGTATATGCCCCTTTGCGGTTATGGCAAGCAGTGTTTTTATGATAATATCGTCCTTGCCGATAACGACTTTTTTTACTTCGTTTATTACAGCCTTCGATCTCGGGATAATATGATTCTGAAGCTCCTGATCCGTCATTTCTGCGACCATCCTTTTTAACTTGATAAATTAATGATAACACATATGGGGCAGCTTTTCAAATTACAATTCGGTTAAATTTTCTTACAGTATGGCAAAGCACTGCCATTTTCTCAACCGTGGGTTGAATTGTTAAACTATCTTTAGCTTGTTTTCAACTGCAGCTTGTGATATAATGAGCTTATAGCCCGAAAGGACGTGATCGTTACGGAAAATACATTCAACTCAAACTTAAAGCGCATCCGAAAGGAAAAAGGCTTCACTCAGGAGCAGCTTGCCGACGCTGTGGGAGTTTCGCCACAGGCTGTTTCAAAGTGGGAAATAGCAAGCTACCCCGACGCACAGCTTCTGCCTGCAGTTGCGGATTTTCTCGGCGTTACCATTGACGAGCTGTTCGGACGTCAGGAAGAAAAGGAAGATATACACACAAAGCTGCTGAAATATTACAACTCTCTCCCCAATGAAGATAAGTTTGAAGCAGGCTGGGAGATAGGACGAGTGCTTGCACTTTCCTGCTGCGGCTGCCGGGAATATGTGCCTCTTTCCGAGTATATTTTAAAGGGAACATTTAACAACTATTCACAGGTCACATGGGGCAACGGCTTTATGCAGTCAAGAAATTCGGCAGACCTGCGCTATGTGCTTATTATGCCCGAGCCGAAGCAGGGTTATGACGGCTGGCTTGCATATGAGCCTATAGCGGCGGAATTTTTTGGGTTCCTCGCCCTTCCAAACGCACTGAGAGCCGTGTATTTCCTTGCAGGACGGAAGACCACAATGTTCTTTACCGCCAAGACACTTTGCCATTCCCTGCATATAACCGCAGAAAATGCCCAGGAAATAATTGACGGTATGCTGAAATTCGGTCTTATATGGAAAGCAGACCTTAACAACGGCTGTTCAAGCGAGAATATATATCAGTACATAGCTACCTGCGGTCTTGTGGCGTTTCTTGCCTTTACAAAGGTGCTTATGAACCGCCCCGGCGGTTTCAACTATCAGACCGACAACCGCTGCGGTGAGCCTTATTTCAGAAATGATACATTTAATAATAATTTGTCCGACAAACCCAACCGAAATAAATAAAACTCAACTTTATTATTAAAGTTGAAAAACCATAGAAATAACGGGCGGATAATATCCGCCCCTACAAAATAGACAAAATATCGCCAATCGTAGGGGCGGCTATCAGCCGCCCGTTATATAATACAAATAACCAATAAAACTGTAGACAAAAAATCTTCGCATAATCCATAAAGCTAAGATTATGCTCGATTTTTTGTACAGTTTTTAATTGGTTATTAGTATAAAACAAACTGATTCAACTTTATTATTAAAACAATAAAGCAAGGGGGATAAAAAGTGAAAAAGAAAAAGGAAGAGAAGGAAAATCCTCTTCACACCGAATACGGCATTTTAAGCAATTCGGTGTATATTCTGGGGAAAATAAAAAAATACTGCCCGAAGCTGCTGGCGCTTATGGCGGTAGGAGTTGTCACAAACTCACTTATGCAGTATATGTGGAGCATTATCGGAAAGTTTGTCCTTGACATTGTTGAACAGCAGGCAAACAGCCCCGAAAAGGACATTGCTCCCCTTATAAAGCTGCTTATCATCACAACGGCGGTGGAGATCGTCAGCATGATAATAAACACCGTTACCGACAACAAGCGCTGGTACAACGCCATCGGTGTGCGTATGCACGTTATTACGGAACGTGCGGAAAAGACCCTTTCCATGAACTACCAGACTCTTGAACGTCCCGACATACTTGATATGGAAAGCAAGGCGGAGGAAGCCACGGGCGGCAACAACAACGGCGTTGAGGGACTTATACACTCGGTCTACTCCCTGGGCGTACAGCTTTTTGTTATGGTGACCACCTTTTCCGTTGTTGCGGCGCTGGACTGGCGGCTTGTGCTGATAATTGCGGCGCTGTCCGTTGTGCAGTTCCTTTTCTTCCGCTACACCGTGAAAAAGGACAGAAAGGAAGTCTGGGACAGGCTCGCTCCCGTATGGCGCAAGATACATTACATGGAGCGCACAACTCAGGACTTCGACTACGCAAAGGACGTAAGGCTTTTCGGCATGAAGGACTGGCTTTCGGACAAGCAGCATGAAATCCTCGGCGAGAAGCAGGAGCGAATGATGCGCAGCCGTAACCTGTGGA